>CAZUCI010000004.1:6281-59406 GCA_964619485.1 uncultured Lachnospiraceae bacterium
AAATTGCTCAACGAAAAGAAAGGTATGCCAACGAAAATGCCAACGAAAAGAAAGATAGGACTACCAAAGATGCAAAGAATATGTTAAAATATACGATTGTATCGAGCTTTTATAACATTATGCAGTAACAAAGACAGATAAATAAAAAACCCGTAAAATTAGGGCTTTAATAAAGGAGATATAGATTATATGAAATTAGGAATCGTAGGTTTACCAAACGTTGGAAAGAGTACTCTATTTAATTCCCTGACAAAGGCAGGCGCAGAATCAGCAAACTATCCATTCTGTACCATTGATCCAAATGTGGGAATCGTTCCTGTTCCAGATGAGAGATTAAAACTGTTGGGAGATATGTATCATTCTAAAAAAGTAACCAATGCAGTCATTGAGTTTGTTGATATTGCAGGTCTTGTAAAAGGTGCATCCAAGGGTGAAGGACTTGGAAATCAGTTCTTAAGCAACATCCGTGAAGTGGATGCGATTGTACATGTGGTAAGATGCTTTGAGGATACCAATGTAATCCATGTGGATGGCAGCGTTGATCCAATGCGTGATATTGAGACCATCAACCTGGAGCTTATCTTTTCCGACCTGGAAATTTTAGAGAGAAGAATTGCCAAGACAAGCAAGGGCGCAAGAATGGATAAGACACTTGCCAAAGAGCTTGCTTTGTTGGAGCGAATCAAAGCTCATCTGGAAAATGACGAGATGGCAATTACCTTTGAGACAGAGGATGAAGATGAAGAAGCATGGTTTGCAGAGTATAATCTGTTAACAGCGAAACCGGTTATCTATGCAGCCAATGTTGCAGAGGATGATCTGGCAGATGATGGAGCTGCCAATGCAGGAGTTGCCAAGGTTCGAGAATTTGCGGCAACCCAGGGCAGTGAGGTTTTTGTAATCTGCGCTCAGATTGAACAGGAAATTGCAGAGCTGGATGATGATGAAAAAGCAATGTTCTTAGAGGACCTGGGCTTGAAGGAATCCGGTCTTGAAAAACTGATTAAAGCATCCTATAAATTACTGGGATTAATCAGCTTCTTGACATCCGGAGAGGATGAGACAAGAGCATGGACCATTAAAGTGGGAACGAAAGCACCTCAGGCTGCGGGTAAGATTCACACTGATTTTGAGAGAGGCTTTATTAAAGCTGAGGTGGTTAACTACAAAGATTTATTAGAGTTTGGTTCTCTGTCAGCAGCAAGAGAAAAAGGTCTTGTTGGTATGGAAGGCAAAGATTATGTGGTAAAGGATGGGGACGTTATTCTGTTCCGCTTCAATGTCTAAATTCCAAATTTTTACATTTTGATAAAAGAGAATTTATAGAATTGTCAGATATAGTACATAAATGTGCATTAGGCACAAGATGTAGAATTTAGGTAAAAATACACAAAAAGCACCTCGTAAATTTGTTACGGGGTGCTATTTTTTTGCCTGAAAATCCTTGTCAAATCCCTAAAACTGGTCTATTATTAATCGTAAGTGGTGAAAAGTGGTGGAAAGTGCCACGAAGTAGAGGATTAGTGTGAGGCATTGTGGAAAATTCACAAGGGCAGTCAGGCAGGTGATTTGTTATGTTCATGGGCGAATACAATCATACAATTGATGCCAAGGGCAGACTGATCATTCCTTCAAAGTTCCGTGAGACGCTCGGTAATGAGTTTGTGATCACAAAGGGCCTGGAGGGATGCCTTTTTGCATTTGAAAGATACGAGTTTGATGCCTTCATTGACAAACTGGTAGGAGCTTCCGATCTGGAAGCAAATGTTCGTAAGATAAAACGTTTCTTTATCTCAGGAGCAAGTGAGGTCGAGTTGGACAAGCAGGGACGAATCCTGATTCCGGGTGTGCTGAGAGAGCATGCAGCACTGGAGAAGGATGTGGTGTTAGCCGGAGTCGGCGGACACATTGAAATTTGGGACAAAGAGAAGTGGGAAGATATTTCAGCTTTTGATGATATCAATGATATCGCAGAACAGCTGTCATCTTATGGCATTACATTCTAGGAGTTAAACATGGAATTTTCACACAAATCTGTTTTATTACAGGAAACAATTACTGAACTGAAGATAAAGCCGGAAGGCATATATGTAGACGGAACCTTAGGCGGCGGCGGACATTCCTTTGAAATTGCCAGCAGACTTAAGGGGGCAGGCAGACTGATTGGAATCGATCAGGATGCAGCAGCTATCGAAGCAGCCGGAGAGAGATTAAAAGAATATAACGAGCATGTGACAATTATCCGCAACAATTATGAAAATGCGGTAAGTGCCTGCAGGGAAATGGGAATTACCGGTGTAGATGGTATTTTACTTGATTTAGGAGTTTCCAGCTATCAGCTTGATACCATTGAGAGAGGTTTTTCTTATAAGTATGATACAGCACTTGATATGAGGATGGATACAAGACAGCCAATCAGTGCCAGAGAAATCGTCAACGATTATCCACAGGCTCAGCTGGCAAGAATTATCCGTGATTATGGGGAAGACCAGTTTGCAAATAACATTGCCAAGCATATTGTCAGGGCAAGAGAAGAGAAGCCGATTGAAACAACCTATGAGCTCAACGAAATCATTAAGGCTGCAATTCCTGCCAAAATGAGAGAAAAAGGTGGACATCCATCTAAAAGGACATTTCAGGCAATTCGTATTGAATGTAACAGAGAACTTGATGTATTGAAGAATTCACTGGAGGAGATGATTACTTTTTTAAATCCGGGTGGAAGAATCTGTATTATTACCTTCCATTCGCTGGAAGACCGCATTGTGAAGTCTATATTTAGAAAAGAAGAGAATCCGTGTACCTGCCCACCAAATTTTCCGGTGTGTAGGTGTGGAAAGGTTCCAATGGGAAAAGTCATTACAAGAAAACCAATTCTTCCATCAGAAGAAGAGCTGGAAGAGAACAGTCGCTCCAAGAGCGCAAAGCTTCGCGTTTTTGAGAGAGCATAATTACAGGAAAAGAAGCTGAAAAGTGAATTTTATGAAAAAAGGGTGAGAGATATGGCAACAGGTCAGGGAAGACGAAGAAATAGCAGACGCAGCAGTGCTGTTAAAAGTGGAAGATACTATGTGGATGGTTCCGTAGTACGCTCCTTGGACGTAAGAAGAGAAATTGAGGAAGCACCGCTTACAAGAGTAAGCCATGCAACAAGAAGAAACAGAGAGAAAGCGACGCACATGAATGTGGGTTATGTGTTTTCCCTTATTGCAGCAGTATGCTTCACATCTGCAGTTTTAATCGGATATATCAGCATGCAGGCGCAGAATACTTCTCTCAGTGAGAGCATTGCCGCCAAAGAGAGTCAGCTCAACGCAATGAAAATGTCCAATGATGAAGAGTACAGCCGAATCATCAGCTCTGTTGATTTAGACCATGTCAAGGATGTGGCAATCAATGAGCTGGGTATGCAGTATGCCAAGGAAGGACAGATTGTCTCTGTTGAAACCAAGGGAGACGATTATGTGAGACAGTATCAGGACATGCCTTAATAAAAAAATGTTGTTTTTTAAAAAGTCTTAAGACGGATTTTTGATGCAAAAAATGAAGTGAAGGATATGAAGGTAATAAATATGCCAGGTAGAAATACACGCAGAAGTAATAATATTCGGAGTATCAATGCCCGGAATAATCCGGAGCGGCGTTCCGTGGAACGCATAGACAGACGGGAAAATACGGGAGAGGAAAATGTAAAGAAGTTCCTCCCCTCCATGAAAAAGAAGCTGGTAATACTTTTAGCATTTGTATTACTGGCTTTCATTGGTTTGAGTATTCGTTTGATCTTAATCAATCGGAATAACGGAGAAACCTATAAAAAACAGATCTTATCCCAGCAGAATTACAATAGTACAGTACTTCCGTTCAAGCGCGGAGATATTCTGGATGCACAGGGAAGCCAGCTGGCATATTGCGAGAAGGTTTACAACCTGGTATTGGATGCCAAGCTGATACTTCAAAAAAAGGGGGCGGAGAGCGCAACATTAAAAGCACTTGATACCTGCTTTGATCTGGATATTGACACCATTAAAAACTATCTGGATAATCATCCATCTGACCAGTATTATGTTGTGGCAAAGCAGCTGACCTATGAGCAGATTGAGCCATTTCAGACAATGATGGCCGATGTAAAGGAAAACCCTCTGATTACCGGTGTCTGGTTTGAAGAGGAATATAAGCGTATCTATCCATATGGCAGTCTGGCATGTGACGCCATCGGTTTTACAGTCGATGGAAATACAGGAACCTTTGGACTGGAGGAGTATTATAATGATACACTGAATGGAACAAATGGAAGAGAATACGGGTATTTGACGGAAGGCTCAATGCTTGAGAGAAGTACCAAATCTGCCACAGATGGAAAAACCATTGTATCGACGATTGATGCTAACATTCAGAGCATTGTGGAAAAATATATTTTGCAGTGGAATCAGGAGCATGAGGGGACCAATGCCTTCCGTGCCGGAGAAAAGGGAAGTCATAATACCGGGGTAATTGTCATGAATCCAAAGAATGGTGATGTTCTGGCCATGGCAAGCTATCCGACCTTTGATTTGAACAATCCCAGATCTCTCAGCGAAAATGGACTGTATACACCAGAGCAGATTGCGGCCATGGATGATGATACCTACTATGATGCGTTGAATGAGCTTTGGAGAAATTTCTGTATTTCAGATACCTATGAGCCGGGTTCTACAGCGAAGTCCATGACCATTTCCGCAGCGCTGGACAGTGGGGTGATTACAGGAGATGAATCCTATTACTGCGGTGGTGTCCTTGAGGTCGGAGGACATCAGATTCACTGTCATAAACGTGTGGGACATGGAATGCTGACGGTTTCCGGAGCATTGGAGCAATCCTGCAACGTTGCCCTGATGCAGATAGGTTCTGCCATGGGTAATGCCACGTTAATGAAGTATCTGGCAGGCTTTAATATAGGCTTGAAAACCAATATTGATCTGGCAGGTGAAGCCAGAACCAATACACTGGTTTATGACCCGGATAACATGGCGACGTCTGATCTGGCAATTTCCACCTTTGGACAGGGCTATAACGTGACCATGATTCAGCTTTGCAGTGCATTCTGCTCGATTGTCAATGGCGGCTATTATTATCAGCCCCACATGGTAAGTGAGATCAGAAATGCAGATGGTGCAACGGTAGAAAAAATTGAGCCGAGAATCCTGAAACAGACAATTTCTGAGACAACCTCAGACAGAATGAGAGAATATTTGGGAAATGTCTGCTCTATTGGAACCGGAACTGCAGCGGTGCCGGCGGGCTACCGTATTGGTGGAAAGACAGGAACCTCTGAGAAATATCCCCGTGGAACCGAGAATTATGTGGTATCCTTTGTAGGCTTTGCACCTCAGGACGATCCACAGGTGGTTGTATACGTGGTCATTGATTCCCCAAATGTGGACAGTCAGCCGCATTCTTCCTTTGCACAGGATATTGCCAAAAACATTTTTACAGAGGTACTGCCTTATATGCAGGTGTTCCGTACTGAGGAAATCACGCCTGAGGATGAGGAGCATCTGAAGGAATTGGGCATTTTAAACGGAGGAAATATTCTGGACCAGCTGACGGGAGACGACACAGAGAAAGAGGATCAGTCAGAGGATGAGGAGCCAAAAACACCGGAGGTTACCATGGATCCTGCTACAGGATATGCAATTGATCCAACGACAGGCGAGCTTTTGAATCCGTCCACCTACGAGCCTGTGGATGATACCTCATCAGATCTTGGTGGTATCGGGGCTCTTGTGGATGATAACGCAAATGGTATTGAAGAGGGGAACGAAGGCGGAGAATAAGGCATATCTTACGGAAAACCTAATAAATTAGTAATAAGAAAATTTTGAGGGTTTCCATTGCGAGGATATCTGACTTATCATAAAAAGAAAATTGTTGTATTCTTCTTTCTGTCACTTGTTTCCATTATGGTGTTGTTTTCAAGAATTGTTTATCTGATGGTGAACTGTTCGGAATACTATATGGAAGAGGCACAGAAGCTTCACGAGAGAGAGCGTGAAATCAAGGCCGCAAGAGGGAAAATTCTGGACCGCAACGGTGTTATTCTGGCGGACAACAGGACGGTGTGTACCATCTCTGTCATTCATTCGCAGATTGCAGATGCTGAAAATGTCATCAACGTTTTGAGCAGTGTTCTGGAGCTGAAGGAGGAGGACGTGAGAAAGCGGGTGGAAAAGAATACATCCATTGAAAGAATAAAGAGTAATGTAGCAAAAGAAACAAGAGATAAGATCAGAAAAATGAACATGGCAGGGGTAAAAGTGGACGAGGATTATAAACGCTTTTATCCCTGTTCTTCACTGGCAAGCAAGATATTGGGCTTTACCGGCGGGGATAACCAGGGAATTATTGGACTTGAAGTCGAATATGAAAATTATCTTAAGGGAAAGAATGGAACTATTTTGACCATTACGGACGCAAAGGGTGTGGAAATTGATGCCGCAGGAGAGGGAAGAATTGAACCGGTGGTAGGAAACGACCTGACGCTGTGCATCGATATGAATATTCAGACCTACGCCACCCAGCTTGCATACCAGGCCATGGAGGCAAAGGAGGCAGAAAATGTATCCTTTATTGTTATGAATCCGCAAAACGGAGAAATACTGGCTATGGTCAATGTCCCGGAGTATGATTTGAATGATCCTTTTAACATTGAGGCAGTATATGGAGAAAGAACCGGAGAAATTCTGGCACAGGTATCGGGAAACAGCACGGAAGCGGCAAACAGAATGTGGAGAAATGGCTGCATCAATGATACCTATGAGCCGGGGTCCACATTTAAGGTGATTACAGCGGCGGCAGGGCTGGAATCAGGCGTTGTTACACTGGAGGACCAGTTTTCCTGCCCCGGGTTCTGTATTGTGGAGGACAGAAAGATTCGATGCCATAAAACCCAGGGACATGGCGCGGAGGATTTTCTGACGGCGACTATGAATTCCTGTAACCCGGTGTTTGTAAACGTAGGATTAAGAGTTGGTATTGACCGGTATTATTCCTATTTTGAGCAGTTTGGCCTGAAGGATAAAACTGGCATAGATTTACCGGGTGAGGCAGGGACTATCATGCACAAAAAGGAGGATATGGGCCTGGTGGAGCTGGCTACGGTTTCCTTTGGCCAGTCCTTTCAGATTACGCCCATTCAGCTGATTACAACAATCAGCTCACTGGTTAACGGTGGAACAAGGGTGACGCCCCATCTGGCAAAAAGCGTGACGGATACGGAAACCGGAGCAGGCTCCGATTTAACATTTGCTTCCCGGGAGCACATTATTTCGGAAGAAACCTCCGAAACACTCAGGTTTATGCTGGAAAAGGTTGTCTCAGAGGGCGGAGGAAAGAAGGCTTATATAGAAGGCTATTCCATCGGTGGAAAAACAGCTACAAGTCAGACACTTCCGCGAGGAAGTGGAAGATACATTGCTTCCTTTATTGGATTTGAACCGGCGGGAGAACCGAAGGTGATTGCGCTGTGTATCATTACCAATCCCCAGGGTGTATACTATGGAGGACAGATTGCGGCACCTGTAGTGAAGAAACTATATGAAAATATTCTTCCCTATTTGGATAGAATCCGTTATAATTAACGGTGGATAAAGAAAGGACAGAGCTTGCTATGTATCAGGAAATTATTATACCGACACTTATTTCGTTTGCAATCAGCGTGATTTTGGGACCTTTTATGATTCCGTTTCTTCACAAACTGAAGGTTGGTCAGACCGTTCGGGATGAGGGACCAAAGAGTCATTTGAAAAAGACAGGGACACCTACCATGGGTGGAATCCTTATTTTGACAGCACTGACAATTACTTCGCTTTTTTATATGAAGGATTATCCAAGGATTATGCCTATTCTGTTTCTGACGCTGGGCTTTGGACTGATCGGCTTTCTGGATGACTATATTAAGGTCGTATTAAAAAGATCACTGGGTCTTCGCGCATGGCAGAAAATGGGCCTGCAGATTGTTGTAACAGCCATTTTTGCCTTTTATCTATATCACTATACCGATATTGGTCTTGCCTGGAAAATTCCTTTCTGGAGCGGACATTATATTGATTTTGGCTTTTGGAATATTCCGCTGATGTTTCTGGTGGTAATTGGAACAGTCAATGGAACGAATTTTACAGACGGACTGGATGGACTGGCAACCAGTGTGACAATTCTTGTGGCGACATTTTTTACAGTATGTGCCATTGGAACAGGTGCAGAGATTACACCGATTACCTGTGCAGCAGTGGGGGCACTGCTTGGCTTTCTGCTGTTTAACGGCTATCCTGCCAGTGTGTTTATGGGAGACACCGGTTCGCTGGCATTGGGAGGCTTTGTGGCGGCCTGTGCCTATACCATGCAGCTTCAGTTTTTTATTGTGATTGTTGGATTTATTTATCTTGCGGAGGTTGTGAGCGTAATCCTGCAGGTTTCTTATTTTAAGCTGACCGGTGGAAAGAGAATCTTCAAAATGGCTCCGATCCATCATCATTTTGAACTTTGTGGATGGAAGGAGACAAAAGTCGTTCTGGTATTTTCCATTGTGACAGCGATTCTTTGTCTGGTAGGACTTTTGGCATTATAAATGCCAGGGTGAGGGGGTAAATGATGTCTTCTAGAAGAAAAAGACAACGGAACGGTCAGAATTTCTTTGATTATACGCTTCTTTTTGTAGTAGTCTTTATTATCATTTTTGGATTGGTTATGATTTATTCCACCAGCTCCTATGAGGCGGAAATGACTTTTGGAAATTCTGTTTATTATTTAAAAAAGCAGCTGCTGGCAATTGGACTTGGTGTGATTGTTATGGCGGCTACAACACTGATTGATTATCATCGCTGGGAAAAGTATGCTCTTTTGGGAGCAATTGTATCCTTTGTACTGATTATACTGGTTAAATCTCCACTGGGTATTTCTGCCAATGGTGCTACCAGATGGATTCGTCTTGGTCCAATGTCCCTTCAGCCGGCTGAGGTTGTTAAAATTGAAGTGATTCTTTTGACAGCTGTTCTGATTCAGAAAATCAACCGTAAACAGATTGGAAGCATAAAGGGTATGCTGATTATTCTGGCAGTTCCCGGTATTTATGCGCTGATGCTGTGGCAGATTACAAATAACCTGAGCTCTGCGATTATCGTTGGTGGTATTGCAGCGGTAATGCTTTTTATTGCAGATAAGGATTATAAAAAATACATTATAATTGTGCTGGTGGTAGCAGCCCTGGCCGCAGTTGTGATTATGATTGCCACAAGAGGCGGGGAAGGCGGCGAGTTCCGTCTTCAGCGTATCAGAGCGTGGCTTGACCCGGAGGCCTATTCCTCCGGAACCGGTTTTCAGACACTTCAGGCACTCTATGCCATCGGCTCCGGTGGGATTTTTGGAAAGGGCCTTGGAAACAGCATGCAGAAGCTGGGATTTCTGCCTGAGGCACAGAATGATATGATTTTTTCCATCATTTGTGAGGAGCTTGGGCTTTTTGGGGCCTTTGCTATTATTTTGTTGTTTATTCTGCTGATTTGGAGATGTATGGTCATTGCCAACAATGCCCAGGACCTATTTGGTGCCATGCTTGTCTCCGGAGTTATGGCGCATCTGGCGATTCAGGTTATTCTGAATATTGCCGTTGTGACAAACTCTATGCCTAATACGGGTATATCCCTTCCCTTTATCAGCTACGGAGGTTCCTCTATTATGTTCCTGATGGCAGAGATGGGGCTGGTCTTAAATGTTTCGCGGCAGATTCGATTGAGAGATGTGGGGTAAGGGTTCACAAAAAGTTAAGGCACGATTGAAGAGAGCGCGCATATATTAGAATAGATGATATTCACGAATGGATGGTGAATATGGATGCAATTCATATATGCGGAGGAAATACCCTGTGCGGGGAAGTAGATGTGCAGGGATCAAAGAACGGAGCACTTCCGGTTCTGGCTGCGACACTTTTAGTGAAGGGCAGAACTGTTATTGAGAATTGTCCCAGAATTTCCGACATTGATCATATGCTGAAGCTTCTCGCCCATGTGGGGTGTAAGGTGACGCAGCAAAATGGACGAATTTGTATTGACGCAGGCGATATCAGTGAAACTGTTTTTCCGGGAGAGCATGCACAGGTCATGCGCTCTTCGCTGATGCTTCTGGGAGCAATGCTTGGCAGAGCGGGAGAAATCACCATTGAATATCCCGGTGGCTGTGTCATTGGGAAACGTCCCATTGATCTTCATAAAAAAGCACTGGAACAGATGGGTGTTGTTTTCAGTGATGAGCAGGATAAGATAAGGGCCAGCGCTGTCAGGCTGGTCGGAGAAACCATACGCCTTTCCTTTCCCAGTGTTGGGGCAACAGAGAATGTGATTCTTGCTGCTGTGCTTGCAGAGGGAACTACCGTCCTTTACGGATGTGCAAGAGAACCGGAGATTGTGGAGCTTTGCAGCTTTTTAAATCACGCCGGTGCAAAAATCTTTGGTATGGGAACAGAACGGATTATTATTCAGGGCGTAGAGCGGCTGGAGGAGACAGGATACAGCATTATGCCGGACCGCATTGTGGCGGGAACTTACCTTCTGGCCGGAATCATGACTGGTGGCATGGTAGCATTGAATCACGCACCGGTCTCACAGATGCAGGGGTTTCTGCAGGTGCTTGAGAAAATGGGAGCTGACATTGCTTCCTCGAAGGATTGGATCTGCGTTGGAAGTGAACATTCCTACAGGTCTGTTCCGAATCTGAAAACAGGAGTGTATCCGGGGTTTCCGACAGATCTGCAGTCTGCCTTTATGGCAGCACTTTGTCTGGCAGAGGGCTGCAGCCTGATTGAAGAGACGATTTTTGAAAATCGGTTTCGGATTGTTTCGCAGCTGACGCACATGGGGGCAGATATTCATGTCATGGGACACCGGGCAATGGTCTGTGGTGTCAGGCAGCTTCATGGAGAGGTGGTAACCGCAGAGGAGCTGCGTGGAGGCGCTGCACTGGTGCTGGCGGGATTGGCAGCCGGCAAAGAGACGATGGTGCTTGGATGTGAATACATCGAAAGAGGCTATGAGGACATTTGCAGGGATCTGCGTGCACTGGGAGGAAATGTTCAAAAGGTTCCCTTTGAAAAAGGAAAGCAGAACTGAGGATGATATATGAAACATGAGTATGAGAGGTTTACCGGAAAACAGAAAATTTTGATCGCTGTGGCAGCCGTATTAGTTGTCCTGCTGGCTGCCATATCGTTTGTTCTTATTCACTACCGGGTTACAAAGGTCAAGGTTACGGGAAATAAGCATTACTCGGAGCAGGAAATCAAGGATATGATTCTGGAGGGAGGAGTAAAGGATAATTCGTTGCTTCTCTCTGCAAAATACAGAAATAAATCCATTAAAAACATTCCCTTTGTGGAATCCATGGATGTTGAAGTCACAGGTGCGGACAGCATTGAAATCCATGTGTATGAAAAGAGCCTTGCGGGCTGTGTTTCCTACCTTGGCAGCTACATGTATTTTGACAGGGAGGGAATTGTTGTAGAGAGCTCCCCACAGGGCACCGAGGGTGTGCCTGAAATCACAGGCCTTGCCTTTGATCATGTGACGTTGTATGAAAAGCTTCCGGTGAAGGATTCCGGAGTTTTTAAGGAAATACTGAATCTGACTCAGCTTTTGACAAAGTATGATATTATGGCACAGAAGATTTATTTTGACGCATCGATGAAGGTCACATTATATTTTGGACAGGCCCGTATAAAGATTGGCGGGGGAAAGAATATAGATGAAAAAATCATGCAGCTTTCTACCATTGTGCCAAAGCTGGAAGGGAAAAGTGGTGTTTTGGATATGACAGAATTCGGCGAGAACACAAACACACTCACTTTTGAACCGGATTAAGTCAGTTTGAAACTTTAATTGAGAAAACTGTAAGAAAACTGTAAGAAAATAAAAAAATAGGTTGATAATTTCCGTAAATAATTATATGATAAAGTATATGGATTTTAGAGGAAGTGTGAAGGAGGAGCTACTCTTGCTAGAAATTAAGTCAAATGATGCAGAAACTGCAGCAAAGATCATCGTAGTAGGTGTTGGTGGTGCAGGAAATAATGCTGTTAATAGAATGATTGAAGAAAATATCAGTGGAGTTGGATTCATTGGTGTAAATACAGATAAACAGGCTTTACAGTTGTGTAAGGCTCCAAAATTATTACAGATTGGTGAGAAATTAACCAAAGGACTCGGTGCCGGTGCAAAGCCTGAAATTGGTGAAAAGGCAGCAGAGGAGAGTATTGAAGAGGTTACCAGTGCATTAAAGGGCGCTGATATGGTATTTGTTACATGTGGAATGGGTGGTGGAACCGGTACAGGAGCGGCACCCGTTGTTGCTAAAATTGCAAAAGATATGGGAATCCTGACAGTAGGAGTTGTAACCAAGCCTTTCAAATTTGAGGCCCGCACCCGTATGGAAAATGCACTTGGTGGAATTGAGAGATTAAGAGAAAATGTTGATACACTGATCGTTATCCCTAATGATAAGCTGCTGGAAATTGTTGACCGTCGTACCACATTGCCTGATGCGTTGAAAAAGGCAGATGAGGTGCTGCAGCAGGCAGTTCAGGGAATTACCGATTTAATTAATGTTCCTGCAGTTATCAATCTGGACTTTGCCGATGTTCAGACTGTTATGAAGGACAAGGGTATCGCCCATATTGGTATCGGTTTTGGTAAAGGCGATGAGAAGGCAAACGACGCAGTCAAGATGGCAGTTGGATCTCCTTTGCTGGAGACAACAATTACAGGTGCAACAGATGTTATCATCAACGTATCCGGTGATATCGCTCTTGCTGATGCATCAGATGCGGTTGGATATGTTCAGGATATGGTAGGAGAGAATGTAAACATTATCTTTGGTGCCATGTATGATGAGACTATGACGGATTCCTGTAATGTAACAGTTATTGCTACTGGAATAGAGCAGGCGTCTACGGTTGGTGCAACCGTTATGAATAAACTCAATGGTAGCTTTTTACATACGCAGACAGCTGCAAACAGACCAAAGGGTGTAGCTGTACCTAAATTTGATTCAGCTACAACTGGGACAGGCCCTATTCCTTCCGTTACACCGATTAAGCCGGTAGGTGGAATGCCAAGACCTGAAGCGGTAAGAAGCAATGTGGAAGCACAGTCCTTGAAAATTCCGGATTTCTTACAGAGAAATAAATAGTATATGACGATTTGAAGAAGAGCTCTTCTGTGGCGTTTGCCATGGAAGGGCTTTTTTTGTCATTTGATTTTATGCCTGTATGACCTCATTACGACAAAATACGCAGATGTAGACCGTTATAATGAGGACAGTAAGAGGAAAGCAGAATGACCATTTATCTGGATGTCGTTTTTTTAGTAAATCTTTTATATGAGACAGCTATATTGTACATATGTCTGAAGGTGATGAAAATACCGGTTTCCTTTTGGCGTGTTACAGTGTCGTCTGCGGTGGGAAGTATCCTGTACTGTGGCTGCCTTCTGGCGGGAATGCCCTACGAGAAGCCGGCTTGTGGATTCCTGGCAAGCGTTTTTATTGCGACGGTAAGTACCATGATCGCACTTGGGGCAGGCAAAATACATAAAAGTGGCGGAGTACTTCTGATGCACTATGGAGTTTCCTTTGCTGCAGCGGGTCTGCTGCAGCTTGTCAGGAGCGTATTTCCAGATGGTTACCTGGTGCTGACCGGAGCAGGCGCTGTTGTATTTATTGGAATGTTTTGCATTAAAATAAGACAGCTGCTGTTTCAGGAGCTGCTTTCACAGAAACGGTTTTATCATGTGAAAATTGTCTTAAATGGAAGAAGGACAGAGGGACGCGGATTGATGGATACGGGAAACGGTCTGTTTGATCCTGTAAGCAGGGCACCTGTCATTTTGGTTAACAGCAGGATTGCCGCAGCACTTTTACAGGGGGAGGCAGTCAGCAGCCAGCGGGGATTCCGCCTGATTCCTTTTACGAGCATAGGAAAGAAGAGAGGAGTGTTGGAAGCGTTTTTGTCCGACTATATTGAACTGGAGACAGAGCAGACAGGAACAAAGGCCTTAGAGGTGATGCATTGTGAGAAGGTTTTATGTGCAGTGACTGACAGATTTGATGAAAATCAGCGCTACGATATTATTTTGCATCCGTCTTTGCTTTGAAATGGGCAGCACCCGAAAAAGGGGAAGAAAATAGTGAGGCATCAGGAGTTTGTCACAAGGGTGACACCTTATGCCGAATCAGGAGAGAATAGTATGATATTAAAGATAGCAATACCGGGAATGTTTCGTATGAAATTTTTAAAAAAGAATGGAATGACCTCTCTGATGGATCAGGGAGAAATTCATTACATAGGAGGTACGGAGGTACTTCCGCCACCACTTTTGGATGAACAGGAAAATGAGATGATACAGGGACTTATGACGGAGGAGGCGGAGGATGCAAAGACGGTTTTGATTGAACATAATCTGCGGCTGGTAGTATATATAGCAAAAAAATTTGATAACACGGGAATTGGTGTGGAGGATTTAATTTCCATTGGGACAATTGGTCTTATTAAATCCATTAACACATATAATCCAGGTAAGAATATAAAGCTTGCAACCTATGCATCCAGATGCATCGAGAATGAAATATTAATGTACCTTCGAAGAAATAATAAAACAAAGCTGGAGGTATCCATTGATGAGCCTTTAAACGTGGATTGGGATGGAAATGAACTTCTGTTATCCGATATTCTCGGAACGGATGAGGATATCATCTACCGGGATATCGAAAATGAGGTAGAGAGGAAGGTGTTAAAATCTGCAATCGGAAAATTATCAGACAGAGAAAAAACAATCATCAATCTGCGTTTTGGATTAAACAGAGAAGATGGGGAAGAAATGACCCAAAAGGAGGTGGCTGGTCTTCTGGGAATATCCCAATCCTACATTTCCCGTTTGGAAAAGAAAATTATGAAAAGACTGAAAAGGGAGATGAGTAAAGAAGTATAAATGAACAGGATATGGCAATCCTAAGAAAAGATGTAAAAGGAGGGATTGTCATACCAATGGGAAAAGTAGAAATATGTGGAGTAAATACAGCAAAGCTTCCGATTCTGAAAAGTGCAGAAAAGGAGGCTTTGTTTTTGCGTATCATGGAGGGAGATCAGGAGGCAAGGGAGCAGTATATAGAGGGGAATCTTCGACTGGTGCTGAGTGTGATTAAGCGCTTTTCCAACAGTAATGAGAATGTGGATGATCTGTTTCAGATTGGGTGCGTGGGACTGATCAAGGCAATAGATAATTTTAACTCTGAGCTGGGGGTCAAATTTTCCACCTATGCAGTTCCGATGATTGTGGGAGAAATCCGCAGATTTCTGCGTGATAACAACAGCATCCGTGTATCCAGAAGCCTCAAGGACATGGCGTATAAGGCAATTTATGCAAAGGAGTATATGACAAAAACCAACCTGAAGGAGCCATCTGTGGAGGAAATCGCCACAGAGATAGGTGTGGCGAAGGAAGATATTGTTTATGCTCTGGATGCCATTCAAAATCCCATGAGTCTTTATGAACCAATCTATACAGACGGCGGAGACACGCTCTATGTTATGGACCAGGTTTCTGATAAAAAGAACCGGGAAGAAAACTGGGTGGAGCATATTTCATTGTCTGAGGCTATGAAAAAACTCAATGAAAGAGAAAATGAGATTATCAGACTGCGCTTTTTTGAGGGGAAGACTCAGATGGAGGTATCAGAAACGATTGGGATTTCCCAGGCACAGGTTTCCAGGCTGGAAAAGAATGCACTTAAGATTATGCGCCAGTATCTGGTAAGCTGAATGATTAAAAGCTGGTAGATAAAAAACTGGTAGATAAAAAGCTTGTTGATAAAAAACCGGTAGAAAAAAGTCTCTGGCCCAATCAGACCAGAGACCAAACTCTTACATTGTGTTAGGGTTATGAAGCACTGCATTCATACGGATTAGTGATGGAAAAGGCGGATACCGGTGAATGCCATTACCATGTTGTATTTATCTGCACATTCAATGACCAGATCATCACGTACGGAGCCGCCAGGCTGAGCAATGTAAGCGACACCGCTTTTATGAGCTCTTTCAATGTTGTCTGAGAATGGGAAAAATGCATCAGAGCCAAGCGTAACATTTTGATTTTTAGAGAGCCATGCTTTCTTTTCCTCAACTGTAAAAACAGGAGGCTTTACCTTGAAGGTGTGTTCCCAGATGCCGTCGGCTAAAACGTCCATATACTCATCACCCATATATACGTCAATGGCGTTATCGCGGTTCGCACGTCCAAGACCATCTACGAACTGGAGATTCATAACCTGAGGAGACTGACGTAAGAACCAGTTGTCTGCCTTTTGTCCGGCAAGTCTTGTACAGTGGATACGGGACTGCTGTCCTGCACCGATTCCGATGGCCTGTCCGTTTTTCACATAGCATACAGAATTGGACTGGGTGTATTTTAAGGTGATCAGTGCAATTTTCATGTCAATCAGAGCATTGTCAGGAATTTCTTTATTTACAGTAACGATGTTGGAAAGCAGGTCTCCATTGATATCCAGTTCGTTTCGTCCCTGCTCAAAGGTAATACCATAAACCTGTTTGCGCTCCAGCTCGGCAGGCTGATAAGAGGGGTCAATCTGGATGACATTATAGTTTCCTTTTTTCTTTTCCTTCAGAATGGAAAGTGCTTCTTCGCTGAATCCAGGAGCAATTACGCCATCAGAAACTTCACGTTTGATTAATTTGGCGGTATCTGCATCACATTCGTCGGAAAGCGCTATAAAATCTCCAAAGGAGGACATACGATCTGCACCGCGGGCTCTTGCATAGGCACAGGCTAAGGGAGAAAGCTCTCCCAGGTCATCTACCCAGTAAATCTTTGCGAGCGTGTCATCTAATGGCAGGCCTACAGCAGCTCCGGCAGGGGATACATGTTTGAAGGAGGTAGCAGCAGGAAGACCGGTAGCTTCTTTTAATTCTTTTACCAGCTGCCATCCGTTAAAGGCATCTAAAAAGTTAATATATCCCGGTTTCCCGTTTAATACGGTAACAGGCAAATCGGTTCCGTCTGCCATAAAAATGCGGGATGGTTTCTGGTTTGGGTTACATCCATATTTCAATTGAATCTCGTTCATGAGTCAAACTCCTTTTCTGGTTGATTACTGGTTTTTGTTGAGAATTTTTGTTTCGGTGTTTCCGGTGGCAATATCAATATATCTTACAAAGAGGGAAACTTTATTGTCTTCATTTAAGCTGTTCCAGAGCATATTGGTAAATGCGTCCATGTCATCGGGAATAGAGACAAGCTTTGGCTCACCTTCAAAGCTTGGAAGCGGATTGCCATCGTGCATGTAGGTGTGAATGAAATGTCCTTCTCCTGCCACAGGATTTTCGTAGGCAAAGGTGTAGCGGTTGCATGCGTCAGGGTTTCCGTTATTACTTTTTAAAATAGACATGGCATAGTTGTAGGTGCCGGATTCAATATGCATGATACCGGAAATACGAGGGGTGTAGTTTGGACCATCCGGCTCAAACTCACGGCTGCGCAGTGACTGTTCAAAGGACAACTGTTTGTCCATTCCATCATAGATGGTGTCGGTCTGATCACCGTTGGTAACGATTGTCTTGTTTCCAAGAACACGAACAGGAGCATAGATGATCAGGCTTGGGTCCTCCAGCTTGGATGGGTCAAAGGCCTGTGTGCGGATTCCCTCACCGTCCTTTACGAAAACACGGTTACGGCTGTTTACGCTTCGTCCCATGATAAAGTAAGCAGTGACAGCCTTGGTTCCGTCGGCTGATTTGCCGATTACAATTCCTCGGCCTGGGTAGGCATTGCTTTTTAACTCATTTTCCAGTGATAACATTTCCATTTGTAAAGTTCCTCCTTGATTGTATGACTGTTTTTCGCAATCTATCAAAATGTTATACGAAGTAGCGATACATTTCAAGCATTTTTCTTAATTTTATTTTACTTTTCATCTTGCATTTATGTGGGGGGTGCAATATAATTGATATACAACATGTGGTAGAGAAAACAGGGAAAAACACTAGATTTTGCAAAAAAACCCTGTAAATACGTGACTTGCAGGCATGGGCATCCGATGAGAATGCCTATATTTTTTGAGAAATAGTCATTGGAAAGAAAGATGGCATCAGGCCTCCGTCGCTAAAGCGACAAAAAGCATCAGGACTCCGTCGCTAAAGCGACACCTCATGCAAAAGGACCTCATGCCAAGAAGAGGGGCGGTTTATTCATGAGAATTATCAAAAGAAGCGGAAAGGAAGTCAGCTTCGACATTTCCAAAATTATGGCGGCGGTGCAGAAGGCAAACCGCGAGGTATCAGAGAAGAAGAGAATGACACCGGAGCAGATTGATCGGATTTCATTTACCGTGGAACAGATCTGCGAGGAAATGACCCATACTCCATCGGTGGAGGAAATCCAGGATATGGTGGAAAACCAGATTATGGAGCAGCAGGCTTTTGAGGTTGCGCGTAAATATATTACTTATCGCTATAAGAGAGCCCTGGTTCGTAAATCTAATTCTACAGATGAGCAGATTCTCACTCTGATTGAGTGTAAAAACGAGGAAGTTAAGCAGGAGAATTCCAATAAAAATCCTGTTGTCAACAGTGTTCAGCGTGACTATATGGCAGGGGAGGTCAGCAAGGATATCACCAGAAGATTTCTGCTTCCACCTGATATTGTAAGAGCACATGAGGAGGGCATTATTCACTTCCATGATGCGGATTATTTTGCACAGCATATGCATAACTGCTGTCTGGTAAATCTGGAGGATATGCTTCAGAACGGTACTGTAATCAGTGAGACTATGATTGACACACCGAAGAGCTTTTCCACGGCCTGCAACATTGCGACCCAGAGTATTGCTCAGATTGCCAGCAGCCAGTATGGTGGACAGAGTATCACCCTGTCGCATCTTGCTCCGTTTGTTGATGTGAGCCGCCAGAAGCTGAGACGCAATGTCACCAAGGAATTTCAGGACGCAGGTCTTCCGATGGATGAAGAAAAAATCAATCTGGTTGCAGAAATGCGTGTGAAAGAGGAAATTGAGCGTGGCGTTCAGATGATTCAGTATCAGGTAATCACCCTTATGACCACCAATGGGCAGGCACCCTTTGTGACGGTATTTTTGTATTTAAATGAGGTTCCGGAGGGAAGGACCAGAGATGATCTTGCAATGGTCATTGAGGAGATGCTCAAACAGAGAATCCTTGGCGTTAAAAATGAGAAGGGTGTATATATTACCCCAGCTTTTCCAAAACTGATTTATGTGTTGGAGGAGGATAATGTCAGAGAGGGAACCAGATATTGGAATATCACGAAGCTTGCAGCAAAATGCACGGCCAAGAGAATGGTTCCTGATTATATTTCCGAGAAAATCATGAAGGAACTGAAGCAGGGCTACTGCTATCCATGTATGGGCTGCCGCTCCTTCCTGACGGTCTATCATACAGAGGATGGAAAACCAAAATTCTATAGCCGTTTTAATCAGGGCGTTGTCACATTAAATCTGGTAGATGTGGCATGCTCCTCCGAGAGAGATATTGATAAATTCTGGTCCATTATGGATGAGAGACTGAAGATGTGTTATCGCGCATTGATGTGCAGACACAATAGATTAAAGGGTACACCGTCAGATGTTGCACCGATTTTATGGCAGTATGGTGCCCTGGCACGTTTGAAAAAGGGTGAGACCCTGGATAAGCTTTTGTATGGTGGCTATTCTACAATTTCTCTTGGCTATGCAGGTCTATGTGAATGTACCAGATATATGACCGGAAAATCGCATACAGATCCGGCGGCAACACCATTTGCACTTCAGGTTATGCAGCATTTGAACGATGCCTGTGCAAAATGGAGAGAAGAGACAAACATTGATTTCAGCTTATATGGAACACCGCTTGAATCAACAACCTACAAATTTGCAAAATGTCTCCAGAAGCGTTTTGGCATGATTGAAGGGGTGACCGATAAAAACTACATTACAAACAGCTATCACATCCATGTAACAGAGGATATTGATGCTTTCAGCAAGCTGAGCTTCGAGGCGCAGTTCCAGAAGCTGTCACCTGGTGGTGCGGTCAGCTACGTAGAGGTTCCGAATATGCAGAATAATCTGGATGCTGTTCTGGCACTGATGCAGCATATCTATGACAATATTATGTATGCCGAGCTGAACACCAAGAGTGACTACTGTCAGAAGTGTGGTTTTGACGGAGAAATCCAGATTGTCAAGGACGAGGACGGCAAGCTGGTATGGGAATGTCCATGCTGCGGCAACAGAGATCAGGAAACCATGAATGTGGCAAGAAGAACCTGCGGTTATATCGGAACCCAGTTCTGGAATCAGGGACGTACCCAGGAGATTCAGGAGAGAGTTCTTCATTTATAAAAAGAGAATGACAGGTGAAAAATCATGAATTATGCTTCCATAAAAAAGACCGACATTGCCAATGGCCCGGGAGTTCGGGTATCCCTGTTTGTTTCAGGCTGTACCCACCATTGTAAGGAATGCTTCAATCCGGAAACCTGGAATTTTGCATATGGAGAGCAGTTCGATGAAAAAGTACAGGAAATGCTTCTAAGGGCACTTGCACCATCCCACATTCAGGGGCTGACGCTTTTGGGTGGTGAGCCCATGGAGCCGGAAAATCAAAGGGGACTTCTTCCCTTTGTCAAAAGAGTCAGAGAGGAATATCCTCAAAAATCCATCTGGTGTTTTACCGGCTATACACTGGAAACAGATCTGTTGGGTGTACCTACAGATTCCCAGGAAGGCTGTGGAAGGGCAAGATGCGAGGTTACAGATGAATTTTTATCCAATCTGGATGTGCTGGTCGATGGGGAGTTTCAGATTGCAAAAAAGGATATCCGGTTAAAATTCCGGGGCTCCTCCAATCAGAGAATTTTAGATATTCCGGCGTCGCTGGAGCATAAAAAAGGGATATGGATGGAAGAATATAGATAGAAGAATATAGAAGAATATAGATAGACATCAGGACATGCCAGATTGCTTTAAGGAGGAAACCATATGAATCAGAAAGCAATGTTTCAGCTAAGCTATGGGTTATTTGTTTTGTCGGCCAAAGAGGACGGCAAACAGAATGGCTGCATTATCAATACTGCCATGCAGGTGACCAGTGATCCGCTTCGCATCAGTGTCACGGTAAACAAAGGGAACAGAACCTGCGAAATGATTGAGAAAACAGATGAATTTAATTTATCTGTTTTGACTGAACAGACAGATTTTGCTGTGTTTAGACATTTTGGATTTCAGAGCGGAAGAGATACAGAAAAGTTTGAGGGCTGGGGCTTTAAGGAGAAGGCAGAAAATGGAATTTATTATCTGACCCACTGTACCAATGCCTATATCAGCGGCAAGGTAATGCAGAAGGTGGATTTGGGAACCCATATCATGTTTATTGCAGATGTGACTGCAGCAGAGGTGCTTTCAGATGTTCCGTCTACTACCTATACCTATTATCAGAACAATATCAAACCTGCACCAGAGGCAAAAAAGACGGCAGGATGGACCTGCACAGTATGTGGTTATGTCTATGAGGGAGAGGAGCTTCCGGCTGATTTTATCTGCCCTCTCTGCAAACATGGGGCGGAGGCCTTTGTAAAAAACTGACAGAGGTCTGAAAAAAGAATAGAAATCTAGGAGAAAAATTATGAAGTTCATGCATTTATCGGACCTTCATATTGGAAAACGGGTGAATGAGTACTCTATGATCGAGGATCAGAAGGAAATTCTGAGACAGATCATAATGCTTGCCGATGAGGAAAAACCAGATGGAATACTGATCGCCGGGGATATTTACGATAAGAATATCCCGGTGGTGGAGGCAGTAAATCTGTTTGACTGGTTTTTGACTTTGATTGCAAAGAGGAAAATCCCCGTTTTTTTAATTAGTGGAAATCATGACTCGGCAGAGCGGCTGGCATTTGGGCGCGAACTGATGAAGGAGAGCCGGATTTACATAGCAAACAGATATGAAGGGAAAATTGAACGGGTCGAGCTTGAGGATGAATATGGAAAATTGTATATTCATATGATTCCCTTTGTAAAACCCATGATTGTAAACCATTGGCTGCCGGACGTGAATGCCGGAGATTATGAGGAGGCTTTTGCAGCAGTGATGGATTCCCTGCAGCTTGACTGCAGCCAGCGAAATGTTATCATAGCCCATCAGTTTTTGACGGGAGCAAGCCGCAGTGACTCGGAGGAGATTTCCGTTGGTGGACTTGATGATATCAGCTTTGAGGTTTTTGATGGTATTGATTATGCAGCGCTTGGACATATTCATGGACCGCAGAGAATCGGACGTGATCAAATCCGCTATTGTGGAAGTCCGTTGAAATATTCCTTCTCGGAAGAAAAACACCATAAGTCAGTGACCTTTGTTACATTAAGAGAAAAGGGAAACGTGGAAATAAAAACAAGGGAGCTGACACCACTGCATGATATGCGTCATATCAGAGGAAGTTACCAGGAGATAACGGCCAGAGAGTATTATGAGGAGGGCAGCCTTTCCCGGGAGGATTATTTATGGATTACACTGACTGATGAAGAGGACATCCCCCAGGTGCTTGGAAAGCTTGGAGCGGTTTATCCTAATATCATGAAGCTGGACTATGATAATAAGCGGACAAGGAGTGTGGGAATTTCGCTGCAGAACCTCAGTGAAAAAAAGCAGAATCCCATGGAGCTGTTCGGGGATTTTTATGAGAAGCAAAACGGAAGGAAAATGAGTGAGGAGCAGGAGGAGTATCTGCAGAAAAAAATGGAAGATATCTGGGGGGAGAAAAAATGAAGCCATTGAAATTGATCATGTCTGCATTTGGTCCCTATGCAGGTGTGGAATGTATTGATTTTTCCAGATTTAGTAATGTGGGACTATATTTGATCACGGGAGATACCGGTGCCGGAAAAACGACGATTTTTGATGCACTGAGCTTTGCATTGTTTGGGGAGAGCAGCGGGGGAAACAGAACCCCGGCCATGCTGCGCTCCAAGCTTGCGGAAAGTGAGACAAGAACCTATGTAACACTGGTGTTTTCCTACCATGGAAATCAATATGAGGTTACCAGAAATCCGGAGTATGACCGTCCAAAGAGCAGAGGCGAGGGATGGACAAAGGAAAAGGCGGATGCCTCTTTGAGTATGCCCGATAATAGTGTGATTACGGGAAATCAGGCAGTTAGCAGGAAAATCAAGGAGATACTTGGAATCAACATAGAACAGTTTTTTCAAATCGCCATGATTGCACAGGGAGATTTTTTAAAGCTGCTTTTGGCAGATACGCAGAAGCGAAGCGAGATTTTCAGAGAGCTGTTTAGAACGGGCAATTATAATAGGCTGCAGGAGCAGCTCAGGCGGGAAAGCAGTGAGCTGAAAGCGCAGTGCGAAGGGACGACATCATCCCTGGCGCAGTATATTTCCCAGATTGTATGTCCGGCTGACAGTGTCTACGAGGCAGAGCTGGAAGAAAAAAGAAAAACAGGTCCTGCTGTTTTGGCACAGGAGACAGAGGAGCTGCTGAAAAAAATTACAACAGAGATTTCTGGAAAAATCCAGAAGGTTCAGAATCAGCGGCAGGAAAATGACAGGGAAATAGCAGCTGTTGACCAGGAGCTGGGAAAAACCACAGCGTTGAAAAAGGCACAGCAGCAGTATGAACAGGAACAGCTTGAGCTTGAGGCTGTAGGGGAACGGCTTGTGCAGGCGGAGGCACTCTATCATGCGGTTTTGGAAGAAAACCGGAATAAGTCTGAGCTTAGCACACAGATTTTGCTGGAGAATGCTGCACTGAAGGAATATGATGCCCTGGAGGAGGCCCGAAGCGGTCTGGGTAAGGCTTCTTTGGAAATGAGCAGAAAAGCCGGACAGCTAAAGGCTGATGGGGCAAGGCTTGAAAAAGGAAAAGAAGAAATCCGGGTGAAGGAGGAGCAGCTTGAAGGAATAGGAAACCCTCAGGCAGAGGTTGCCAGACTTTTGGGGACAGTGGCTTCTCTGAAGCAGGGCGGGGAGCAGATTTCCCGTGGCATAGCGTTGGTGGACAGTTTGGGAAAACTCTTTTCAGAGCGAAAAAAGGCACAGGAGAGCTATCAGAAGGAGGCAGCACTGTCCGACGAGGCAAAGGCAGAGCAGGTCAGGCTGGAACGTGTTTTTTATGATGCACAGGCAGGAATTCTGGCACAAAAGCTGCAGGATAACTGTCCATGCCCTGTATGTGGCTCTACGGTGCATCCCATGCCGGCCGGATTGGAGCAGCATGCTGTGCCAACCCAGGAGGAATTAAAGAAAAAGAAAGAGAATTGTGATAAACTGGCAAAGAAAGCCGAGAATACAGCACTTTTATGCAAAGAGAAGGAAAGCCTGTTCCAGTCCGGAGTGGAACAGCTTAAGGAGCCTGTTCTGTGGAGCGGACTGGAGCAGGAGAAGAAAGAAGCCTGTCAGATGTTTCTGGGTGAGCTTGAGACCGGGAGAGAACAGCTGTCAGAGTTCTTTGAATTTTTGGCGGTGTGCAGACAGGAGAATGAGGAGAAGCTTTTTAAGATCAGTAAGGCATTGCAGGAGCAGGAGAAGCTGTCGGCAAAGGAGAAGCGGCTGAAAAAGGAAATCCCAGACCAGAAGGCTTTATTGGAAAAAATGGAGCAGGCAGTCAATGAAAAAAAGCAGGATGTGGTCGGACTTGAGGAAAAATGCCGTAATCTTAAAGAACAGATTGACAGACAGCAAAAAAAGTTGAAGTATGAATCTAAGGAGGAAGCACTTACGCAGCTTGCATCCATTCAGAAAAACGTTGAAAGCATGGAGGAAAAGGAGAAGCAGGCAAAGCTTTCCCTGGACGGGCTTTCGGATCAGAAGAAGAAAACGGAGGCAAGTCTTGACACGCTGAGGGCACAGCTGGAAAATCAGAGTGCGGAAATCAAATCTTTGGAGCAGCTTACCCTTCAAAAGCAGGCACTGCTTGCTCGTAAGGCAGAGTTAGCAGAGGCTTACGAATCACTGCATGTTATGGAAGAAGGAAACAGAGCGATTCAAAAAAGTATTGCTGAAAAGCTAACAGAGCTAAAAAGGCAGGAGCAGCGTTTACAGATGGTAGCGGCGCTGGCTGGTACTGCAAATGGAACCATTAGCGGGCATGATAAGATTACACTGGAAACCTATGTCCAAATACAGTATTTTGACCGCATTATTGCAAGGGCAAATGTTCATTTTATGAAAATGACAGACGCTCGCTTTGAGCTTGTTCGACAGGAGGAGGCCTCCAATTTAAAGAGTCAGAGTGGATTGGAGCTGTCTGTTGTGGATCACTATCAGCCTGGACAGGATGCGGGCAGACGCAGTGTGAAGTCGTTATCAGGAGGAGAATCCTTTTTGGCGGCTCTTTCCATGGCATTGGGAATGAGCGAAGAGATCAGCCAGAGTGCAGGTGGAATTGAGCTGGATGCCATGTTTGTGGATGAGGGCTTTGGTTCGTTGGACGAGGAAGCATTAAAGCGGGCGATTGAGGCATTACAGGAGTTATCAACAGCTAACCGCTCCATAGGAATTATCAGCCATGTGGCAGAGCTTAAGCTGCGTATGGAGAAGCAGATTGTAGTAAAACATGATAAACTAAAGGGAAGCAGAGTGGAAATAATAGCGTGAGGTATGAAAAGATAACAGAGGGCAGATTTATGTCGCGCCCCAATCGATTTATTGCACAGGTTGAAATAGATGGTAAAATAGAAACGGTTCATGTAAAAAACACAGGCAGATGTAAAGAATTATTGCAGCCGGGGTGTACCGTTTTTCTGGAACGGGCTTCCAATCCTGACCGTAAGACCCTGTATGATCTTGTGGCAGTGAAAAAGGGAGAGCTGCTTATCAATATGGACTCCCAGCTGCCCAATGCAGTGCTGTTTGAATGGCTGTGGGAGAACAGGGAGAGCTTTTCCATCGGGGAGCTGAGACGGGAAGTGAAGTATGGAAATTCCCGTTTTGACCTGTATGGAAAGAGAATGGACGGACAGCCCTTTTTTATTGAGGTAAAGGGCGTTACCTTAGAGGAGGACGGCGTTGTACGTTTTCCGGATGCTCCGACGCAGAGAGGCCTAAAGCATGTGGAGGAGCTGATTGCAGCAAAGGAAAATGGCTATGAGTGTGCAATTGTGTTTGTCATCCAGATGGAGCAGGCCAGGTATCTGGAACCGAACTATGAGACTCAGCCGGCCTTTGGGGAAGCACTTAAAAGGGCAAGAGCCCACGGAGTGAAGGTGGTGGCATTCTGCTGCAGGGTGAAGCCGGATGAAATGTGTATTGAAAGGCCGGTGGAGGTCAGATTACAAAGAGGATATGATAAGGAAGAAGATAGGATAAGGAAGAGGACAGACAAATGATACAGGATATAGCACCACACAGATATGATGTAACCTTTCGGGAAGCAGTCATTGCAGAGGAGGATTATGTTTTATATTATAAAGAGGGAAAGGCATTGACCGGCAGATGCGGGGATGAGGTGACGTTTCCCACAGTTGCCCGGTTCAGAGAACAGGTGAAAACGAAGCTGCAGGACTTTATTTATCTGTTTTCCATTGATCAGAAGCAGTTCTGGGGAATGCCCTTTTATGAACAGACGGTAAAGGAGTGGACAGGCTTTTCCTATGAACCGGTGAACCAGTTTCGATTCCTGGAGCCGATGTATCTGTCCTTTGCAGGCATTACCGGCTATCAGATGCATACCTTTTACCGGGGACATCAGTATTGTGCAGCCTGTGGCAGGAAGCTTGCTGTGGATGGGAAGGAACGCGCCATGCGCTGCGACGCATGTGGAAAGGTATATTATCCGGTTATCTGTCCAAGCGTCATTGTAGCTTTGACTGACAAAGATAAAATTCTGCTGACAAAATATCAGGCGACACACAGCAGCTACCGCAATTATGCGTTGATTGCAGGCTATGGCGAAATAGGAGAGAGCCTGGAGGAAACTGTCAGAAGAGAGGTATTTGAAGAGGTCGGTCTTCATGTAAAGAACATCCGTTACTATAAAAGTCAGCCGTGGTCCTTTTCCGGAGCACTTTTGACAGGATTTTTCTGTGAGGTGGATGGAGATGATACCATCACGCTGGAGGAGGATGAGCTGTGTGAGGCGGAATGGTTCAGGAGAGACTGCATTCCGGTAAATCCATCCAGAATTTCACTGACCAATGAGATGATTGAATACTTTAGACATGGGAGAATAATGGAGCATGAGTAAGAAAAAGAGAATGAAAGCAAAGAAAATGATTTTGGTAACCAGCCCACCGGCCTGTGGAAAAACCTATATTTCCAAACAGATTGCCAAAAATCTGAAGCATATTGTCTATCTGGACAAGGACAGCCTGATTCCTCTATCCAAGCGGATTTTTGCCGTTGCGGGGGAAGAATATAACCGCAGCTCGGACTTTTTTGAAGAAAATATCAGAAATTATGAATATGAAGCAATTCTGGAAATTGCCATGGAGGCTTTGGAGTATGATGATAAGGTGCTGATCAATGCGCCTTTTACAAGGGAAGTCAGGGATAAAGCATATGTGGATGCACTGAGAGAGCGGCTTCAAAAGCACAATACAAGACTGGTGGTCATCTGGGTTGACACGGATGTGGAGGTTTGCCATCAGAGAATGATTGAAAGAAATTCAGACCGTGATAAATGGAAACTGGAGCATTGGGAAGACTATGTTTCAGGGATTAATTTCAATATTCCAACACCTCTTGATGACCCGGCGATTAAGGATGACCTTCTGGTTTTTCAAAATTCTTCTGATGAGGAATATGAGGCGTCCATGAATGAAATCCTGAAAATACTGGAAGAGTAGGAGCAAGCAATGAGCCTGAAACAGAAAAAACTGTTTTTATTTGATATTGATGGAACCATCGCACTCAGTGAGGATGTGATAGATGGGACCTTTGAACTTCTTGAACATATCCGTTCCATTGGCGGAAGGAGCATCTATATCACCAATAATTCTTCAAAAAGCACCGCGGATTACGTGGAAAAATTTAAAAGAATGGGAATCGGGGCACAGCCGGAGGATTTTGTGACGGCGGGAAGCTATACCCTGTCCTATTTAAAAGAGCATCATGCAAAGGACCTGATTTTTGTTATGGCGACGAAGTCCTATACAGAGGAGCTGAAACGATGCGGACTCCATATTACAGAGGAACCGATTAAGGACGTGACGCTGGTCCTGACGGCGTTCGATACGGAATTAACCTACCGAAAGCTGGAGGATGCCTGCAGACTTTTGATGGATCAGGGGAAAACAAGGAAATGGCTGGCAACGAATGCAGACCTGCGGTGCCCGGTTGATTTTGGAATGATTCCCGACTGTGGGTCCATCTGCCAGATGCTTGCTTCTGCCACGGACCGGACACCGGAGTATCTTGGAAAGCCTTCCTCCGGTCTGGTGGATTTTTCCAGAAGGATTACCGGTTTTTCCCGGGAGGAGACACTGGTTGTGGGAGACCGCATTTATACAGATATTGCCTGCGGCGTCAACGCCGGTGTGGAGACCTGCCTGGTGTATACAGGTGAGGCAAAGGAGGCAGACCGGTTAACATCCGCATGGAACATTGATTATGCCTTTCCATCAGTAAAAGAATTGTATGAGGAGATAGCAAAATGAAAACAGAGCGTATTACCTGGATAGACGGATTGAGAGGCCTTGCCTGTCTGTTTATCTTTTTTCATCATTTCATTATGGGATTTTATCCGGCGGCGTTTCAGCAGGAAGGAAATCTGTGTCATTTTCAGGGTAATGTGGAAGCTGCCTTTTCCCAGTCGCCCCTTTCCTATTTTGTGATTGGTGATTTGTGGGTATCGGTTTTCTGCCTGGTCAGTGGATTTGTCATAGCATGGCAGGTCTTTCATATGAGTGAAGAAAAGCAGTTTTCGGTTGCGGTCTTAAAACGATATCCGAGACTGATGCTGCCATTGTTTGCACTGTCGGCCATTGTTTTTGTCATGCTGCAGCTGCAGCTGTTTTATAATGGCCCTGCATCAGTGCTGACAGGCTCCAGCTGGTTTGCCTCCTTTTATCAGAGTAAAACCAGCTTGTCAGATTTGTTTTTTGCAAGTGTGGTTGACACTTGGATTGTGGGTCTTACAAACACCTATTCCAACGCCTTCTGGATGCTGTCAGATTTATTTGCCGGCAGCTTTATGGCTTATATTCTGGCTGCCATGGGAAGAAAAATGAACAGAGGAATGCTTTTCGTATACCTGGGTGTCGCCATAGTATATCTTTCCACCAACAGCCGTCTGACCAATTTTGCCATAGGAGTACTGCTTGCGTATACAGCCATTCAATATGGTGAAAAGATAAGAGAAAAGAAGAAGCTCTGTACGGTTCTGGGGATTCTTTTTCTTGCAGTATCCGTGCTTCTGGGAGGGTATCCTACGAGTGTGACTCCGACCAATTTTTACAGATATTTTGCAAAAATAATTGGAAGAATCAACCCCATTCAGTTTTATCATATGCTGTCGGCGGCATGCTTACTGACTGGAATTTATCTGTTAAAGCCCTTGGGCAGATTCCTTTCACTGAAGCCATTTTTGTGGCTGGGGAAAATATCCTATTCTGTTTTTCTGGTACATATACCCATTCTGTTTTCCGTTGGGGCATGGGTTATGGTACGCGTTATGTCCATGACAGGAAGGTATCATGTGTCTGCAATGACAGCATTTGGAGTCTGTCTGATTCTGGTGCTGTTCATTGGATGGGGATTTTATCAATGGATTGAGAGACCGTGCAGTAAATTTACCAATTGGATTGTTTTAAAGCTGACGGTCACAGGGAGAAAGTAATATGAACTATAAGGATACGGAACAATTAGCCATGCGTGCAGTGCAGGGATACTATGAGGGAGACACTACCCTGTTTTTTCAGTGTCTTCATTCAGATGTTGTTATTCTTTCCGTTGGAAAAGGACAGCTGCTTGAGGGAAAGGAAAGTGTAATGGAGCACTTCACACATTCTGCCCAGTCACAAGTGAAGAACAGGATATCGTCCATGACCTGTAAGGCATATCCCATCGCAAAGGGACAGTGCTATTGTGTTCTGCAGATGGATATTACAACCATCTATCCCGATGGGCATATGGCTAAGGTAAATCAGAGAATGACTGTAATCTGGTCCTATAGGGAGAGCTGGCTGATACGCCACCTGAACATATCAATTTCCATGCAGATGGACTACACGCAGGTTCGTGTCAGTCACATCAGTGAAGATTTTATGACAGAAATTATGGCACAGGAGCGAATGGAAAAGAAGGTCTGCTTAAAGGCTGCTGATGGGGGAAAGTATTATGTTCAGATTTCATCCATCATTCGCCTGGAGGCAGGACGAAACTGCACGCATGTTTATACTGCAGAACAGGAGCTGATTGTAAAAAAGACACTGAAGGATGTTCTCGAGGAGATTCAGGATGGTACAATTCTCCGGGTTCATCAGAGCCATGCTGTCAATGTATGGCAGGTGCTGAGCGTCAACAATTATAAAGCAGGTCTGAAGGATGGCAGTACCATTCCGATTTCCAGAGAGCATTATGCGGAGACAAAGGACCGGATATTGAAACTCTTACAAAATAAAATAACAGCAGAATAACTCGAAAAAGATACATTTTAGCTTGACTGTAGAAAAAAACGGCGGCTATAATTTAATTAGTGTGCATCAATTGCAAATTTAAAAATGTGAACTTTTGACCGATTTTGTTGACGAAGTTATTAAAAAAAAGTAAACTTTACATAAATATAATGTAATCAGCAGAGCAGAAATGCACAACAGCGTACGATATGAGGAAAAGAACTTGGAGAAACTTGCAGAGCGAATTCAAAAAATTCATAGTGACGCATATTACGAGAAGCAATTTGAGGAGATGAAGCTGCATCGGTATGGGTATATTCATGCACCCTTTGGATGGGATAAGTCATTGTTTGTAAAAGGCTATCTTGACTGCCTGGAGGAGCAGAATTACACGTGGACACAGTGGGAACAGGGAATGAATTACACAGCGTGGGAAAAAAAGATTTGCAGCAGCTTTCCACCGATTGTTGTTCTTTCCAATCTGGAGCGGCTGATGGCAGATAATAATCTGGAGGATTTAATCCGATTTATTACAGCGGAGAAAAGGGTTCGCCAGTTTGTGTTGATTTCCTCTGTGGATATGCCGCAGAGTCTGATTCCTTTTCGGGTTTTTGGGGAAATGTTCATTTTGGGGAAAAATGAACTTAAGCCCTCAAGGGAAGAGGTTGAGCTGTTTTTCGCAGGCAGAGATATTTACCTGAACAGCTATGATTATCAGAAAATCGAAGATGTTTTCAACAATATGCCTTTGATGATTCGTCTGCTTCCAAGACGGATTTCTGAAGCTGGCACTTTTAACAACAGTGTGGTAAAGCAGTGCTGTAATGACGCGTTCAGCTATTTCGATGTATCTTATTTTCGTTCGATTCCCTTAAAATACCAGAATATATTTTTTAAGCTTTGTTACTTTAATGAAATAGATATGGAGCTTTTTGAGAAGGTGCTGGGTTATTCTCCAGATGAGAGTGCCGAAATCAGCAGGAATATTATTTTCTTTGGAAGCTTTCTGGAGAGAGGCGTAGAGGATGGCATATGGGTTTTAAATCCCTTTGCCAGGAGGTTTCTACGTCATTTTTTTGGAAATTATATACAAAATGGTGAGATGGATACCTGCTATGAACGTGCCATTTCTTTTTATATGGACAAAGAGAAATATCTTCAGGTGTTGATATTTGCCTCCATTCTGGAAAAATGGGAGATTGTGGCCGATGTTTTAAAACGGCTGCTTCCGGGACATGTCTCAGTGGTAAATTATCTGGAACTGGAGGAGTACATAGAGAGTCTGCCCATGGCCTATGTCAGGTATGAGCCGAAGCTTGTGGCAGCCCGGGCGATGCTTGCCTCCATTCTTTGTCAGAAGGAGGAAGCAATGGTCTGGTATCTGTGGATGGAGAAGCTTTCTGCGGATAAGGAAAATCCGGAGCTTGCAGCGGAGGCTAAAAAGTTTTTATATTATCTTTTCATCGCCATGCCGGGGGTACATGAGGATAAATTTTTGGAATCAACACCTAAGATTGCAGCAGGAATGCTGGGGAATGGGTTGAAATCCTTTGATATTGTCATTACCTCCAACATGCCAAGTGTTGTTCATGGTGGAAGGGACTTCACCAATTATGTGCCAAAATACAGGGAAATGATTGTTCTTACGGGTAAAATTCTGCATATTATTTTAGGAAAAAGGCAGGCAGGCTTTCTCTATCTGGTGGATGGAGAGGTAAACTATGAGCAGAATCATCTGCGTAAGGCGCTAGACTCGGTGACCAAGGGACTGACGGAGGCCAAAAAGAGTGAAAATCTGGAGATGGTTTTTGCCGGGAACTGTATTCTTTCCTATATTTATCTGGCATATAACAGAGAGTCGGATGTGCGCGCCATATGGGAGAGCACCTCTAAATATCTGGAGGAGCATGCAGTTTCCCACCTGCTTGGAAACATGGAGGCCTTCCTTTTGAATCTTGAGCTGATCAATGGAGATACGAGGAATATTAACAGATGGCTGGATCAGGCCCTGTCTGAATATGAGCGCTTCTATACCATGAACCGGTATCTTTTTCTGGTGAAAACCAGAGTTTACATAGAAAAGCAGGAGTATTTCAAGGCATATACCCTTCTTTTACAGCTGACAGACTATGCGGTGGATTATAAAATGTACTATCTCCAGATAGAGACCTCCCTCCTGATGGCGATTACTGTGTTCCGCGCCAAAAAGGATAATTATATTGAGCATCTGGAAAGGGCACTCAGTCTGGGCAAAAGATATAAGGTGGAGAGAGTTTTTGCCATGGAGGGAGCGGCTCTGCTTCCAATCATGGAGGAGCTGAAAGCCCGTAAGGATATGAAAAAGGACGCTTCCTTTCAGAGAGTTTATCAGTCTGTTGAGGAGTTTGCAAAGATGTATCCCAATTACTTAAAGCGTATCAACAAGGACGGACTTTTGACAGAGATGGAGAATGACGTCATAAAGCTTGTGGCAGAGGGCTGCAGAAACAACGAGATTGCAAAGAGGCTCATCGTGTCGGAAAACACGGTGAAGTACCATTTAAAGAATATATATGGAAAATTAAATGTAAAAAACCGGGCAGAGGCGGCGAAGGTAGCAAGGGAACGAAAGTACGTGTAGTGAGAGGAGTTCTATGCAGAGCAGAGAAGAGAAGGTCGAACAGATTGAAAAGAAAAAGAGAGTGGAAACCTATGACAGGCTCACGGCTGTCGCCCACTTTGATGTGGAGCATTTCAGTGAACATAAGAAGCTGGAGGGGTACTATGAGGACCGGCTGATCGGTCATATGTTCCGCTGTGACCGTCTGATGAAGATGGAAACCATGTTTGGCAGGCTGCAGATGGGCTATAACCCCAACAGAGGACGAAGCTTTATTTTTGCCAATTTAAAAACCTCCCGCTATGATACGGTCAGCAGCCGTTATCAGAAGGAGATGGCGGAATATCAGATGAAGACCCTGATAAAGGGACAGAACCAGAACCGTGCATATATATCAAAGCGCAGCAATATGTCCTCCATTCTTTTGGAGAAGGCGGAGGCGAAGCCATGGAGTGAAGAATCCGTGCGCCCTTATTATACCAGAGCAAATTCAGAGGCTCTGGTAAAAACCATGCCTTTTTTTAACAGAACAGAGGAACGTGGACAGCTGGAGGAGACCAGGCAGAAGCAAAAGGCAATTCGTGATATTGTTGCCCAGAATGCAAGAGAGGGCAATCATTCTGAAAATACAGCCTATCAGCAGGAGGCAGTCAGGCAGCTTGAAAAGGAAAATATGCTGGAGGCCATTCTTTATCGGAAAGAGGCAGGAAGCAAATTTTTCCTTCGGAAGATCAATTATGCCTTTGATATTCAGAAGCATGAGATGTTTGAATATTATAAGCACCGTAAAAATGAGATTGAAGCAGGCGCAGACATGACCAGTATAACAGCCGGGGACGAGGGCGAGCCTGATAAGGATGAAAAATAAAAAATGATTGAAGACTACCCGTTAGGGTAGGGCGGAATTTAAAACGGCATGATATAGTAAAGCGTAAGTGGAAAAATTTGTAGAATTATGCGATGAGGTGCCAGAGTGGACGAAAAAACCGGCGGGTTTGAAGAAATAATATACGAAAAGCTTTTGCTTCTGGCAAAAACGATGCTTCATTTGTACTGTGAATACGCAGTGCAGACAGATGAAGGCGGTGCAATTGCCCAGATAAAGGGACATGTGCTGTTTGCTGAGGAGCTGAGAAAGCTGGATGAGCGTTCTGTCTCGGGGGAAGAGGCCGTAGCGTACGGACAGGGAATGAGAAGGCTGCTCGATCAGGTAGCCTTACTATGTGGAGGAAGGTATCGGGGAACTGTAAAGGGACAAGAAACTCTTAGGGAGAGATTAGTATGGGTAACAGAAACGCAGCAGAAAAAATGAATCAGCTTATGGCCTCCTATGTGCCTGAATTTTCATTTGATGAAAAGAGTGATGAACCGGGAAGTGTACTTTCCGTGTTGTGCAGGGACATGATTGAGGGAAGTGAACAGCGTTTTGATAAAGTGGTAAGCAAGCATAAAATTCAGTATCTGAACCTTCTGGATGAGCTGAAGGAAGAGCCGGTCGCAGCATCCAAGGGCTATGCACAGTTTCAGCCGGTTTTATCCTACGAGACGGAAAATGTTTTTGTTCCAAAGCATACACAGGTCATGGCGCAGAAGGGTAATGTGGGAGATATTATTTTTGAAACCACCCACGATATGTCTGCAACCAACGCAGTGCCGGTTTTGGCAGTCAATACGGATAAGGAGACGGACACCATTATCTGTCATGATTTTTCGGAGGGAATCACAGCCTTTAAGGCCTTTTCCAATGAGGGAGAAAATCAGGCGGAGCATAAGCTGTATCTGTGCTTTGACTCTTTGTTTGACTATGTGGAGCAGGTGGATTTTGATCTGTATATAGAAGCGAGAAATAAGGATAATAAGGAAATTCAGGAGGAGACCATCCGCGAGATGACCAGGGAGGGCGTTACCTGGTATATGCAGGGTGCTGATGGTGAGCCTGTTTATTTTGATAAGGTTGAGCCCGGAGAGCGGAAAATCCATTTTGAGAAAAAGGATTACCGCATGGAAAAATCCACCAATATGCAGAGGGAAGGCTATTACATTGTTGCTTCTGCCAGTGGAGAGCTGGGGGAAATATATATTGATACCATCCGTGCGGGCTGGGAGAGAAGCGATGTAATACCGGAGCAGGTATATGTGAACGGCATGGAGGACTCTCCGGCAGTTGTATATCCCTTTGGGCGGCCCATGGGACTATACAACGAATTTTCAGTGGAAAACAGAGAGGTTCTTTCCAAAAGAGGTGCTCTGATTACGCTGGATTTTGATCTGGATTACTCGGAGTATGAGGAAAGCCTGGATGTTCCAAAGGCAGACATCGAATATAAAAATATCATGAAAAAGCCAAAAAAATCTGCGGTGGTCAACAGCTCTCAGGTATTGGCGGACTATGTGGTCTGGGAATATCTGAGTCAGAATGGCTGGAAACGAATCTGGCAGGAGGAGTATATCTGTTCCATGTTTAACGGAACAGCCAAGGGGCATATGAGTCTTTCCTTCACTGCACCGGAGGATATGATGCCCTACGAGGAGGATTTGACCGGTGGAAGAATCCGTGCAAGACTTCTTCGGGCTGAGAATATTTATAAGGTTCCGGCGGTCTATGTCTGTCCGAGAATCAGTCAGATGAAGCTTTCCTATCGCTATGAGCAGAAGCAGTATGCTGATTATGCTTATACCTGCAACAGCTTTGAGGACTGTAATGTGACCATGGACCTTCATGAGGGGAAGACGGTAACTCCCTTTTACTGCAGGGAGCATGAGAGAAGATGTCTTTATCTGGGCTTTGATGCATCATTGCAGGGAACCCCGGCAAGCCTGTACTTTGATATCGATAATTTCAGTGATCGTCCGATTACCTTCACTGTGGAGTATTTTTCTGACCGTGGCTTTAAGAGCATCAAGGTGACAGATGCCACCTCCGGTTTTCTTGGAAGTGGAAATCTTCTGCTTATGATTCCGGGAGACATGAAAAAGACAAAAATGTATGGAAAAGAAGCTTATTTTATCCGCTTCGTAGGCTTTAACAGAGAATATCCTGATTTTGCGCTGCCACTCATTCGTGGAATCTATATGAATATGGCAAAAATTGAAAATATCAATGTGATGGAGGAAGTCTTTTATCTGGATTCCTATGAAAACGCGGTTGACCTGTCACTTGCCGCCCAGAACCTGCTGAAGCTTTCCGTATGGGGAAAGGAAAAGGATACAGATTTTGTTTTATGGAGCCCAGGGGACAGCCGTGGAGAAATCGAGCATACCTATCAGGCTGGAAACATCCGGCAGGAAAGGGTGAGGCGCATTTTTTAAGATGTGTTCTTAAGGAAAATACCTTTGACTGTCTTCCAAAGATTGGAAAGGTATTTCCGGAACCATTTTCGGTGGAACAGAAGAAAACCCTCTGTCAAACCAGAATTCTCACCTATGAGGGCGGACAGGAAATCAGAATTCCGGGCTATATCGGCGAGGATTGCTTTTTCATGGCAGGACTGGAGGAGGAAGATGGCTTTTACCGGGTGATTTACAATTACAACTCTGCACTGCCCCAGGAATGTGAAATTGTGGAGGGCGAGGAAGAAGGAAGCTATCTGCTCCGCATTCTGGATTCAGAAGGGATTCCGCTTCACAGCAGAATCCAGGTAACGATTCTGGCAGAGGAAATTCTTCCCTACTTTTTAATTGGCAAAACAGATGGCTGTAACAGCCAGAGAGTGGAATTTGATTATCCGGATGTCTATGAGCTTGGAGTTTCTCTTTGGGAGAAGCGAGAGGATGGAAAGCTGTATTATCAGCCATTTAGCTATACACAGCAGCTGGATCAGGCCGGATATGATGAGGCGGTCTTTTCCTATGATGCCGGAGAGGGCAGCCTGATTTTAGGCGACGCCATCCACGGAATTTTACCGGGGAAGGGAAAGGACATCTGTCTGTCGAAGCTTTCCGTATCGAAGCTGGAAGACGGAAACGTGATGGCAGGTGAAATTACAAAGCTTTCCACCGCAGGTCAGTGGGATATCAAGGTGCATAATCCGACAGCGGCCACAGGAGGACGTCATCGGGAAACGACGCGTCAGATGATTGAGAGACTGAAACAGGTGATTTTGAAACAGAACCGCATGGTCAGCGCAACGGATTATGAGGAGCGTATCTGGAAAACACCGGGACTGATGATTGACCGGGTGAAGGTTGTGCCTGGAAATCAGTACGGAAGGCTCCATGGTCTGAATATGAACAGTAACGAGGTTGTTGCTGTGGTAAAGCCCTGGGGCAAAGAAAAAACAGTGGCGCTTTCAAGTATTTATCAGAAGAAAATCGTGCAGTATATGGAGCCATATCGACTGGTTAACACCAAGGTTACCGTGGTTTCCCCAGATTATGTGGGAATTGAGGTGCACGGAAAAATACATTTACAGAACGGAACCAGAGAGGAAGAACAGGCAGTTTTTGAGCTGTTGGAGAAGGAGCTTTCCTACGAGCATATGAGTCAGGCCTTTGGTGCCAGACTGCTTTTGGGAAGACTGTTTACCAGACTGGAGGCCCTTGAGGAGGTTCGTTTTGTAGAACAGCTTTCCATGGAACGAATCGGGAATGGTGCGGAAAAGAATGAAAGAGGAGACATCCTTTTACATGCGGATGCACTGAGCTATATCAGAGAAAGAGATATCACGTTTACATCAAATCTGTAAGCGGAAAATAAAAGGAGGGAATGCGGTATGCAGCAGACAAAGAAAGTGAACTATTACCGTCTGTCTCTAAAGGGAGGACAGTGCAGTGGCCTGTCTTTGACAAAGGAATATGTGCTGGCGGGAAAGGGCGGAGGAAGCTTTGTCTATATTGCACCTGTGTTCGATACATCGGAGCTTGATGCCACCTTTCACAGGCTGACTCTGTCAGGCAGCTTTGAAAAGTGTAAATTTGAAATCATGGCGGCGGCTGCCAATGTGGACCTGTCAGAGGAGATGGAGGATGCGTCCCTTTCGGTGGAGGATAAGCTGGCACTTTTGCAAAATCACAGCTATGAGCGAAGGGTCAACACCAGGGATATGCTTCTTCATCAGTTGACCGGACGATATCTGTGGGTGGTCATTCGTGTGATGGCGGCAGATATTCAGAGTCAGTTTGAAATACAGGGCTTTACGGTGGAGTTCCCAAGGTGCAGCTTTGTGGAATATCTTCCGGAAATCTATCAGGAGGATGAAAGCAGCTTTTTCTCCAGATATATGTCTGTTTTACAGAGCCTCTATGTGGATTTGGAGGATCAGGTGACGGATGTCCCGGCACAGCTCGATTACGAGACCTGTGATCCTGAGAATCTGCTTTTATTTGCCAGATGGACCGGACTTGATGAAAGCGGACGGAGGTTTTCTCCGGAGCAGATTCAATATCTGATTCATAACCTGCAGCAGATTCAGAGTGGTAAGGGAACCACAGATGTATTAAAAAAGATTATTTTTCTCCTTTATGGTAAGGATGCCCAGATTGTTGAGTATTTCAAGTGGAATGACTGGATGAAGGAATATTCCTCCAAGGTGGAGCATTATCAGCGTCTTTTTGGTAAAGATGAAGGTGTCTTTACTCTTATTTTAGACTGTGTGAGTGATAAGAGAGGAGAAACACCGGATAAGGAACAGGTCATGAAGGTAATACAGGATTATATTCCTCTTGGGATGACCTGTAATCTGGTCTACCTGCGGGAAAATTATAATATGGATATTCACTGCTACATGGATGTAAACAGTGTTCTGTCTACACCACAGACAGCAGATACCAGTGGTTTTGTACTTGGCAGCAATCAGGTGCTTGGATAGGAGATAGCAGGATTAAACAAGAGGGCGGGAAACCGCCCTCTTAATTATATTGTATATAATGTGACAATCAAAGAGCACGTGCACCTATCTTTCAATTAAGTATTCCCTGTCAATCTTTATGGAGGCAGTACTGCGAATATCATCCGCAGCGAAGGCAGCACATATTTCGTAGGTTCCGGGCTCTGTCACATAGCATTTCTTTTCCTCATTGTAATAGGAGAAGCTGTACGCATCAAAGCAAACGGAAACATCTTTACATTCTCCCTTTAATAAGAATACTTTGTCAAAACCACGGAGCTCTTTTGCAGGACGTTTGATTTTTGAATCAACAGGTCGAATAAAGAAGAGGACAGTAGCGGAACCGTCTGTATCACCTGTGTTTGTAACGTTTACTGATGCAGAAGTAATAAAGGCATTTCCTTTGCGTTCATTCTTATCAGAACAATTCGTACCGGAAATTTCACAATCAACACCACACTCAGTAAGGCAGACAGGTCCAAACTGAAACTCTGTATAAGAGAGACCATGCCCAAAAGCAAAGGCGGGCGTTACATCAAAGGTATCAAAGTAGCGGTAGCCCACATAGATATCTTCGGTGTATGCAACCGTGTCACCTCCGGGAAACTGGCCGATTTTATGGGCCGGAGAATCTTCCAAAGCTCCGGGAAGGGTCATTGGGAGCTTACCAGATGGATTGGCTTCTCCAAAGAGAATCCGGGCAAAGCCGCGTCCACCCTCCATACCGTTGTAGGAAAAGAAGAGTAAGCTCTTCACGTCGTCGACCCAGGCACTCATATCCACAGGGCTTCCGGCAAGCAAAGCCACAATCAGATCAGGGCGCACCTTCAAAAGCTCTTTAATGATATGATCCTGATTGTTTGGAAGCTTCATATCCTTTTTGTCAGCACCCTCCACATCATAATCGTGGGATAGACCACCGATAAAGATAACAGCATCTGCATCTGTGGCAGCCTCCAGGGCACGGGACAGGTATTCTTTATTTTTCAAGGTCTCCTCCGCAGCAGAGAGGCGAACCAGAGGATTGCCGCCAACACCCTGGGCATTGTCATCATGTCCCCAGGCATTTCCGATGACATAATTGTAGTAGCCCGGTTCGTATATTACCTCACAATTTCCCCCAAGCTCCATTTTTATGCCCATCAATGGAGAAATTTCGTACAAAGCTTTGATTTCAGCACTGCCGCCGCCCAATGCATGCATGCGGTTGGCATTATCACCTACAACCAAAAGCTTCCTGATTTTCTTTTTGGAGAGAGGAAGCTGGTGGCTTTCATTTTTCAGTAAAATAATGGATTCCTCAGCAGCCGTTAAAAGCTTCGAATGGCTGGAAAGAGCGTTGTAGGTACCGGTCTTGCGTTCACCATCCAGCATGTGAAGCTGATTCATGGTAGTCAAAATATGCATCACCTTTTCATCCAGTGCTTCTGCGGAAACAGAGCCATTTTTTACAGCCTCCTTCAAAGGCTTGCCAAAGGGATAATCATCGAAATTGCTTGTGGTTCGCATATCCACATCAATGGCAGCATTGCCGCCCTCCACAGAATCATGAATGCTTCCCCAATCGGAGACAACAATACCATCGAAGCCCCATTCCTTTCTGAGGATATCATGGAGCAAAAATGGATGATGGGAGCAGTATTTTCCGTGAAATTTGTTGTAGGAGCCCATGACACCCCAGGTATTGCCCTCCTTGATGGCAGCTCGAAAGGCAGGCAGATAGAGTTCAAAGAGAGCTCTGTCACTGACCAGAACATCCACATCATTTCTGCGGGTTTCCTGATTGTTCAGGGCAAAATGCTTCAGACAGGCAGAAACATCATTTTCCTGAACACCCCGGACATAGGAGATCGCCATCTCACCGGAGAGATAAGGGTCCTCACTCATATATTCAAAGTTGAATATTGATGCCTGGCGCCAGAATCATGTCCTTTCCACGTCCTCTTGTCTCTTCCCCGAGAATATGCCCGGCATCGTGAGCCAGTGCTCTGGAAAAGGTGGAGGCAAGAGCCGTGTTGCTGGGCAGATATGAGGTAAAATCATCATTGTTTGCCACAGGCATCCACTCTGCAGCTTCATATTCCAGACGGCAGCCCATTGGACCATCAGAAAAAAGAAAGCCGGGGATTCCCAGTCTTTCCACACCGGCGGTCTGAAAGAGAATGCTGCCGTGTACCATACCAATTTTTTCATCCAGAGTCAGTTCTTTACACAGATCCTTTAATTCTTCTCTAGTCATGATGTTCATTTCTCCTGTTCTATAAAAATATACCAAAAAAGTTTTCTTTATTTTGTTGATTATAGAGTAGTTTAAATCAGGCTAAGTATATACACAAATAATGACTTTTTTGTTATAATATTTACATTACTTGGGAAGGGGAGGAATCGCAGGTGGCTTTTGAGAAGGAATTGCGGGAAGCATTGAACAGACAACGGGAAGAAAAACAGTTTCATGCACCCTACGGTGGAGAGTATGGCTACTACGAGGCGGTTGCCATGGGTGAGATGGAGCTTTTAAAAAAGAAATTTCTTCTTCGCCCGATTTATGAGGGAAAGGGTCTTGGAAAGCTTTCAGAAAATGAAGTGCGGAGCATCCGATATCATGTGATTATTTCCATAGCATTTATCAGCCGCTTTTGTATAGAGGCGGGTATGGATCTGGAGACAGCCTACAGTCTCAGCGATTTATATATCAGGAAGGCGGACCAGTGCAGGACGAAGGAGGAGCTTTCCGGTCTGCATATCAAGATGAGTCTGGACTATGCAAGGCGAATGGGAATTTTAAAAAAGGAAAAGGTTTATTCAAAACACGTGGTTCTCTGCATAGAATACATTCAGGAGCATATCAGGGAGAAAATACTGATTTCCCAGCTGACTGATCTGACGGGGCTGAATGTCAGCTATTTGTCCAGACTGTTCAAGGAGGAGATGGGCATTACCATTGGCAATTTTATCCGGGATAAAAAAATGGAGGAGGCGGAGTACTGTCTCAAGCACACAGACCTCTCGGTGGCAGATATTACCAGCGAGTATAATTTTTCCTCCCAGAGCTATTTTATCCAGATTTTTAAAAAGAAGAATGGGAGAACCCCAAAGGAATACAGAGATTTTTATTTCAGGAGGAATTTAAGAAATGAGTTCAGAACATATAACGACATTTCGGAAGATACATTTTAAACCATTGGAGCCGGATATGGAGCAGATTAACATTGAAGATATCGCCCACGCACTTTCCCTGATGACCAGGGCCAATGGACATTTCCCGGAGTTTTACTCTGTGGGACAGCATTGCAATGCCTGCTATGAGGAGGCAAAAGCGCGAGGATACAGTGCAAAGGTTGCGCTGGCCTGTCTGCTTCACGATGCCAGCGAGGCTTATCTGGCGGATATTACCAGACCGGTCAAAAAGGCTTTGTCGGAGTATCTGATTATTGAAAAGAAGCTGCAGGACAGTATTTATGAACGGTTTCTGTCGGTACCACTGACCGAGGAGGAATGCAGGCAGATTGCGGAGGTGGACGACAGTCTGCTTTTCTATGAATTTGATTATTTTATGGGGGAAAAGCTTTTAAGCTATGTACCAAGGCTTTTCAGTAAGCCGGTATTTGCAACGGAACCGTTTAAGCAGACGGAGATGGAATATCTGTCAGATTTTCGAGAGGGGAGCAGAAATTATGATGTGGAAAGAACTGGGAATTGAGGAAACAAAGGATTTGGAGCTTATCAGGCAGGCCTACCATGAGAAGCTTCCACTGGTCAATCCGGAGGAGGATGCACAGGGATTTATGCGGCTTCGAAAGGCCTTCGAGGATGCCTGCGATTATGCCACAAGACCGGCGGAGGATGAGGAGGCAGAGCAGGAAACGCTTTCCAATCCGAATGAGGTAGACCTGTGGGTGAAAAAGGCGGAAAAAATCTATGCTTCCCTGGAGAGCAGGCGTGACCTTTCCTGCTGGGAAAGGCTTTTGAAGGACCCTGTCTGCGAGGGGCTTGATACAGAGATTGAGGCGGGGGAGAAGCTTCTTGTCTTTATCAGCTATCATTCCTATCTGCCCACAGACGTGTGGAGACTTTTAAATAAACATTTTGACTACAGTGGAAATGCTAAGACCTTGAAGGAAAAGTTCCCACCTAATTTTATTGATTATATTATCTGGCAGACAGATCACCAGGATTTTATTGATTATGAGATGTTTGAGGGAGACCTGTCCGGGAATCCGGATGAATACATAGCGAAGCTCTATGAGACCAAGCGGATGCTGTCCGGCGAGGAAGAGCAGCGAAAGTCTGTGGAGAAAAACATGGAAGCCCTGCGAGCGTACGACGTAACACATCCTTTTACAGATGTGGTTGAGGTTGAATACTGGCTGAGTCAGAACGTCAATCAGAAAAAGGCACTGGAGGTCATGGAGGAGCTTGACTTTGCCTATAGTGAAAATGCTTATATAGAACATATTTATGCTAAGGCACTTCTGGCAAATAACAAAATCGAGAAGGCAAAAGCTGTTTATGACGCACTGCTGGAAGCAGATGACAAAAATGTGAGTGCAGCAATTGGTCAGGCTAATTGTATTTATCTCCTCGGAAACGTAAAGGATGCCAAGGAAATGGTAGAGGATATTCTGGAAAAGGAAATCCAGAACCAGGAATGTCAGGAGCTCATGGAAAAGATAAACGAGGATCTTGTCAGGGAATATGAGGCTGCCTATAAGGAAAACCCCACGACAGAAATCGGGATTGAGCTGGGCTGGTGCTATTATCAGCAGCATGAGTATGAGAAGGCAGAAAAATTTATGGAGTCTGTCCCGGAGGAGGACACCTATGAGTTTGTTAATATAAGATGCAGAATTTACCTGTGTAACGAGCATTATCATGAGGCATATCCCTGGCTGCTGCGCTGGATGGATTTTCTTGATCAAACTGTTGATGATGGCTCCAAGAAAATGCGCCGGCGTATGGACCGTAAGGCCTATGCACTTTTTTCAAAGGGCATTGCCAACTGGCATCTGATTCAAACCAAGGATCCTCTGGCAGAGGAAAATCATCTTCAAAAGGATCAGGCATATTCCTTTATCCAAGATGCTGCCAGAATGGAGTCCTCTGAATTTATGCAGTTTCAGTATGCAGGGGAGCTGGCAAGACTTTACAATGAGGATAAACTTCCAGACCTTGCAATTGAGGTTTGTGACGCCTTGCTTGAGAAGGACCCGGGGTATTTTCCAGGATATGTGTTCAGACAGCAGGCTTATTATGATAAAAAGGACGCCAGAGGCATTATTGACGACTTTTATCATTGCCATGAAATTGCACCCTATTTCCCGGATCCGTATTTAAGGGCTGCAGAGGTCTTTTTTGATTTTGAACGATATGATGATCTGGAACAGATTTTTTCCATGGCAAAGGAGGCTGGTATAGAGAGTGATACACTCAGGTTCTATCAATTGAAGGAGCTGCACTATAAAGAGTTTGCAGCGGAAAAGATTCCGGGAGTTTTAAAGCAGTATGAACCATTTTTCAATGAGATACTCAAAAAGAAGGCAGAAAATAAAGAGACAGATATGGATAAAATGGACGATCTGTTTTTTGAGTATGCAATACTTTTATGGGATGGGGATAATCAGAAGGGTGCACTCAACATACTGAAGGATTATAGTGAAAAGAATGGTTTTTCACTGAAAATAGAAAAGTTAAAATATGACATTCTGTATAAATCGGATGGCTTTGACAAGGCATTGGAGGTGGCAATTCCTCTTGTTTCCCAGGACCCGGATGTGGATGGGGCAGAAATCAGAATTGCATCCTGCTATGAAAAAATGGATAAGAGAGCGCAGGCACTTCAGATTCTAAAGAAGATTGAAGCAAGAAATAAGAACAGTCTTCCGGCATTGAGAAAGCTGTTTGAGTTTTACAGAAGTGAGTATGAAAGAAATGAGAAGGAAGAGGATGCAAAGACAGCGGTAGCGTATCTTGACACGCTGCTTTCCCTGGAGGAGCATGTCTATTACTACGAGCGAAGATGCGTTTTAAATTATGAGCTGTATGAACTGGAACGGGCAAGGGAGGATTGCGAAAGTGGTCTGAAGCTGGATCCGGAGGACTTTTTCTTATACTATCGACTGGGCTTTACCATGTCAAAGATGGGGCAGAAGGAACAGGCTGTTGAACCTTTGTTAAAGGCAATTGAGTTAAATCCCGGCTATAGATGGCCGTATATTGAGCTGGGTGGAATTTACCGCTTCCTTGGAAAATATGGAAAATCGGATGAGTACTTCAAGAAGGTTCTGGACATGGAGCCGGAGGAATTCAGGAGACAATATCTGGAGGAGACGGCACAGAACCAGATGCTTCGGGGAGAATACACCAAGGCGATTGTGGCTTACCTGGAGTGCTTGAGAAGACCGGAGTGTCAAAAGGGAGCTAAATGGGAGCGCTATTACCGTTCAAAATATCTTCAGAAGCTGGCGGACGGTTATCGTGAAAAGGGTGACTGGAAAAATGCAGCGGCTCAATATCTTGAGATTATCGAAATGTGCAAAAAGGATGCCTGGCTGGTGGATGAACTGGAGGATGCCCTTGACTTCTTCCGCGACTGGGGGAAGCTTTCCGGTTCCATCAGGATTGTGAAGCAGATTATTAAAAGGGCGGAGAGGTATGAGAAAAAACGCGGTGGAAAGGATGAATACCTGATTTCCTGCTATCGCGCTCTGGCGGGATATCTGTATGAGCAGAAGAAATATGGACCGGCACGAAAATATGCTGTTCTTGCATTAAAACGCATTGAGGAAAGCAGCGGAAGCTTGTCCAATTATCTGAATGGCAGTAAGAAGTACCATATGTCCAATTACTACCGCATAATCAGACTGGAGATATGCAGAGGTAATCTGGCTGAGGCAGAGCAGCTTCTTGCCAGGATGCACCAGGGCTATCAGTGTACCATGTGTGAGAAGTCTGACTGCTTTGAATATTTTCTCCTTTGTGGTATGATAGCAGAGGAAAAGGGCGACCTTGAAAAGGCAAAAGCGGAATACAGGCATGCGCTTGCCATTAAGCCTGATTATTATGATGCAGCATATTTTCTGCAGAGATTAGAAAACAGAAAGAAAAAATAGAGGAACGTTATGATTATAGGAATTGATTTGGGAACGACCAATTCTCTGGCGGCTTATTATACCCAGGAGGGACCAAAAATTATTCCCAACCGACTGGGTTCTAACCTGACACCATCTGTTGTTGCAGTAGATGAGGAAGGTCAGGTTCTTGTTGGGGAAACAGCAAAGGAATATCGTCTGCTCCATCCGGAAAATGCGGCGGCAGTATTTAAGAGGGATATGGGCAGCAGTAAGACCTACCAGCTTGCCGGTAAGAAGTTTTTGCCGGAGGAATTATCTTCGCTGGTACTTCGTGCCATCAAGGAGGATGCAGAGCATTTTCTTGGGGAAGAAGTGACGGAGGCTGTGATCAGTGTACCGGCCTATTTTAATGATAAGAGAAGAAAAGCAACGAAACGTGCGGGAGAGCTTGCGGGACTGAAGGTAGAGCGAATTGTCAGTGAGCCTACAGCAGCAGCTATCGCTTACGGACTTTATCAGTATGAGGGAAATGGTAAATTTCTGGTATTCGATTTAGGTGGCGGCACCTTTGATGTATCTATTTTGGAACTGAGCGATAATATTATTGAGGTGCATGCAGTAGCCGGAGACAACTTTTTAGGTGGAGAAGATTTCACTGCAGTAATTGAAGAACTTTTTTATGAAAAGAATCCTGAAATAGACAAAACTGCTTTAACAGATAAAGAGAAGCGTCATATTTTCAAGCAGGCAGAGCTTTGTAAAAAGAATTTTGGAGAACAGAGAACTTCTCTTATGAAGTGTAATATTGGAGAGGAGTCGTATGAAATGACACTTTCCATTGACGAGTATGAAGTTGAATGTGAGGAGCTGCTGGATCGAATCCGACAGCCTATCAAAAGAAGTCTTGCAGATGCCAATGTGAGATTGAAGGACATTGACCGCGTCGTTCTGGTTGGTGGTGCCACAAGACTTTCTTTTATCAGGAGATTTGTGGGAAAGCTGTTCCGCAATCTGCCGGACACCTCCATCAATCCAGATGAAGCAGTTGCACTGGGGGCAGCAGTACAGGCTGCCATGAAGGAGCGAAGAGATGGAATCAAGGAAGTAATTCTCACAGATGTCTGCCCATTTACCCTCGGAACTGAGGTTGTGGAGCAGAAAGAAGACGGTCATTACGAGGATGGACATTATTGTCCAATCATTGAGCGTAATACGACGATTCCCGCAAGCCGTACGGAACGTCTATATACAGTTAGAGACAATCAAACCAAAATCTGCTGCAAGATATTACAGGGAGAAAGCCGGTTTGCAGCAAACAATGTGCTGCTGGGAGAAATCAATATCCGTGTCCCCAAGGCACTGGCGGGACAGGAATCTGTGGATGTAACCTATACCTATGATGTGAACTCCATTCTGGAGGTCGAAATCATCGTGGTTTCCACGGGAGAAAAGACGAAGCAGATTATGCGTACCAATGAAAATGACATGACGGATGAGCAGATGCAGGAGCGCATGGAAACACTTTCCTATCTGAAAATTCACCCCCGTGACAAGGAGGAGAACAAGCTTCTTCTGCTTCAGGGAGAGCGGTTGTATGAGGAACGTCTGGGAAGAGACCGCGTCATGATAGAGCAGGCACTTCGTAAATTTGAGCAGGCGCTGGACACCAGAGAGGCAGCAGAAATTGAGGGAGCCAGAAGAGAGTTTAAGGAATTCATAGACGATCTGCTGGAGGATAAATAAATACTGCATCAGGAGATATTTGAATAAAATATCGGAACATAATATCGGAACATAATATCAGAGCATAATATCAGAACATAATATCAGAACAGGGCACGCTTGAAACTCTTCTGGCATAAGATAAAGAAAAGCCGGAGAAATTCCAATGCTATATAGTGAATTATGCGAAAAGGATGTTATCAGCGTCCGTGACTGCAGAAAGCTTGGGCGTGTGGTTGACCTGGACTTTGACTGTCATAACGGATGCATCTGTAAAATCATTGTGTCGGATAAAAGCGGTATTTTAGGATGGTTTTTCTGCAATAAGGAGGAGTACACCATCCCCTTCTGTGACATCAAGCAGATTGGTCCGGATATCATTCTGGTGGACTGCTGAGAAATACAGCTTAACATGGCAGACAATGTATGAAGGAAAAAGGAATTAGGAAATTGACAGAGAAAAAAGAGACGACAGAGCAGACTGCTCACAAAAGAAGAGTGCGCTACAGCGGAACTCATCCCAAAAAGTTCGAGGAAAAATATAAGGAGCTTCATCCGGAAAAATATGCAGATACCATCGAAAAGGTAAAAAGTAAGGGAAGTACCCCCGCCGGAATGCATATTTCCATCTGTGTGAAGGAAATCCTTGAATTTTTGCAGATAAAGCCCGGACAAAAGGGATTGGATGCAACCCTGGGTTACGGCGGACATACCAGAGAGATGTTGAAGTGTCTGAAAGGACAGGGACATATCTATGGTCTGGACGTGGACCCCATTGAGATTGAAAAGACCAGAAAGAGACTGGCAGAGCAGGGCTTTGGAGAAGAGCTTTTAACCATTCTCCATATCAATTTTGCCGATATCGACAAGGTCAGCGAGCAGGCGGGATTATTTGATTTTGTACTTGCTGATCTGGGGGTATCCTCCATGCAGATTGACAATCCGGAGCGTGGCTTTACCTTCAAATTTGATGGACCGCTGGATCTGCGTCTGAATCCGGAAAAGGGTGTGTCGGCAGCAGAGCGTCTGGCTGAGCTTGATAAAGAGGAAATTGCCGGCATGCTTATGGAAAATTCGGACGAACCCTTTTCACAGGAGATTGCCCAGGTCATCGTGAACCTGCGTCGAAGGGGTAGAAAAATTGCAACCACCTTTGAGCTGCGGGACGCCATTGACGAGGCACTGACCAGAGCCGGTAAATGGAAGGACGATGATGAAAAGAAGGAGGCAGTGAAGAAATCCTGCCAGCGTTCCTTTCAGGCACTTCGTATCGATGTAAACAGCGAGTTTGAGGTGCTGGATACCTTCCTTGATAAGCTTCCACATGTGCTTGCACCGGGAGGACGAGCTGCCATTCTCACCTTCCATTCCGGGGAGGACCGATTGGTAAAAAAGGCTTTTAAAGCAGGGAAAAAGCAGGGGCTCTACAGCGAGGTAGCACAGGAGGTTATCAGACCATCCGCAGAAGAGTGTGCCATGAATGGCAGAGCCAGGTCCACGAAGATGAGATGGGCGATAAAGGGATAGAGGAAAGGTCAGGTATATAAAGAATGCTATTCATATGTTACCCCAAATGTTCTACCTGCCAGAAGGCAAAAAAATGGCTGGATGAACATAAAATAGAATATACGGAACGTCATATTGTGGAAAATAATCCCTCCTTTGAGGAATTGAAGAAATGGCAGAAGCAGAGTGGACTTCCATTGAAGAAGTTTTTTAATGCCAGCGGTCTGCTCTATAAGGAAAAGCAGCTTAAGGATAAGCTCCCCATGATGAGTGAGGAGGAGCAGCTGCAGCTTTTGTCAACCAATGGAATGCTGGTAAAGCGTCCGCTTGTTGTGAGTGATGATGTGGTGCTTACTGGTTTCAGGGAAGCTGAATGGGCAGAAAAGCTTGGTTGAAATGGTTTCCATAAAATAGTTGACATAAATTTTCCATTAGAATATAATGTAGGAAATGTCATATATTTCCATAGATGTTGTGGAATACAGTGTTTTGAAGAGCGGGCATCAGGGCACCGTCGCCACAGGCGACACCTCGTGCCAGATTTCATGCCACAGCTCATACCAAATACGAGGGGGAACTACTATGAAATGTCCATTTTGTGGTCACGAGAATACCAGAGTCATTGACTCAAGACCAGCGGAGGAAAATAACTCCATTAGAAGACGTCGTGTCTGTGATGAATGTGATAAGCGTTTTACGACTTATGAGAAAATCGAGACCATTCCTTTGATTATTATTAAGAAGGATAATAATCGTGAAACCTACGACCGCGCAAAAATCGAGGCTGGTGTGCTTCGTGCATGTCATAAACGTCCGGTCAGTGCTAATCAGATTAATCAGCTGGTTGACGAGGTTGAAACCACGATTTTCAATATGGAAGAGAAGGAAGTGCCATCGAACCAGATTGGTGAGATTGTTATGAGCAAGCTGAAAAATTTGGATGCAGTTGCTTATGTGCGTTTTGCTTCTGTTTATAGAGAGTTTAAGGATATCAATACCTTTATGGATGAATTAAAGAAAGTATTGGATAAATAGGTGAATTAAAATGGCAATGGACCCAGAGTTAAAAGCAGAATTAGACAAGGTTGACAGTAAAATCAGATTTTTGGCAAACATCCGATTATTTGTGCTTTTTATTGCACTTCTGGATGTGCTGGTAATTTTTTATGGAAAGAAATTTGCAGAGGGAGCCGCATGGCTGACTGTATTTAATGCCTTTTCCATGGAAGTGCTGTTCTTTGCAATGATTTTTATCCTGCTGACCATTATTGTACGTATGGTGCTTGTTGGAAAGCATAACAAAATCGTCAAAGAGAGCAGAAATTTATAGAATCTGCAAACCGGATAAATGCAGGTAATTTGATAAATAAGAGCAAATGAGATAAAAAAGCAAATAAGATAAAAAAGGCTGTAGAGCTATAACTGTTTTCGGGCAGGATATGCGTGGAAGGGTTATTGTTCTACAGCCTTTTTTGGCAACTTTAATGTGTTGTATGTAGTATTGTGTACATTATATGGTGTGGTGTTATATTTCTTTGGTAAAGATAAATATCGCAACAGGCAAATTTTGTTGTATACAAGATTTTGCCTGCGTTTTTTTGCCTTTTCCAGGGTATAAGGCGGGGGTATTGGCTGAAAATACATGCAATTATTGGAGCGGTCGAATTTTTGCATGTCAAATCAGGAGAAAAGGGCGGAAAAATACATGCAAATTTTGAAGAGCGAAGAAAATTGCATGTTCCGGGAAAATGGGAAACTCTCAAATGAGCTCCTAAACAGGGAATTAGCGATAAAGAGGGCAAAGGAGTACGGGCAAATTTGGCATAGTGAAAATAATTGCATGTTTTCAAGGCTGTGGGCAGGATCGGAGTTGCGCGGAACCCACATCCAGCACAGCCTAAATTGCCAAATCCGTAGCCCAAATTGTTCCAGAACAGCCAAAATCGGCAAAAAATGGCGGTTCCTGACATAAATTGCGGAATATGTTCATGCTCTGTACTTTATTTAGTACAGAAACTCGATGAATTTTTCTTGCAATTTGCGGGAAAAATAGATACAATCTCTGTTGACAAGGCGGTATGCTAGCTGCACCTGTCACACAATTTAATAGGAAAACAGAAAGGAAGAAAACACAATGAAAAAAAGACTTCAAAAACTTTTTTTGGTGTTTGTGTTAACGACACTTACTATTGCACTGAGCGGATGCACAGGCGACAAGGAGGAAAACGGAACTTCTTCTTCAGAAATCACGGTTGGTATTCCACAGGATCTCGACAGTCTTGACCCACACAAAGCGGTGGCTGCAGGAACAAAAGAGATACTCTTCAATATGTATGAAGGCCTGGTAAAACCTGACAGTGATGGAAATCTTGTCCCAGCTGTAGCAAGTGAAGTTACCCCAAGTGAGGATGGTAAGACTTACACATTTACCTTGAGAGATCAGGTGAAATTCCATGATGGAACCACAGTTACAGTAGCGGACGTAAAGTATTCAATTGAGCGATGCGCCGATACCAGCAGTGGAGACCCTCTGGTACCGGCTTTTTCTAATATTGAGAGCGTTGAGACACCGGATGATTCCACTATCATAGTTAACTTAAAGGAAGCAGATACCGAGTTTTTAGCTTATATGACAACAGCTGTTATTCCGGAGAAAAATGCTGACCCAGAAGGAAATCCAATTGGAACAGGTCCTTACAAATATGTTTCCTGGACACCACAGGAAGAAGTGGTAATGGAGAAATTTGATGATTACTGGGGAACACCGGCAAACATTGAAACAGTAACATGCAAAGTCATTGCAGATTCCGATGCCATTGTAACCAATTTAAATGGTGGTTCTGTAGATATGTTTGCAAGACTGACATCCACACAGGTTGCCCAGCTTACAGATGATTATGAAGTATATGAAGGAACCATGAATCTGGTTCAGGCTCTTTACTTAAATAATGCAGTGGAGCCATTTAACGATGTCCGTGTTCGTCAGGCACTTTCTTACGCCGCTGATCCACAGGGTATAATGGATATGATTTCCGATGGAAAGGGCGAGGAGATTGGTTCTTCCATGTTCCCTGCATTTTCCAAATATTTTATTCCAGAATTGAATGATACCTATAACACCAATGTGGAGAAGGCAAAAGAGCTTCTCACAGAGGCCGGTTATCCGGATGGATTTTCCTTTACCATCTCAGTTCCATCCAATTATCAGCAGCATATTGATACTGCCCAGGTATTGGTTGAGCAGTTTAAGGCCATTGGAGTGACCGCAGAAATCAATCTGATTGAGTGGGATTCCTGGTTGAGCGATGTGTATGCAGACCGTAATTATCAGTCAACTGTAGTAGGGGTTGACGCATCCAGTCTGACAGCAAGTGCATTATTATCCAGATTTGTGTCGGATGCTTCCAACAACTTTGTAAACTTCAACAGTGCAGATTATGATGCTGCCTACGCAAAAGCAGTAGCAACCACAGATGATGGTGCACAGACAGAGGCCTACAAGGAATGTGAAACAATTTTAAATGCAGAGGCAGCCAATGTTTATATTCAGGATTTGCCGGAATTTGTAGTATTAAATAAGAAATTTACAGGTTATGAATTCTACCCGCTGTATGTACAGGATTTTTCAAAGCTGTCTATGGTAGAGTAAAATAAAAGCGGCATCAGGACTCCGTCGTCTGCGACGACAAAATGGCATCAGGACTCCGTCGTCTACGACGACACCTCATGCCAATA
>CAZUCI010000004.1:59506-72461 GCA_964619485.1 uncultured Lachnospiraceae bacterium
ACCTCATGCCAATATACCTCATGCCAAAAAGGAGGAAAAGAAGCTATGAAACAGGTTGTAAAGAAACTGGCATCTATGATACTTACACTGCTCATAGTTTCTTTTCTTGTCTTTGGGGCCTTTTCTATTATTCCGGGAGATCCTGCAACCAGCAGACTGGGAACGCAGGCCACACCGGAAGCAGTGGAGGCACTCAGGGAAGAGATGGGACTGAACCGCCCATTTTTAGTGCAGTATGGTGACTGGCTGAAAAGCTTTGTGACAGGAGATATGGGAACCTCCTACAGCTATTCCAAACCGGTTTCGACCATGGTTGGAGATAAACTCCCTATCACCATTACCATGATTGTATTTGCATTTCTTATGATTGTTGCATTATCAATTCCATTAGGGGTGTATACGGCTAAAAATCAGGGGAAAATTGCCGATAAAATAGTCACGACCATGAATCAGATTATCATGTCGATTCCACCCTTTTTCTCAGGTATTATTCTGACCTTTATTTTCGGAATCGGACTCAGGTGGTTTGTACCGGGTGGCTTTGTTTCCTATACCAAAAGTGTAGGCGGATTTCTTACATATATGATTTTTCCGGCCATTGCCATTGCTCTTCCCAAGATTGCCATGGCGGTAAAGCTGCTTCGTACAGCCATTTTAGAGGAATCGGAGAAGGATTATGTAAGGACGGCATACAGCAGAGGAAATAACACACGAGGTATGCTGTATCAGCATGTTTTAAAAAATGCCCTGATTCCAGTCATCACCTTTCTGGGAATGGCACTATCAGATATGATTGCGGGCAGTATTATTATTGAGCAGGTGTTCAATATCCCCGGGCTTGGAAGAATCCTTCTGACCTCCATCTCAGGCAGGGATTATCCGGTTGTAGAGGCCATCATTATGCTGATTGCCTTCCTGGTTGTAATTGTTAATTTTCTGGTCGATGTTCTTTATCGTATCGTTGACCCACGTATGAGGGAGAATTAATATGGCTGGAAAAGAGAAAGTGATTATTAAAGAAAAAAGTACTCCTAAAGAAAAGAGCACTCCTAAAGAAAAGAACACGAATAAAAGAAAAAGTGCAAGGTGGAAGAATTTCAATTTCCTGACGGGCGCAATTTTAGTGTCATTAACCTGTATTCTGGTTTTATGGGGCTTCATCCATACACCCTATGATCCGGATGCCATGGACAGCTCTCTGAAATTTGCGGGAGTATCCCTATCCCATATCATGGGCTGCGATAATTTCGGAAGAGATATTTTCAGTCGTGTATTGGAGGGAATTGGCAATACATTTATAGTGGCCTTTGGAACGGTTCTCATAGGAACTGTGGCAGGGGTAATACTTGGTGCCTTTACCGGTTTTTATGGTGGGATATTAGATGAGATTCTGATGCGCTTCAACGATGCTGTTTTTGCATTTCCAAGTATCTTTCTGGCTTTGGTGGTTATCTGTCTGATTGGACCGGGCAAATATAATGTGATTGTTGCACTTGGTATTGCCTTTATTCCAAGCTTTGCAAGAATCGTCCGCTCAGAGTTTATGAAGCAGAGAAATCTGGACTATGTTCTGTCAGCCCGCATTATGGGGGCTTCGGGAAGCAGAATCATGTTTCTGCATATTCTGCCCAATATCTGGCCGGTTCTTCTCTCGGCAGTTATGATTGGCTTCAACAATGCAGTGATTGCGGAGGCGGGACTTTCCTATCTGGGAATCGGGGTTCAGCCCCCGGATGCAAGCCTTGGAGCAATGCTTTCAGATGCACAGACCTATCTGTACAACGCGCCATTTATGGCCATCTTTCCGGGTATTGTTATGGTATTGATGATCCTTGGCTTTGGAATGCTTTCGGAGGGAATGAAAAAATGATGGAAGAATGTGTGTTATCGCTGAATCATCTGAATATTGAATTCCATGACCATGAAAGACCTGAGACAGTAGTAAGGGATTTGAACCTGAAGGTTAACCGAGGTGAAATCGCAGGCATCGTGGGAGAGTCCGGGTCAGGAAAAACCATGACAGCATTGGCAATTGCAGGTCTTTTGCAGCGCAAGGATATGGAGAAATCAGGAGAAATTCTTTTTGATGGAAAGAATCTGTTATCCTGCAGCCGGAGTGTTTTGAGGGAAATTCAGGGAAACAAAATCTCCATGATCTTTCAGGAGCCAATGACCAGTCTGAATCCGGTTCGGAAAATAGGCTGGCAGATTGAGGAAGGACTCAGGCTTCATACGACGCTTGACAGAGCGGAGCGAAAAGAAAGAGCCACGGAGTGGATTAAGAAGGTAAATCTGCCTGAAAGGGTTTATGACCAGTATCCTCATGAGCTTTCCGGAGGAATGCGCCAGCGTGTAATGATAGCAGCGGCCATGATTTCCCAGCCGGATATTCTGATTGCAGATGAACCAACCACGGCGTTGGATGTAACGATTCAGGCACAGGTTGTTGAATTGTTGAAGAAAATCAATAAGCAGGAGAACACCTCCATTCTGTTTATTTCACACGATTTAAGTCTGGTAAGACAGCTTTGTAAAAAGGTTTTTGTAATGCACGATGGAGTATTGGTGGAGCAGGGCGATTGTGAGAAGATTTTTGCGGCTCCGGAGCATGCATATACAAAGACACTTTTGGCGGCTATTCCACGGATTGAGAGGAAGGCATGAGCGAAACAATTTTAGAAGTGAAAAACCTGCATTCCTTTTATAAAGCAGGACGGAAAGAAAAAGAAAAAAAGACAGAGATATTAAAGGATGTCTCTTTTTCCATAAAGGACGGAGAAGTTGTGGGACTGGTGGGTGAGAGCGGCAGTGGGAAATCAACACTTGCCAAAGCGATTCTCGGGATTGTAAAAGATACAGATGGAGAGATTGTTCAACACTTTTCTGATGTGGCCATGGTGTTTCAGGACCCCTATGGTTCCCTGAATCCTGCAAGGAAAATAGGATGGATACTACAGGAGCCTTTGCGTTTGAAGGGCGGATTTTCCAGAGAAGAGATGGAACAGAAGGCATTTGAAATGCTGGAGAGAGTTGGATTGAATAAGGAAATTGCAAACCACTTTCCCCGTCAGCTTTCCGGTGGACAGAGACAGCGAATTGGAATTGGTGTTGCTCTGATGCAGGAGCCAAAGCTTCTGATTGCTGACGAGCCTGTATCGGCATTGGATGTGACCATTCAGACACAGATTATGGCACTTTTAAAGAAGCTGCAAAGGGAAATGAATTTGTCGATTCTGTTTATTTCCCATGATCTGCGTGTGGTCTATACCATGTGCGAACGTGTCCTGATTTTAAAGGAGGGACAAATTGTAGAACAGGGAGATGTAAAGGATATTTACGAGCATCCACAGCATGAATATACAAAACAGTTATTAAAAGCAGCCGGTATCTAGCCGGCTGTTTTCAGGTCTGTTATGTGCTGCCCGTGGGTTGTGGAGCATTTTTTTCAAAATAGGATTGTCAATTTTGGAAAAAAATAGTAGCATAAATATATAAAATCTATGAGGAGGAAACAAAAGATGAAATTTGCAAAAATTGTAGCCATGTCAGCATGTGCTTTTGCAGCGTTGCTTTTGAGCACGGCATCGGTTCATGCCGCTCCGGCACCTTTCGCTGAACAGTCACAGGAGGGCGAAAATGCCACACTTTCCCAGAAGGCATATGAGAAATGGGAGGCAGAGAGAGCAGAGGTTTCGGCAGAGGCTGAGCTTACAAAGCTTGCGACACCAACCGATCTTGTGTGGCATAGACTCAGTGATGGCTCCACTATGTATGGAGAAATCAGCTGTCAGGCTGTTCCTGACTGTGGGGGAGAATACTATGTCTGTGTGTATAAGGATGGAGAAAGAATTGAACAGACATACTGGGATACCAAAAAGACAGATGGGATTATTTCTTTTTCCACCTGTGATTTAATCAACGAAAGTGGAAGCTACTACTTTACCATAAGTGCCGTGGGAGACCAGGAATTTACATCGGACAGTGATACGGCAACCAGTGAGACCTGGGTCTATAATAAACCGGCACAAAGTCTTGGCGGAGCAACCAATCTGGTGTGGGATACAACGGAGCCAACCAAGATTCATTACACAATACCAGCAGGCTCAGGTGGAGCCTATGCTTTCTGCGAAATGAACCGTGGAGATGGCTGGGAGGAGGTTGGAGCACACTGGAGTGCGAAAAACCAGCCCATCAGCTCTGATTCTGTAAAGACAGAGGATTTTTCTGAATATATGGAAGCAGGTGCAACCTATCGGTTTGGTATCAGACTTTTAAGCTATAATGTTACTGCCATTGCTAATGGTACTGCTGTTTACAGCTCTGAGATGGATATGAATGCTGTTTACTCCAACGTGGGAGGGACACTGAGTGCCGCTATTTCCACAGGAAATGCAGATCAGGCAAAGGCAAAGGTTGAAGAGATTCCTGCGGGAACTCTGAAAGCCGGTATGCAGGGCCAGGAGGATATTTATAATAAGATTACCCAGATTGAAGAATTGTATAAGAACCAGAAGGGTATAGAGGTTGCAACCAATATTACAAGCAGTGATGTAAGCAATGTAAAAATCGCCGGTGCAGGATTAAATGCACAGGATGGAACAAGCAAGGTTACTTTAAATGTGGGTCGTCCTTCTGTTGAAAACAGAAAAACGGACCCGAATATGAGAAGTGTTCTGGAAGTCAGCATGAATCTGGATGGGGTAAATAATCCTACCGGAACCCTGGATGTACCGGTTTGTATTACAATGCCGGTTCCTTCCAACGTAAATAGAAACACACTGCGTATTTACCATTATCATGCGGACGGAAGTAAGGAAGTCCTTTATCCATCCTTCTATACCATTGATGGTGTTGAAATGCTGCGTTTCGCAATTACAAGCTTCAGTGATTTTGTCTTTGCAGATGAAGCACCTGCAGAAACAGGCATTCCGGGATTTGTAGAGCGTTTATATCAGGTTTGTCTGGACCGTGCGTCCGACGAAGCAGGAAAAGCAGACTGGGTAGGAAAGCTTACTTCCGGTGAGAAATCAGGTACAGATGTTGCTTTTGGTTTCATTTTCAGCCAGGAGTTTAAAAATAATAATTACTGCAATAAGGATTATGTAAAATATCTCTATCGCGCTTTTATGGGACGTGAGTTTGATGAGGGCGGCTTAAATGACTGGGTTTCCAGACTGGAGAGCGGAACAACCCGTGAAGAAGTATTTAACGGCTTTGCCCTGAGCCAGGAATTCAAAGGTCTTTGTGAGCAATATGGCATCAAACAGGGAGATGGAATTGCTGTTCCCCAGTATGGAACTGTTCCGACTGACCGATGCAGTGAATGTGGCAGATTAGATGGAATTACAGAATTTGTAACAAGACTATACAACGTTACCTTAGACAGAGATCCTGATGCACCAGGACTGGCAGACTGGAAAAGCCGTCTTGGAACCCATACTGCAAGCGGAAGAGATGTAGCCTTTGGTTTTATTTTCAGCCAGGAGTTTACAAACCGTAACCTGAGTAATGAGGACTATGTGGAATATCTCTACAAAGCATTCTTTGGAAGAGCGTCTGATGCAGCCGGAAAAGCAGACTGGGTAGGCCGACTCAACGGAGGACAGAGCCGTGTAGAAGTATTTGACGGTTTTGTCGGAAGTACAGAATTTGACAATCTCTGTAAAAAGTATGGAATTGTAAGAGGATAATTCTATATAAAACTGAAATTAGAAAACATAAATTAGAAAACATAAATTAGAGAGAAAAATTTTTTCTCTCTAATTTTTTGTAAAAAAAGGTCGATATATATATTGCAAGCACAAAGAGAATTGTATATAATATAATAATCTTAAATTATGTAAACTATGAAAGGTGGTGAGTATCATGGGTATCGGTAGAATTGGCGGCTTTTATCAGAATTATTCGGTTGATTCCATTCAGAAGGTTGATTTGGAAACTGTTAAAGCACAGGATGAAGCAAAAAAGCAGCAGGAAACACAAATTCCTGCAGGCTCCGTTTCCATTGATACAGCCCCTGCTGACGATAAACGAAGCAAAACAGCTGATCTGGAGAATATCTCTCTTAATTTTAACGCGGGAGAGACCTACGATTATATTGGAAAGGACAGTGAGCTTTCTTCACTTGATATGGAACAGGCAATTTCCGATATGAAAAAGGATCAGGTTTTAGAGCAGTACCAGTACTTTGTTGGCACAGATTTGAATCAGACCTTTGCAAGCAATGATGGAACGGTTATCTTAAAATAATGTACCTTTAATGAGACCCCTGGGCATTTCTGTGAATAGACAGAAATGCTTTTTTATTGTATGCTTATAGGGATTATTAGGACGAGGAGTATATTATGTTTCGACGTTTTTTTCCGGATGAGTATCTGGATTCCACATATTTAATTGATTTTGATGGATTGAGGAAAAAGGGAATCAAGGCTCTGATTTTTGATATCGATAATACACTGGTACCGCATGGAGCACCGGCTGAGGCCCGTGCCATTGCACTTTTTGAGAAGCTGCAGGAGCTTGGCTTTGCAGTGACGCTTTTATCCAACAATAAGGAGCCGCGGGTAAAAATGTTTGCAGATGCTGTTGTCGGCGCAGAGTATATCTATAAGGCAGGAAAGCCTGGGAGAGAAGGATATCGCAGGGCGATGAAGCAGATGGGTTCCACGGAGCAATCAACAGTCTTTATCGGTGATCAGCTCTTTACGGATGTCTGGGGGGCAAAAAGAAGTGGTATTTATTCTATTTTGGTGAAACCGATTCATCCCAAGGAAGAAATTCAGATTGTATTAAAAAGATATCTGGAGCGGATTGTGCTCTTTTTTTATAAAAGGGAACTGAACAAAAGGAGAAAAGGAAATGATAATTGATGGTAAGACAAAGACCTGTGGACTTATGGGTAATCCGGTAGAGCATACCCTTTCTCCAATTATACATAATACTCTGGCAGAGCGGATGGAACAGAATCTTGTTTACGTGCCCTTTCATGTGGAAAATAAAGACGTGGAACAGGCTGTAAAGGGCGCTTTTGCACTTTCTATTCTGGGAATGAATGTTACGGTTCCGCATAAAAGTGCTGTGATTCCATTCTTGGCGGAGATTGATCCTTTGGCAAGGTCAATAGGTGCAGTGAATACGCTGGTTCGGACGGAGGCTGGCTACAAGGGCTATAACACGGATATGACGGGACTTTTGCGGGCAATGCAGAGTGAACATATCTCAGTTAAGGATAAAAAAGTAATTCTTCTGGGTGCCGGAGGCGCAGCAAGAGCCGTGGCATTTCTGCTGGCCAGTGAGGGTGCAAAAAAAGTGTATTTGCTGAACCGTTCGGTTAGCAAAGGGCAACTCGTGGTGGACGAGGTAAATCAGGCACTTGGCACAGATATACTGTCGGCTCATGAACTGGATTATTACAGGAAGCTTCCCCAAGAGAAATATCTGGTTATTCAGGGGACAAGTGTTGGCCTGTATCCAAATGCGGACCAGGCAGTCATAGAGGAACCTGATTTTTACAAGCTGGTGGAGACCGGGGTTGATTTGATTTACAAGCCGGCAAAAACAAAATTTATGAAGCTGTGCGAAGAGGCCGGGGCCAACACGATGAATGGATTGAAAATGCTTCTGTATCAGGGAATTATTGCCTATGAATTATGGAATCAGGTTCATGTGGACCGGGAGACAGAACTGGAAATATATCAAAAGATGAAGGATGCAACGAAGATAGATGAGTAAGGAAAATTGTGTTTTAATTGGATTTATGGGCTGTGGAAAAACAACAGTGGGCAAAAGACTGTCCTATCGATTGAAAATGCCCATGCTGGATACAGACCGTATCATTGAGCAAAAACAGGAAAAAAGTATTGCCGCTATTTTTGATGAGCAGGGAGAGTCTGCTTTTCGAGAGATGGAAACAGAGTGTCTGAGACAGCTGCTGATGGAAAAAAGCTCCTATGTCATCTCTGTGGGTGGCGGGCTTCCGCTCCGGGAAGAGAACAGAGCCCTGTTGGAGGTGCTTGGAACAGTGATTTATCTGAGAGCCACACCGGAAACCATTTATGAACGGTTAAAAAATGATACAACAAGGCCTTTACTTCGTGGAGATAATCCCTTTGAAAAAATCACAGAGCTGATGAAAAAAAGAAATCCCATTTATACGATGGCATCAAATGAAATTCTGGATGTGGATGGCAAAAGCTTTGAAGTAATATTAAATGAAATTGAGAGGATAATGAAAAAATGAAATTATTGGTGATCAATGGACCTAATTTGAATTTTTTGGGAATCAGGGAAAAGGGAATTTATGGAACAGTAGACTATCAGGGACTGCTTTCCATGATTGCAAAGAAGGCAGAGGAAGAGAACATTCAGATTGAAACCTTTCAGAGTAATCATGAAGGAGCAATTATTGACCGGATTCAGGAAGCCTATTTTGATGGAACAGAAGGAATTGTAATAAATCCCGGTGCATTTACACACTACAGCTATGCAATTCACGATGCGCTGGCAAGTGTGACCACGATGCCAAAGGTTGAAATTCATATTTCTGATATAACAGCCAGAGAAGATTTTCGTAAAATTTCAGTGACAAAAAATGCCTGTGATACGCAGATTTACGGGCATGGTTTACAGGGCTACCTGGAGGCAATTGATTTTATCTTAAAAAAATAGTTGAAAAATGCCAACATTTATTATAAACTAGAATGGAATTATAACGTGAAGGATTTTAGGAGGAATAAATCATGATTTCTGCAGGTGATTTCAGAAATGGTGTTACTATCGAGTTTGATAATAATATCTACCAGATTATTGAGTTCCAGCATGTAAAACCTGGTAAGGGTGCAGCATTTGTTAGAACAAAGTTAAAAAATATCAAGAGTGGCGGTGTAGTAGAAAAAACTTTCCGTCCAACTGAAAAATGCCCTCAGGCACGTATTGATAGAAAAGATATGCAGTATTTATATGAAGATGGAGATCTTTACAACTTCATGGATGTTGAGACTTTTGAGCAGATTGGATTAAATCAGGAAGAAGTCGGCGAGGCAATGAAGTTTGTAAAAGAGAACGAAATGGTTAAGGTATGTTCCCATAATGGCAACGTATTTGCAGTAGAACCACCACTTTTCGTTGAACTTGAGATTACAGATACAGAGCCAGGCTTTAAGGGTGATACCGCTACAGGTGCTACCAAGCCGGCAACCGTTGAGACAGGTGCTCAGGTATTAGTTCCATTATTTGTTAACCAGGGAGATAAGATTAAAATCGATACCAGAACTGGTGACTATTTATCCAGAGTATAATCGTCAGATTATTGGAATGCAGTCTTTATAAAATCAAAAGCTTTAGACAATAGTTGATTTTTTCAACTATTGTCTTTTTTGTGTTTTAATGTGCTCATGAGAAAATACGCAGCACATTATGCTTCAAAAAAAACTAAAGATCAAAAGAAATTCAAAAAACAATTCAGAAAACAAATCAAAAAAATTTCAAAAAACAAATCAAATCAAACAATTCAAAAGGAGATCAAATCTATGGAAACAATCAAACAGTTCGAAAATTTTTCAGAGCAGCTTAAGAGAAAATTATACAAAAGTGTGGGCACTGAGGCTCGCATTGATATCCATGAGACAACCAAAAACAATGGCATTACCTATCATGGACTGGCAATTTTAAACAAAGAGAGCAATATCTCACCAAATATCAGGCTTGACAGCTTCTATCATGCGTTTTTGGACGGGACAAGTATGGAAGAAATCACATCGGAAATTCTTAAGATTTATGAGAAGGCAAAAAAGGAAGAACGGATAGATCTTGGATTTTTTACAGAATTTAATGAGGCAAAGGCGCATATCTTATTTAAGGTCGTAGGATATGAACAAAACAGGGAAAGAATGGCAAAGATTCCACATATTCGTTTCCTTGACCTGGCACTGACCTTTTACTACTATCTGAACCTGGAAAACAGCTTTGGAGAAAACGCGTCGATTCAAATTGAAAACAGTCACATGGAAATGTGGAAGGTGAACATCGGACAGCTTTATGATATTGCCATGAAAAATACACAGGAGATTATGAAGCCGCAGTGCAGAGGAATCAGTGATATCATTCTTGAAATGATGCAAAAGGATGGTATTCATCCAACCAGGGAGGATATTAAGGAATTCCGTGAAAAATCAGCAGAAGTCCCTATGCTTGTGCTCAGCAATGAGAAAAATTACTTTGGAGCCTCTGTGCTGTACTATCCTGGACTGCTTGATGGTATTGCAGAAAGACATCATTCCGACCTGATTATTCTGCCCAGCAGCATTCACGAAGGTGCGACCCGTTTCGCCGCATAAATAAACAAAAGGCGAGGGTTGCAATTAGTTTAACTAGTTGTAACAACAACTTATTTTCCGAGAAGTAGAATGAGTGGGTAACGCCATGAAATGCTTCCTTTGATACTCCGAATAGCGTCTTACAGTTGCACATTGTGAGAGGTTATAAGCTCGGTAAAGTCGGCTGAGAGCCACCCTAACGCGTAAAGGCGAGGAACTGCGAACCAGAGGTGGTCGAGTGGATGATAGGCCGGAAGTCTATAAAATACCTATGGCGAGAATGTTGTCTAAACAGGGGCAACTGGCGAACTCTTGAAGAAAAGGGTCTAAAGAATGGGAATGTAGAAATGCATTGATGACGTAACGTCAGGTAAGTGTGGGCGAGTAAGACATTCGTTATGAAAGTCCATGTAGTGTTACAGGCACTAGCAAGCTTACAGGCTCAAAGAGAGCGCCTAAGGGTATATGAACAGATAGGAAAATAGGAACGGGGGAAGCTGACAACGAGTAGGAAGTGCAATTCCAATGAGACGGTCTGTGGCAACACAGTTTATGTCAGTGAAAGTAGGGGCAATGTACCTGTGAAGCGGTGATAATAAGCCGTGGAGGGATAGCCCCAAGTCAAGTTAATTCATTAAAACTTAATATGGTAAAAAGTGTTTTGGGTTCGAGTATGACTAAGAGAAGAAATCTTCGTTTAAGGAGATGACTGACCAAACGGCAAAGAAAAGAGAAAACAAGGTACTAAGGCGCAATGAGTACTATGCAATTCAAGATGTGTTTGATGGCTTATATGCCCAAAGTAAAGAAGGTGCAATATTTAATGACCTAATGTCACTAATTGTAAGTCCGCAGAACATTGCACTTGCATACAGACGAATCAAGCGTAACAAGGGAAGCCGAACTCCTGGAACAAACATGGGTACAATCGAACAGATAGCGGAACAGGGAAATGACGAATTAGTAGCTTATGTCCAACATAGATTGGCAAACTACAAACCACACCCAGTTAGGCGTGTCATGATTCCCAAAGACAATGGAAAGGAAAGACCTTTAGGGATTCCTACCATTCAAGACCGCTTGATACAGCAATGTATTCTTCAAGTAATGGAGCCAATATGCGAAGCTAAGTTTCATAAGCATAGCTATGGATTCAGACCAAACCGTAATACGCACCACGCAATAAGCCGATTTCGATTTTTAGCTTTCACAGTAAAATTGGAATATGTAGTGGATATCGACATCAAAGGTTTCTTTGACAATGTAGACCATTCTAAGCTCTTGAAGCAAATATGGTCACTAGGTATTCATGATAAAAAGCTGATTTGTGTAATAAGCAAGCTTCTGAAAGCACCAATACAGGGGGAAGGAATTCCTACAAAAGGGACACCGCAAGGTGGAATCCTATCACCGCTACTATCTAATATCGTGTTAAATGAACTTGATTGGTGGATTAGTAACCAGTGGGAAACATTTCCAAGTAAATTTCCCTACAGGTGGGATGGTGACAGATTTCATGCACTTAAGAAGACAAAGCTGAAAGAAATGTATCTTGTACGTTATGCAGATGATTTTAAAATCTTTTGCAGAAACAAAAAGGATGCTGAACGAGTGAAACTTGCCGTTGAAATGTGGTTAAAGGAAAGATTGCATCTTGAAACAAGTCCAGAGAAAAGCAAGATAACGAATCTGTGTAGGCATTATTCAGAATTTCTAGGGTTTAAACTAAAACTGGAAGAAAGACCAAAGCAGAATGTAATTGTTTCTCATATGTCGGACAAAGCAAAGAAAAAGGTTACAACTAAGCTTCGTAAAGCAATTTGGGAAGCACAAGGTAATGAGAGTAAAGCTCGAAACCTGAATTCAACAATTCGGGGAATGCACAATTATTATTGTGTAGCCACAAGAGTGAGTAAAGATTTTTGGAAGATTTATTATCTCTTACTACCAGCCTTAAAACACATGACACGGTCAAACGGCAAAATAGGACCACCACTGTCTGAATTTCAAAAGATAAAATATGCTAATTACCATGGCAGACGTTATCTAGTAGGGAAAGTTGTTATTGACCCTATTTATGCAGTTACCTTCACGATTCCTTATGGATTCAAACAAGAGACCTGCAATTACACAGAGGAAGGAAGACAGTTAATTCACAAAAGACTTACGCATCTCGATGTTATCTTCAGATATTTAGCAGAACACCCGCTAAGGCATGAATCAATTGAGTTAAATGACAATCGTATTTCACGAATGTCAGCCCAGAGAGGTAAATGCTCGATAACAAAGAAACAGCTTACAGTCTATGATATGCGAGTTCATAAGATTTATCCGAATGGTGGAGATGGCTACAGAAACATCGATATTGTTTCTTCGGATGCCTATGAAATAATCCACACAAAAGAAAGTGAACGAGCCAAAGAGCTGATTACAAAGCTTACAAGTGAAGGATTGTGGAGCGAAAATGCGCTTAAAAAGACCAACAATTATCGAATTCTAGTCGGTAATACCATAATTGAGTAAATAGGTTTAATTTGATGGAGCGCCGTATGAGGTGAAAGTCTCACGTACGGTGCGGAGCGGGGGAAAAGGTGGAAAGTTGAGAGCATTCTCAACTCAGACCTTACCTATCGCTATTTATT
>CAZUCI010000005.1:0-14495 GCA_964619485.1 uncultured Lachnospiraceae bacterium
TCCAAGAGTTGCTCTTCTTATTGCTCTGATTATGATACTTCACTTATGAATTATAGCATAAAACTTGTATATTTTTTATACTTTAGGGACATACTTTCATCAGAACAAGCAATTGTTCTAATACCCTGCCACCTCCCCCGCGGCAGAGTATTCATATATCCTCCCCTAACAATGTGCTGCACGTTCCGCGAGCAGCACATTCTATGTAACTGAAAAGGCACCCTCCCCCGGGTGCCTTTTTCCCTGCGCTCTCTTAAAGCCCAGCAAACCAAACTATCCATACTAATTCATGAAGTCTCCATCGTCATCCACATCATACATTGGCATACCATTAAGTGCCTGCGTGTTCAACGTTCTTCTCTTCATTCTCTGTTCCTCGGACTGTTCCAGAATAAAGTCCTTGATAGCTCTCGCATTCTTTACATGAATCAGCTTCAAAACATGATCTGTGGTGTCTCCTGTAAAGCATACCACTGTACCAAGCTTGAAAATCCGCTCCATAAAGGAGGTTTCCAGCCTTACGTCCGTTACCTTATACATATAGCAGTCATTTTCTTCCGTTTTTAACAAGCCTGCCTTCACATTGATAATTTCCTGTCCAACTGTATATTTGGTAAAGGTCCATGGCAGACCAAAAAACAGGATTCTCTTTCTCTCTACAAATTCCATATGCTCCCCTTTTCTTTCTGCGGCAGTTCTCAGGCAGGGGTTTTCACTCTGTCAAAAACACCTGCTCTACTCCGCTGTCTTTTGTCTTTTCTTTATTATATTGAAATTTCTTTCAAAATACAATTTAATCCTGCAAAAAGATAAAACGGAATTTTAAAAAAACTTTAAAAAACTTGTCTTTTTTCTCATTGAAAGCAATCTCAACATATGGTATCATAGTGAAAATGTGAGCACAATGGGTAAGAAAAAGGAGGTATTTTTATGACAGCAAAAGAATGTATTAAGAACCGCCGCAGCATCCGTAAGTTTAAAACTGATGCCGTTGATCACGAACTTATCAAGAGTGTAATCGAGGAAGCTTCCTTCGCTCCAAGCTGGAAGCACACACAGATTACCCGCTATATTGCAATAGAAGGTACCCTCAAGGATCAAATTGCTGATGAGGGAACTAAAATGTTTCCGGGAAATGGTGCAATTATGAAGCAGGCACCCATGCTGATTGCCGTTACCGTCATCAAAGGCCGTAGTGGTTTTGAAAGAGATGGCTCTTTCTCAACAGACCGTGGAGATGGCTGGCAGATGTTTGATGCCGGTGTAGCATCCCAGACTTTTTGTCTGGCTGCATACGAAGCTGGTCTTGGCAGTGTTATTATGGGAATCTTTGATCGTGAAAAGGTCACTTCCCTTCTAAAGCTTTCTGATGACCGTGAACTGGTTGCTTTGATTCCAATTGGATATCCCGATGAAGAGCCGGCTGCTCCCCGCAGAAAACCGGTTGATGAACTAATTTCATTTTTGTAAATAACGTAAATCGAAGAGGTTTCTTTTTCTCTTCGATTTATTTATGTGCATTTCATACCAAAAAGGAGGTCTTTTTTAATGAGACATTTAATGAACCCACTGGATTTCAGCACCGAAGAGCTGGACAGATTGTTTGATCTTGCTGCTGATATTGAAAAAAATCCGGAAAAATATAATGAAAGGTGTAAAGGCAAAAAGATTGCCACCTGCTTTTATGAACCAAGCACGCGGACTCGCTTAAGCTTTGAAGCTGCCATGATTAATCTTGGCGGAAGTGTAATTGGCTTTTCTGATGCCAAATCCTCCTCCGCTTCAAAGGGAGAGAGCGTTTCTGATACCATCCGCGTTATCTCCTGCTTTGCTGACATCTGCGCCATGCGCCATCCCAAGGAAGGAGCTGCAATGGTAGCTGCCTCCCATTCCACAATTCCTGTCATTAATGCAGGCGATGGTGGCCATCAGCATCCAACTCAGACGCTGACAGATCTTTTGACCATTCGATCTCTCAAAGGACGTCTGAACAACTTTACCATTGGCCTGTGTGGTGATCTAAAATTCGGTCGTACCGTTCACTCCTTAATCAATGCCCTGTCACGCTATGACAATGTGCATTTTGTTTTTATTTCACCAGAAGAGTTGAAAGTTCCTGATTATATCACTGAAATGCTTCGAGAAAAGGGCATTACCTATGAAGAAGTTATCAAGCTGGAGGACTCCATCGCCGACCTTGACTTACTCTACATGACCCGTGTTCAGAGAGAGCGCTTCTTCAACGAGGAGGACTATGTTCGCTTAAAAGATTTCTATATCTTAGATAAAGCAAAAATGGAGCTTGCCAAGCCTGATATGCTCGTTCTCCATCCACTGCCACGTGTAAATGAAATTTCCGTGGAAGTTGACTCAGACCCAAGAGCCGTTTACTTTAAACAGGTGCAATATGGTGTTTATGTCCGCATGGCTTTAATCCTGACATTACTTGAATTAGCATAAAGAAACAGGAGGAATAATTAAATTATGTTAAATGTAGGAAAAATTGAAGAAGGCTTTGTACTCGATCACATCAAAGCCGGAAAAAGTTTAGATATTTATCATCATTTACAGCTGGATAAATTAGACTGTACTGTGGCAATCATTAAAAATGCCCGCAGCAATAAGATGGGCAAAAAAGATATTTTAAAGGTAGAATGTGACATTAATATGCTTGACCTGGATGTCCTTGCCTTCATTGACCACAGCATCACCGTCAATGTCATCAAGGATGGCGAAATCGTTGATAAAAAAGAATTGATTCTTCCAAAAGAAATCAAAAATGTCATCAAATGTAAAAACCCCCGCTGCATCACTTCCATTGAGCAGGAGCTGCCACATATCTTCGTTCTCGCAGATGAAGCCAGGGAAATCTATCGCTGCAAATACTGCGAAGAGAAATATAACGACAAGAGCTATAAATAGTCTTTAAATTAACACCCAAAATTCCTTCCTGCCTTTTCTTGCTAAGCAAATACCCGGTAGGAAGGAATTTTTTGCTGCTTCTGCTACTTGTCTGATCCCATAACTTCTTTTGCCTCTTCCTCTGTCAAAGAAAATTTTTCCATAATTTTTTCAAGAATTACTTTCTCTGACATTCCCAGTTCTCGAAAGGTATCTACTGCTACCACAATACCTTTTGAAATTCCTTCACGCAGACCTTTTTCCAGTCCTTTTCTTTCTGCCTCCTCTGCATTTAATCTTAAGTATACTTCGTCTCCCATCAATCTCATATATGCCCTGGATACCTCCTCATCATATTTTACATGCTCGACCATTTTCTGAATTTGCTTTAAATCATCATTCACAGCATTTTGTGGAATTGTATGCTCAAAATACTTCAACAGCTGTTTTACTTCTATTGACACCTCTCCCTTGCTACCCTTTGTATACAGAAAAATAGTTTTGCTCCCATCATTATAATCCATGTCTGGTAATTCTCTGCACCTGGATTCAATCGTATAGACAACCTGATCTCTTCCAAAAGGGTCATACGGCATAATCATGATCACAAAAACATTTTTCAGACTTCCATAGTCCTTTCCACTTGCAAGACTCTTGGTATCAATTGTGGCATGACTACCAATCTGCCAAAATCACGGCCGAAAATGTTTTTCAGTAGTATTCTGCTGAATATTTCTCCAAACTCAGGGTCAGTGACCATTGAACCAAAGAGAAAATTGTCGATTAGATTCATTTCTTCCAGTTTTTTTCTTACCATAGGCTTTTCTCCTTTTTGGGGGAGAGAAACCAAAAAGCGCACTGTTCCAATTGCCTTTCGATTATTCTCCCCTATTAAATTATATTCATATGGGGAGTTATGACCGAAACGGTCGAGATGTTTTCCCAGATATGTGCTTTTATAATATCGTTTTGTTGTGCATTTGTCAATAGACGTTTTAACGTTTGCTTAATTAATTACACCGGAAGAATAAAATCAACTACTCCCAACAATAGAAAAAAGAAAATGTAAAGAAAAAGAATCTGCAAAATTCCTGTGACTCTATTTGATAATTGTATCTTCATATTTTAATTCCTTCCTTTGGTTACAATAAACGGATTCTATATTTGTATCCTATCAGAATCAAAATATGCCAACTATCTTCGAAATGTAAAATTGTCGAAAAACGGATGTAAAGTTTCATTACAGCCTTATAAATCAGAATATCAAATTACGAACTTTTTATTATTGACTAATCAGCGTTTTTTGTTATTCTATATTCATCTATCATACAGTTCTTTGTTTCCGGTGGTTTCTCACCTTTTTTTCAATCAAATTCTTTTATTTGCAAATTGTAACATTAGTCCAATCCAATCTGATTTATACCTTCTTCTTAATTCAAGTCAATTTCTCAAAATGTCAACTTTTTTACGAAAAACTGTTGCGTCTAAGATCAAATCTATCTATAATGAAAGGAAAGAAATCCAATGAAACACAAAAGCTTACCCTCTTCCGTCCGAATTGTCTATAGCAGAATCCGGGGCCTTTTTTTCCAACGGAAATATAAGGACAAACTGTTCCGCAGGCTCTTTCGTGACCGCAAGGAACTTCTTAATCTTTACAATGCCGTAAACAATACTTCTTATACCGATGAAGAATTGCTGGAAATCTACACTCTGGAGGATGCCATCTACATGAGCTATAAAAACGATGTCTCCTTTATCATCAGCAATGTACTGAATCTTTACGAGCACCAGTCCACGCTGAATCCAAACATGCCACTGCGGGGACTCATCTATTTTGCCAGACAGTATGAGGGTTATATCGCACAAAAGAAGCTGAATATTTACAGTGCACAGCTGCAGAAAGTCCCTTTTCCGCAGTACATTGTCTTCTATAATGGCAATGAGCCGTTAAAGGATAATGCAGACTCGCAAACTCTTTCACTTGCGGACGCTTTTCTTGACCCAAGTAATCCAGACATAAAGCCTTGTCTGCAATGTGATGTGAAGATTTATAATATCAACTATGGGCACAACATGCCACTGATGGAAAGCTGCAAAACGTTAAAAGAATACTCCCTGTTCATAAGCTTCATCAAAGAGAATATAAGGCAGGGATATTCTAAAGAAGAAGCCATTGACTTGGCTGTCCAAAAATGCATTCTGGAAAACATTTTATTTGATTTCTTATCCAAACACAGAGCTGAGGTGACACACATGATTCTATCGGAATTTAACTTAAAAAAGCATATCGAATCTGAAAAGGAAATCATCCGCCAGAATCTGGGAGCTGTTATTGCTGAAAAGGACAGTGCTCTAGCCCAAAAAGAAAATGATCTGCAAAAAGCTCTTGCCTTACTTGCCAAAAATGGCATTGACTTTCCTGAAGGAAAATAATTAATTGAATCCTTAAAAACGAGAACGTAAAAGAAACGTCGCTCTATTGGAAGAACTCAACAAATTGCGTCAACAGAGCAACCTGTAATTTCTACTCAAGTACAGTTCCAAAAAAACCGCTCTTCAAGCATCAGGCACAAAAAAAGACGAGGACAACCACTAGCTGCTGTCCTCGTCTTTTTCTATTTATTTTTCATTTTAAGAATCCATTAATAATCTGCTCTTCCGCTTCTGCCTCTGTAAGTCCAAGGGTCATCAGCTTAATTAACTGGTCTCCGGCAATCTTGCCAATAGCCGCCTCATGAATCAAAGCTGCGTCAATATTGTTGGCAGTCAGCTCCGGAATTGCACTGACACTGGCTTCATCCATAATGATTGCATCACACTCAGTATGTCCGTTACAGCGATTATTTCCGTTAATCTGGCTGCGGAAAATCTGATGGGAATGCTCTTTTGCAACAGATCTTGAAATCACATTGGCGCTGCAGCCTTCTCCATCCATATCAACCTTAAAATCGGTCTCAGCCAACTGTGTTCCGTGTGTCATGATTTTTTCATGAATAGTAAGACTGGCACCATTTCCCAGTACCGCACTGGTACTTCTCTTCGTCGAATCAATTCCTCGAATCTGTACCGTTTCCATATCCATGGACGCCCCTTCTTCCAGGGTCATCTCGGTGACTGGATTCATAATCCTCTCACCTTTTCCATCGCCCTGTCCATAATGCTTTTCCACATAACGGACCTTGGAATTTTTTCCAATAAAGAAACGATGAATGCCACTATGCTCACTTGCTGCGTCTCCGCCATTATGGATACCACAGCCGGCGACAATGGTAACATCACAGTCTTCGCCTATATGGAAGTCATTGTATACGCATTCCTTCAAGCCGGACTGGCTCATAATAACAGGGATGTGAACACTCTCTTTCTTTGTTCCCGGCTTCACAATAATATCAATTCCGGAAACATCTGTCTTGGTTACAATATCAATATGTTCGGTTGTATTTCTTCCGGCAAGTCCTCCGTTGGAACGGATGTTATAAGCGCCCTGTGGAACCTCATGCAGACCGGCAATTTCCTCTAACAAAGTCTTTTGAATCTGATCCATTTTGCTCCTCCTACATCTTATCCTTTAATACTTTGCAGGCTTCACCTGTTCCAAGTATCATCGGCATAATTTCTTCTTTGGTTCCCTGCGCCTTAATCTGGCCATCTGCAATCAGAATGATTCGATCTGCGATGTCAAGGATACGCTCCTGATGGGAGATAATCATAATGGATCCATTGATCTTTTTATACATATTTTCAAATACTTTAATCAGACTGTTAAAGCTCCATAAATCAATACCGGCTTCCGGTTCATCAAAAATGGACAGCTTCGTTCCTCTGGCTAAAATCATGGCGATCTCTATTCGCTTCAGTTCTCCACCAGAAAGAGAGTCATTAACCTCACGATTGATGTAATCTCTGGCGCAGAGACCAACCTCTGACAGGATATTGCACGCTTCTGTAATGGTGATTTTTCTGCCTGCTGCCAGCATAATCAAATCCTGCACGGTAATTCCCTTAAAACGCACCGGCTGCTGGAATGCAAAGCTGATTCCTGCCTGGGCTCTCTCCGTAATATTTAAGGCTGTGATATCCACACCGTCTAACAGAATCTGTCCGCTGGATGGGGTAATAATACCGGCAATAATCTTGGCAAGTGTAGATTTTCCACCGCCATTTGGCCCAGTCAGAGCCACAAATCGCTCGTCCACCGTCAGACTGATATTTTTAATAATTTCCTTGGTATCATCTTCTACCAGGTAAGAGATGTTCTTCAGTTCTAACATATATCTTTCCTCCGTTGTTCTTATCTATTATACACAAGATGAGGAAAAAATAAAATGTTCTTTTTTTACAGTCCTTTTTGGAGTTCTTTTTCAGCCATTTACATTTTGTTGTTTAATAATGTCTGCTTAATTTCCCCCTCAATTTTCAAAAGCTCTGTTTCTGCTTCCTGACGTTTCACTCTTCCCTGTTCCTGAATTTTGACAGTTTCTGTAATTGTGGAAATGAGATTTTCATTAACCTTTTTCAAAGTCTCTATATCCACAATGCCTCTCTCCGATTCCTTTGCCACTTCAATGGTGTTCTGCTTTAATCTCTCTGAATTTTTCATAAGGAGCTCATTCGTTGCATCCGTAATATCTCTTTGCAGCTTCAATGTCTCCTGCTGTCTGTAAAGACCAAGCGCCATCACCATCTGGCTTTTCCAGAGTGGAATCGTATCCTGAATTGCCGTCTGAATCTTATCTGCAAGCAGCTTGTCATTATTTTGAATCAGCTTTATCTGAGGAGCTGTCTGAATTGCAATTGTTTTACTCGTTTTTAAATCAAACACCTTTTTTTCAAACTGATTTACCGTATCTTCAAAATCTTTAATAACCTGAGCATTCATAGGATCATTTTCCAGCTCTGCCTGTTTACGAAGTTCCGGAATTGTGACTTCCCTGTACTCTCTGATTTTTTCTTCACCTGCAGCGATATAGATCTGCAGCTGTTTGAAATATTCCAGATTTTTCTGGTAGAGCGTATCAAACATGCCAATATCCTTTAACATTCCCATGCGTGCATCGTCCAGTTTTCCCTCAATGATATCAATTTGTGTTTCCAGCTTCTCATACTGTCCGATAAAGCGTTTCAGCCTTGCCTCTCCCTTTTTCAGGAGTCCCATCAAGCCCTTTTCTTTTTCCAGAGACTCAAAATCCAGTCCCTGAACCTTAACCACAAGCTCTGTCATCAAATTACCAATTTCACCTGAATCCTTTGCCCTCACGTGAGAGAGAATATTCTCGGAAAAATCCGCAATATTCTGCTTTGCGCCAGCCCCGTACTGCATCAGCATCTGAGAATTTCTGATATCAATCTGATCTTTCAGAGAATTCACCTGTTCTCTTTCCTGCTCTGTCAGTTGGTCAACCTGCTTTGTAATCTCAACAACCGCCGCTGCTTCTTCCACTGTGTTGGTAATCTGATGTTCCTCCTTCAGTTCCTTCAATGTAATTTCTGCCATAACTCGCTCCCTCTTCCTTCTCTTTTTTATATGCTTTTACTTCAGTCCATCTATCAGCTGTTTCATAACCTCGTATTGGGAAATCTGTGTAACCATGGTAATGTCCTGTGCCACTCCTGCTACCTGCACCTCCCTGCTCTCAGGCGTTACTTCGTAGCCGCCTGTTCGAAAACCATGATTTTCCCATGCAATTTCCTGTATCTTTGGATCCTGCAATGCCTTCAGCAGCTCTTTTCCCGAATCATCCAATGCAATAAGAACATGTGTTGACCAGACTGTCGGTGCAGGATAAAGAATCACGATATCATCCTTTATCTTTTCATATTCCTCCGGATTACTTGCCGCATATTCTATAAGCTGACTTTCATATCCCGCAATAATGGGTTTTGCACCCACGCCCATCTTTAAAAACTGACTGAACAAATCTGCTGAGGATGTTTCCATATATCCAAGCTTCCCAAAAATAGACTGCAGTTTTGGTAATACCTCATCAACATTTGCATCCGAAAGAGGCTCACCTCCATTGAGCACATTGGCCAAAAGAGCCGCAAACATATTTCCGGAATTAGATTTTGCAGGGTCTGTTGTATCTACGGAAATCTTCCCGTAAAGCTGCGCCAATCCAATTTCTGACCACTGCGTATCCGCCAGTATGAGCGATACCAGTTTTTCCATATCAATATAAGTTACATTTTCCTGCTCGGTAAGCATCCCCTCATTTTCTAATGCATCCACAATACTTCTATGGGTATATAAAACAATGGGGGTATTTAAAATAATCTCACTCTGGGCAGGTTTTCCGTGCAAATCCTCATAATATTCCAGTGCCGTTGTGCTGGAAGGGAACAGATAATTCTTTCCCTCCAGATTGGCACTGACCATATCCAGTGATCCGGCCTTGGCATATTTTACATTGATTCCATATGTTTCCATCAGTATTTCTTTTACCTGTTCGTCTTCCAAAAAACCGATTTTTTCTCCCCCAACATAACCATCCACATCCAGTGTCGGCTGCTTTCCTGCTGTGAGCGCATAGATAACTCCAATGACTCCCATGATAATTATCAAAAGAATCAGTCCAATTGTTCTTTTTTTCATTTTATTATTTCGTGTCCTTTTTCCTTTCCGCCGACCTCAAATACTCCTGATAGTTTTCGGATTGCAATGTTTGTTTAAGCAGATTCAAATCCGACTCCATATCCAGTATCTCATTCTGCATCAGCTTCTCAGACTGCAGACAAAATGCATCGTAAAGAATCTGAACTGCCTCCAGCGCTGTTGTATATGCTTTCTGCCGTTCATTCTCCAAAAGTGGAGTGCTTTGCAGCGTAACATAATGCTCCATTACATTTGCCGCTGTTTCCTGGTAATAATCAATATATCTTCTGGCTGATGCAATCTTCTGCGGATTTTCTGTGAGGTAATTAAAATTTTTCTTCCAACCTCGCGCAGCTTTTCACACTGCTTCCGTAATTCCATATCATGTATTTGCAGAACAGCCTGCTCTATTCTTTCAAAATCCTCTAACGCTTCTCCAAGCCTGTCCCGCAGAAACTCTCCATTCTGCAATGAAGAAACCTCCAGCTTTCCAATGTGTTCCTCCGGCTTAAGCACTAACGTTAAAGCCAGATAGGCGGCAGCTGAAAGTCCCATTGAAAGAAAAATATTCCAATGAAGACCTATGAATAGCAGTAAAAATAAAAGCAAAGCAGGAATTGCAGAAAAAAGAATCACAAGTAATTCCTTTCTTCCTTTTTTCTCTTTCCTCTTTTTCATTTAGTTATATCCCCTCACATTCCGAAAGGCATCAGACAAATTCCCTGTACCGTCAAATACCCTCGCTGCCGTTTCCTTTGCCAGTGCATCCAGCTGTGTTGCATCTGCATCGCCAAAGGTTATGGAAAAGACCGGAATATCCAGTTCATAGGATTGATATGCCTGATCAAACAACTCCTTGTTATTTTCCGACTGCCCATCTGTCATAAGAATAATTGCCGGTGTATATTCACTCAAATCATAGTCTGAGGCAATTTCAAGTGCTTTTACCGCTGCCTGATAAATATCAGTTCCATCGTGTGTTTCATAGGATGCAATCTTTGTATACAATTCCTCGAGTGCTTCATCCGAATCATCCTTCGCCTCAAAAACCTCGAGTACTTCATCATCAAACAAAACAGCAATATTTACTTCTCCATCATTTGCCTGTAAAAGGTTTTCTCTTGCATATTTCTGAACCAGAATCTGTTCCATCGCTTTTTTCAGCTGTTCCTGTCCTTCTCCGGACATGCTTCCCGAAAAATCAAGGCAGTAAATGTTAAGAGACGGTTTTTTAAAGCTTGTCTGATAAAGATTTAATGCCTCCATCAGAACCTCAGCATTTGGCATTTGAATAGGAGAAAGTACTCTCTGTGTGTCGATTCCCCACTCACTTACAAATACAGACTGATTTTCCTCACTCACGGAATTGCTCTGAATTCTACGTCCGGTTGCTTCAATCTGCAGCTGTGCCTTGTCAGAAAGCATATACTCCGAAACAGCAAGGAAGGCTTCTTCCTTTTTGCTGTCACCATGATCCACATATCCTAAAGGAGAATCTGCTATGGAAAGGCCATCATAAGGATATATGGCCATAAGTGGCTCCTTCCCCTGTGCCGTTCTCTTTTCATTTGCATCAATAATAAGGCACTCATAATTGACCATGGCATCATAGTCTCTCTCCAAAAAGAGCTCCTTTAGCCAGTCAGAGCTTCCTGAGCTTCGCTCAATTCCATCTAACAGCTCTGTTATACTCTCCTTCAGCGTTTCATCCTGCAAGTCCTCCGACGTCAGGCCTTCCTGTTTTCCAAGAAGCGCATAGAGAAATCCAATATATGCACTTGCACCTGAATTAGACTGTGTTGCACTGGTCATGCAAAAGCTCATCTTACCCTCTTCAATAGCATTTAAAATATCCTGTACAGATACCTCTTTCCCAATAAAGCCAAGTCTTTTGGCCAGACTCTCCTTCACGCCAAAAACCACCGGTGTAATGGAGGTGGATTCTTCATGCTTAACCAGATGTGACTTGTCTCCCAAAGAAATCCATATGCTGCTTGCAGGCCATACAGCATCATAATCCGCCGCACCTGATTCCAGTTCGCGCATAATGTCCACAGAACCTTTATAGGTCATTTCAATTCGAACGCCTGTCTCATCTGCACATTCTGCAAGGATATCCTCCAGCTCCTTATTTTCCGAACCGGAAAGGATACTAATGGTCTCTCTGCCTGAACCCGTTGAAAAGTCTGCATCAGTTGTTCCTTTTCCATCCGCATTTTTCTGATTTGATGCTCCAACGCAGCCTGCCAGACTGGCGATTAGAAGCACTGCGATTATCACTGCTGGTATTTTTTTCATATATATTTTAACCCACCCTATTTTTTTGCTTATTTTCTCATTCCTTTCTTTTATCCCGCTACCAGCAATTCGTAAACAAACGTAAAACCTGGGTAAAGTTCCGAAAACAACACTCTTTATGCAAAAAAACTGCGATACCGCTGATCCTTATCAGCAAATATCGCAGCTAGTTTTTTATTATATTCTTACCACAACTTAAAGATTTGCACTGCTTTTCGTGCAATCCTATAAATTGGAGTTTCCAGCTCTCTGGAGGCATTTTTCAGTTCTTTTCGAATCTCAATATGCTGTGGGCAGTGCTGCTCACATTTTCCACATTCAATACAATAAGAAGCACTGGTTGGATGTTCTTTCAAAGCAGTCAGCTGCATATACTCATTACGGCCTACACTTTTTCCTTCCAGATACATTTCATTATAGCAGCGAAATGCCGCCGGAATATCCACACCCTTTGGACAGGGCTGACAATAGCCACAGCCCGTGCAGCCCACCTTGGTGTTTGCATTGATTTTTTCCTTTAAAGAATCAATGAACCGAAAATCTTCCTCATCAAATTCACCAACAACCGCTTCCGATGCAATTCGAAGATTCTCCTCCACCATCTCCATGGAGTTCATGCCGGACAGAATACAGGTAACCTGTGGCTGATCCCATAACCAGCGAAGTGCCCATTCCGCTGCAGTTCTCTTTTTGTGATAATCTGCAATCAGCTTTTTGGCATCCTCCGGAATCATATTTACCAACTTTCCGCCCCGTAAAGGTTCCATAATAATGACGGGAATTCCTTTTTCTGCAGCTGCCATAAGCCCCTTGCGGCCGGCCTGGGAATTTTCATCCATATAGTTATATTGAATCTGGCAGAAATCCCAGTCATAAGCCTCCAGAATTTTCAAAAAGGTTTCTGTATTTCCATGAAAGGAAAAACCAAGATTGCGAATCTGTCCCTTTTCCTTTTTTTCCTGAATCCATTCCTTTACGCCCAGTCTGCAAAGCTTTTCCCAGGATGCCACATCTGTCAGCATATGCATCAGATAGTAATCCACATGGTCTGTCTGCAGTCTCTTAAGCTCTTCATTAAAATACTTATCCATGCCCTCTCTGGATTTAATCAGATACTGTGGCAGCTTCGTCGCAATATTAACTTTATCTCTGCAGTTATTCCTATTTAAGATTTCACCCAAAGCCACTTCACTGCCTGGATAAATGTAGGCTGTGTCAAAATAGTTCACCTCTGCGTCAATGGCAGACAGGACTTCCTTCTCCGCCTTATCCAGGTCAATTGCGTTTCCTTTTTTGCTAAAGCGCATGCATCCATATCCCAGGATTGATATATCTTCACCAGATTTATTCTTACGATATTGCATATTTTTTACCATCTTTCCATTTTTAACTTTTTAAAAAAGTATTAGAATATTATAACACAATATCCATACTTCCGGAACGAAAACCTTCCAAATCTATGGTCACGTACACAAATCCCTGTTTTTTTACAGCTTCAAGGACCGTTTTTCTCTGTTTCAAAAGCTTTTCCATATCCTGCTCATCCACCTCAATACGCGCAATATTGTCATGAGCACGAAGACGGACATTGTAAAATCCGAGAGCTCTGATTTCTTCCTCTCCCAGTTCAATTTTATGCAGCAGCTCATAATCAAGCTTTGCGCCATAGGGCAGTCTGGTCGCAAGACAGGGCATAGAAGGTCTGTTTGCCACCGAAATACCCTTTTCTCCTGCGAGCAAGCGTATCTCTTTCTTATTAAGATCGCAGTCAGCCAAAGGACTGATTATGTTCAGCTCTCTCAGGGCCTTTATTCCAGGGCGGTAATGAGTCAGATCGTCTGCATTGGTTCCCTCCAGAATTGTTGTTACTCCTCTTTCTCCTGCAAGCTCCTTTATTTTTTGAAAAATGCCCCGCTTGCAGCGATAGCAGCGGTCAATCGGATTATTTTCGATACCGGTTTCCTGCAGCTCATCAATAAAAATTGCCATGTGAATGGCACCGCTCTCCTTTGCTACCCTCTGTGCCAGTTCCAGGTCTCCCGTGGGATGCAGCTTCGTCTGGACTGTAACGGCATAGACCCTTGTTCCGTTCCGATTTGCCGCCTCAACCGCATATTGAAGTAAAAGTGCAGAATCTGCGCCTCCGGAAAAGGCAACGGCAACATCATTTTTTGTATAGTTCTCCATTTTTGCAACTAATTTTTCTCTTTTCTCTTCTATGTTCAATGTTTTTTCAGCCATGTGTATCCCTCTTTCTTTATCTGGTCATAAACAACCTGAAATGCTTCCTGACTGGCTCTGCAAACAGCGGCTACACTCTCATATTCCGGGGATAGCTTTACTATTTTTTCTCCACCTTCTCCATCCAGCTCACAGATCTTAATCTGTACCTTTCCCAAGGATGTCTCAATGGTTTCCACTCTGCGCTTCATAATCGTGCGCTCCATCCTCTTTCTGCGTATGCCAATAGTGGTTGTTTCCTCAAAAATGATATACTCCAGCTTCTTTCTGTCCTCGTCCTTACAGATAACATTCAGCTCATAGGCCGGGCGGTTCTTTTTCATAAATACAGGTACAAAGTAAGCATCTCTTGCTCCTGCCTCCAGAAGTTTTTCCATAACATAGCCCATATTTTCACCGCTGCAGTCATCAATATTGCTCTCCAGCTTCCATATAAAATCTGATGTACTCTGGGATTCTT
>CAZUCI010000005.1:14595-65224 GCA_964619485.1 uncultured Lachnospiraceae bacterium
TGTACTCTGGGATTCTTCTGCTGTACTCTGGGATTCTTCTGCTGCAGTGTTGGATTCCTCTGTTAAATTTCTGGGTTCCGTTACACTCCTGGACTCTTCCGTTACACTTTGGTTTTCGCCGCTTTCAATCAGCATGGCACGTAGAATACTCGGTCTGTCGTAAGTCCTTTTTCCACCACCCATGCCCAATCTGCTGATTGTAAAGCACTCTGGAAGTCTGGTATCCGTCATAATTGCTGCAACAATCGCTGCTCCTGTTGGGGTGATCAGTTCGCCCTTTGTCTGAGTAATCTGAACAGGTAAATGCCAGGCAGCTGCAATGTGTGTTACAGCAGGTACTGGAATAGGCAAAATTCCATGCTGACAACGGACTGTTCCGCTTCCCTCACATATAAATGGCACAACACACTTTGTCACATTCAGATTATCCAGGCAGACAGCCACCGCAACGATATCTACAATAGAATCAATGGCTCCAACCTCGTGAAAATGTACCTCCTCCACCGGAACACCATGCGCTTTGGATTCTGCCTCAGCTAAAATACGGAAGATGCGAATAGCAATTTTTCGCGCGCCTTCACGCATCTGTGTTGCATTTATAATTTCTGTAATTTCTTTCATGCCGCGATGTTCATGGTGGTGATCATGGTGATGATCGTGGCCATGGTCTTCATGATGGTCGTGGTCATGGTCTCCGTGGTGATTATGCTCATGGTCATGGTCTTCGTGGTGGTCATGGTCATGATCTTCATGATGATTGTGCTCGTGGTCTTCGTGGTGATCATGGCTTTCTTCATGCAGATGCCCATATAAATATTCCATATCATGGTCATGATTTTCATGTGCCTCATCTAAGACCACATCAAAATCACAAACATCTAATCCGGCCTTTTTTACACGGGAAATTTCTATAGAAAATCCCTTTGTGGGAATTGCGGCAAGGACTTTTCTCAGTTCTTCCTCGCTGGCTCCAAGATCAAGCAGCGCTGCCACTGTCATATCTCCGCTGATTCCGGAATTACAATCTAAATATAAAGTATTTTTTTCCATTTTATGATGCTCCTTGTCATTCTAAATTGTCTTTTTCGATATAGGAAATAATTTTCTCTATATCGAAGAATATTTCCAGTATTAGTTAACATAATTCTAATTACGTTAACCATTTTTCAATATAGAAATTTTAATTCTCTATATTGAAGGTTTTTTACAAAAAAGCTTCGATATAGAAAAACTTTTTTACTATATCGAATTTTTAATAGATTCACCTGTATTATGTTAACCAATCAAGAATATTTCCTCGATATACAAAACATTTTTTCTCATATCGAAAATTGGATTCAACATTGCCCCATATCAACAAATATCAGCAAATATCAGCAAGCATCGGCAAACATTAGCAAACATCAGCGAATACTAGTAAGCACCCACAAATATCTGTCTCAGTCTCCGCCTCTGTCTCTCCAACACTCCCCATCTACCGGGCCAGACGGTTAATCTGTGATGCGATATAGCCTGCGCCATAGCCATTATCAATGTTTACCACGCTGATTCCATTGGCGCAGGAATTAATCATGGTCAAAAGTGCTGAAATTCCATGCATATTGGCTCCATACCCTACCGAGGTCGGAACCGCAATGACCGGCTTATCCACAAGTCCGCCAATGACACTTCCGAGAGCCCCTTCCATACCGGCAACTGTGATTACACAGTTTGCACTCTGAATCAGGTCCAGCTTGGCAAACAGCCTGTGTATTCCGCTGACTCCCACATCATAAATCCGTACAACCTCATTACCAAAGTATTCTGCGGTCTGGGCTGCCTCCTCTGCCACCGGTATATCTGCGGTTCCTGCCGTGCACACAGCAATGAGCCCTTTACGCACTTTGTCTGGTTTCTCCACCTTCAATATTCTGGAAATTTTATCATAGGTTACCTCTGGAATAACTGCTTTAATCAGTTCATACTGTTCTTTACCTGCTCTGGTTCCAAAGACCTCCCCATTTGCTTTATAGAGTGTCTCGTAAATATGAAGCAGGTGTTCATCGGCTTTACCGCTGCAAAAGACCACCTCTGGAAAACCGGAGCGAATCTCTCTGTAGGTGTCTAATTTGGCATATCCCATATCCTCAAAGGGTTTCTTGCGGAAATATTTTTCTGCCTCTTCTAATGTAATCTCACCATTTTTTACTTTTTCCAACACTTCTCTTGTATCCATACAGGCTCCTTTCAAAGCTATTACAACTTCACACATGCTGTGGTTTTTAATCCTTTAACTTTTTCCAGCTTTCTTATATTCCATCCAGAAAACGGAAGGATAATGGCAAACGAAGTCCATTCTCCTCCAGCAGCTTCCTGTTCCTAAGCAGTATTTTGGTATCTTCGTCTGCGACAATCTGACCATGATTGAGCAAAATTGTCCGTTCGCAGGTATCGTATATAAAATCCAAATCGTGAGACGCTATTAATTTTGTTCCTGGGAGCTCATTCAAAATATGTATCAGGTTTTCTCGATTTCCCGGGTCCAGTGCAACAGATGGCTCATCCATCAACAAAACCTCAGCTCCCATAGAAAGAATTGTTGCAATCGCCACAAGCTTTTTCTCTCCACCCGAAAGCTTATAGATATGGCGATCGGCAAGCCTTTCGATATGTGCTTTGGTCAATGCATCACGCACCCTTTCGTCAACCTCTTTTTCATTCATTCCATAATTTCTCGGTCCAAAGGCCACATCCTCATAGACGGTATTCATGAAGAGCTGACTGTCAGAATCCTGAAATACATATCCGGTCTTCTGACGGATTTGAGCAAGATTAGCATTCACCACTGGAATATCATCCATTTTAATGCTGCCCTCATATTCAGGCAACAGCCCGACCAACAGCTTCAACAGTGTTGACTTTCCCACGCCATTTGCCCCGATAATACCAACAGACTCTCCTTTTTGCGTACTAAAAGAAATACCGTCAAATACTGGATAGTTATGGCTTTGATTATGTTTCCCATATTGAAATTTCAAGTTGTCTATCGCTAACTGTTTTTTTATCATTTCATTCTCACGTTTCCGGTTGCTTTATATTGTTAAGAGTAACAGGCTGCAGCCTAAAGCATTTCTCCTACTATTTCAAAAACAGGAAATACTCTGAGCAGTAAAAGTATCATAGTCCACACCACAAAATAGAGGACACTGTTTATCCTTTTATCCTGTTGTCCCCTGAGGTAAAACTCTCCGTTAAATCCCCGAAGCGTCATACTCTCGTAAACCAGTTCTGCCTTGTCCATGGTTCTAAGGAGCATACCTCCTATCAACGAACCCCACGCATTCGCTGCGATTCCCTTTTGTCCTGGCGCACGCATGGCATAAGCCTGAGTAATGCGTTCCGTCTCCTTTAACATCAGAATAATATAGCGGTAAATCAGCATAATCAGGGTGACTAACATTTTGGGGACATGTATTCTTCGCATAGCATAACATAAATTTTCTATTGATGTAGTCTCTATTAAAATAAAAGAGGCAAAAACTGCAAAGGAAGCCTTCAACACCAGACTCACCATGGAAATCATACCACTGGTAATGGCAACACCACCAATCACTGTCACCACCTGCCTGTCCAAAAGCGGATTTACCACTCCCAACAGCAAAACCATCATCAATACATATCGCAGCTGATACAGCGTTCTCTTCAAGGGCAGTTCTGCTGTAATCACCAGAATCACCAGATACAGTCCCATGGAAAGAAGCCTTGACAAATCCTCTTTTGGTATGGACATGACCAGTATTAAATATAAAAATGTCACTAAAAGCTTGGAAAGAGGAGCCATCCGGTTAATCCAGATGTCCCTCTCTGCCATTTGATCCATATAATGGATATCATGTATTGTCTTACTGATTTTACTCATGCTTTTCTTTCTTTCTAAAGAATCGGAATCCGTAGCAGGCTGCCACACAGACAACCAGGACAACTGCTCCACCCGCTAAGCCGGAAACGGAGGTCCCCACTGTTGACTCAGAGTTTTTGAAGGCATAATCCGGTAAAATTGCCGTTGTCTCCTGAATGTCTGCTGCCACATCATAGGCTCCGCCCTTTGCTTCAAGCTCTGTGCTTCCTGTCACCTGCTCCATGGACCACTCTAAGCCATCCGGGTAAGCCGATGCTAACAAGGATAACCCTCCTGCAACAATTGCCGCAAGAATACCAAGAATCAAAATCGTCTTTTTAAAGGTAAGCCTGCCTTCCTTCTGTGCAGTGCTCTTCTTTAGGCCGTTCACCTGTTCTCCCTGACACTCACCGGTCCAGATCATCTCCGGTCTAGCTTCATAAACAAAAACTAAAACGGCTGCTGTAATAATACCCTCCACCAGTCCGATAGCCAGATGAATTGGCTGCATTGCCGCCACAAATACAGAGAATGGAAGCTCTGTGATTCCAGATGCCAGCGTTTCAAGCACAACAGAAAAAGCGCCCAGCTGCAGCGTCAGAATGCAGGACACAATTGAGCCAATCACAATTTTCTTTCTGGTCACGCCCTTTTTCATAAGCTGCTTCCAGATAAGAAGTCCTCCGATAAAGCAGCCATAGGCTGCCATATTCCAGATATTACAGCCAAGGGCCAGGAGGCCTCCGTCTGCGAAGAGCAGACATTGAATCAGTAAAATTCCAATCATTGTAAGGAAGCCTGCGTAGGGTCCTAAAATTGCGGACAGCATGACACCGCCGCACAAATGTCCTGAAGAGCCTGTTCCTGGAATGGTAAAGTTAATCATCTGTGCTGCAAAAACAAAGGCTCCCATCACTCCCATTGCCGGAATTTTCTTTGGATCATTCTCCATCTTCACTTTTTTAATTGAATAGCCTGCACTCACACTGGAGCAGACATACATGGTTGCAGCAACCGCCGGTGCTACAAGGGCATCTGCCATATGCATATTTTTTCTCCTTCCAAAAAAAGACACCATGAAGAGAATGTACTGCTCCTGTCTATGGCAGTACATCACAAGCAAACAAGAGCCTCCTTAGGAAGCCTTGTGCCTTCATGGCATCAACTCATTTTCTCCGCACCCCTCTTAAAGCGGTGTGCTTTCATTTACTTTGTTACTTCAAACCTAAATATAATGACTTTGAACCTATTCGACTTCCTTTACCAGTTCATCAACCAGCTCCGTCAGGGAAGCCTCTTTCACGCCTGCCACATAAACTCCGCAGGAATTTACGGGAATCAGCAGCTTTTTTGCATCACTTTTTGCCACTGCAATGGCCATTTTTTCTGTGATTTCTCCTAACAGAGAATCAGCTGCCAAAATACCGATTGGTCCAACTATATAATCTGCCTTCCTGGCATTGACAACCACAGGGTTTTCTCCTGTAGCTGCTGCATCCGCTCCAGCCTTAAGCATGGCGGTTGTAGCTGCAGTATTGGTTCCTACCGCAATAATCTGAATGTTCTTTTTATGTTCAGCTGATGTTTCATCAGCTATTCTTTTTTTATACTTATCAATAAACATGCTGCCCATTCGGCCGCCCTGTCCATCTATTACCACTATTACAGACATCTTTTCTCTCCGTGTGCTACTCACACTTTTTGCTTCTCTTATGGGAATTCTCGGTTGTAATTTTATTAATACAGACGAAGTCCACTCCGAATTGGTTCACTGGTCAGATCAACACCAAGCCTCTTAAATATTTTGGTATCCACTTCGGAAAGCATAACCGAGGTGTGAACCTGACAGCCCTTTAATTTTGGAAGCTGGTCCATGGCAAGTCTTGCCTTCTCACTGGTTGCCGCCGACAATGCAAGCGCAATCAATACCTCATCTGTATGAAGTCTTGGATTTTTTCCACTGAGGAAACGAACCTTTAATTCCTGAATTGGCTCAATTGCCTCCGGCTTAATGAGCTTTTCCTTATGATCAATCCCTGCCAGATATTTCAATGCATTTAATAAAAGTGCCGCAGATGCACCAAGGAAATCCGTGGTCTTTGATGTGATTACCTGTCCATCCTCAAGCTCAATGGCTGCGGTCGCAACCCCAAGCTCCTCTGCCCGCTTCCTGGCAGCAACCGTCACGATTCGATCATCTGTTGTAATTTTGGCCTGTTTCATCAAAAGCTCAATTTTGTAAACCTCATTCTCAGACGCTTCTTCCTTTGCCACTTTATTCATAGCAGTATAATATCTGCGAATAATTTCCATACGCGATGCTTCACAGCAGGCCTCATCATCAAAAATACAGTTTCCTGCCATATTTACACCCATGTCCGTAGGTGATTTATAATAGGTGTTTTCTCCATAAATTCCTTCAAAAATAGCATTCAGAACCGGGAAAATTTCAATATCACGGTTATAGTTGACCGTCGTTTTGCCATATGCTTCCAAATGGAAAGGATCAATCATATTTACATCATTCAAATCTGCAGTAGCTGCTTCGTAAGCCAGGTTTACCGGATGCTTTAAAGGAATATTCCAGATTGGGAAGGTCTCGAATTTTGCATAGCCTGCTTTCACACCGCGTTTGTTCTCATGATAAAGCTGAGACAGACATGTTGCCATCTTTCCACTTCCTGGTCCAGGTGCCGTAATAACCACCAGCGGTCTTGTTGTCTCAATATAATCATTTTTACCAAAGCCATCGTCACTGACAATAACCGGAATATTGGATGGGTAACCTTCAATCGCGTAGTGCTTATATACGCGGATATTTTTCTTTTCCAGACGCTCCATGAACTGAACTGCACCACTCTGTCCTGCGAAACGGGTAATGACAACGCTTCCTACAAAAAGGCCCTTATTTTCAAATTCACCAATCAGACGTAGAACATCAATATCATAGGTGATTCCCAAATCTCCTCTGACCTTATTTTTTTCGATATCAGCGGCACTGATTACAATTACAATTTCTGCCATGTCAGATAGCTGCATCAGCATCTGCAGCTTGCTGTCCGGCTCAAAACCAGGCAAAACACGGGATGCATGAAAATCATCAAACAGCTTGCCTCCAAATTCCAGATAAAGCTTGTCTCCAAACTGATTAATTCGTTCCTTGATGTGTTCTGACTGAATCTTTAAGTACTTCTCGTTGTCAAATCCCTTTTTCATTTTCTTCCTCATCCTCAACTAAACTTTTTACATTTATCTTCTATTTTCATTAATTTTATATTCCATTTATACATTCATACTGAATATCTGTTTATTTCCGCCGATTTACTGGCTTCCGATCACGCCCGCCGGGTCAGGTATCTGTCCTGCATTCTGATCCGTCTGTCCCGTGGAAGGATTGGTAAGCCCCGTCAATGGTAAGCCTGTCACCGGGTCAACACTCACAACCGGCTCTGTGCCCGGAAGCTTATAGCAGATCACAGGGGTTTTCTTCTGCACCAGCCCATAAAGCTGTTCCGCTACACTCGGTGGTAGATTGATGCAGCCATGGGAACCACCTGTCAAATAGAGGTTTCCTCCAAATTCACTTCTCCAGCTGGCATCGTGAAGTCCGATGTTCCCATTAAAAGGCATCCAGTAAGAAACCGGTGTCTCATAATTTTCCCCCACGAGAGTGGCATTCCGCTCCTTATAGGTAATTCCATAAATTCCTTCCGGTGTTCCGTTTCCCTTTGATTCATTTCCTGAAACAAAATCAGATTCCAGCACCAGCTGTCCATCCTGATAAAAAAACAGATGCTGAGCGGTAAGATTTATTTCCACATAGGTATTTCCATAATCCTTTGCACCATACTGCGCTGCTGCCTGGTAATATACCGGAGTCCTCGACCCGCTCTCATGATTTTTGATCATCTCGCAAAGCTGCTTTGTCTCCTCATTATAATCCATCCACCAGCCGTAGTCACCACCGGTTATGGTAATCGTTTTACCATAGCTGGTATCAAATTCCCGGCTTCTGAATATGGAATCATATTTTTTACGAAGGCCCGCCACATATTCAGCAACCTTTCCCTCATCTAAAATCACATCCCCCTCAGAAACTGACAGCCAATCCTGCATGGTAACACCATCTACTTTTTCTGTCGTATCTCCAAACTGATAGGTGATTTCCAGATTGGAATAGTCGTTCAGCTTCTGGCATAGAGATAAAAGACCTTCATCCTCTTTATATACGGAAGGCTTCAGATAACAGTCACTTTGAGTCAAATCTGCCTCGTCTGCCAAATCCTTCCATGCCTCTGCAATGAATTCCTTTGCCACCTTTTCATCCAGCTCATTGCCCGTAATCTCAGGAACAATTTCATAGCCTGTTCCTTCTATATAATCGGAAAGATGGGCATCCTCCGGCTTTGTAACAAAGGCTTCCTGAAAGCAGCTAAGCTTCGAAACAGCAGCCTCCCACATATCCTCATCCAAAAATGCCACCTGCTTATTGGAGAACTCATGCTTCTTATCGGAGAGCCAGCCAAATGAATTCTGTTCCTTAATCTGATTTTCAATCAAACTGTCATCGTTAAGATAAAGCCCAAGATCCCTGGCCGAAATTTCTTCTGTCACCGTCTGTCCATCCGCTGTTTTTTCCACAACACGCAGCTTGTAGTCTTCCAAAAGCGAAATGACATCCTTACTGCTTTTGCCGGAAACATCAAATCCATTCCAATAAGTATTTTTCAAAAAATGACTCGAATAGAAAACAACGCCGCCCAGATAAATACACACAAAAAGAAGACCTATGGACATCAGCCCCGCAAGTATTCTCTTTTTAATTTTTGTTCCAGCCGTTCTCTTTTTCTCCACTTCTGTCATCCCGTATCTTCCTCAAATTGTATTACTCTACTGTATGAACAAATATACATTAATGATAACAAAAATAAGAGGAAAATGGTAGACATGTTTTTAATTAAATGCACGAAGCCATCTTCCTCCCGCCATACGAATCAAAAAAATTGTTCCCCGGAAGCACAGTTCTGCACACATGGCAATCCAAACTCCTACTAAACCATAGGAGCCAACCAGAAGAATAGACAGCGTAATGCGAACTCCCCATATGCTGAACAGATTCATAATGCTTGGAATGAACGTATCCCCCGCACCCCGCAACGCGCCGGATGCTACAATGGATGCAGCATAAAAGGGCTCTGCAAGCACCTCAATTCGAAGTATTTTTACGCCCAGCTCGCTGACTGCCTGATCCAGAGTCAGTATTTGAAAAAATGTTGGCGCCAGAAAATACATAAGAACTGCCGTTACACTCATAAAGAAAATCCCCTGTAAAACCGTCAGCCATGCGAAACGCTTTGCCGCCTTTTTCTCTCCGGCCCCAAAGCACTGACCAACCAGAGTTGTTGCCGCGGATGAGATTCCATATCCCGGCATATAGCAAAAGCTTTCAGCTGTCACCGCAAAGGAATTGGCTGCAAGTGCAACTGTTCCAAGTGGTGCTACAATTCTGGTTGCAGCCACCATCGCCCCGCACAATGCAGTATGTTCAATTGCCATTGGCAAAGATATTTTGACCGATTTTTTCAAGATTGCAAGGCAGCCTGTTAATGGCGCATTCTGCTCCCTCATAAAAGAAGTTCTTCTTAAAAGTATGTAGAGCATAATCACCGCAATCACGGTTTCCGCCAGTGCTGTTCCCAGTGCCGCACCCGCTACGCCCAGGCCGAAGCCGGGAATTGTCAAAGTGATTTTTCCCAGCTGAAGCTGTGATGACTGAAAGATAAAGAATGCATTAAAAATCACATCCAGCACACACATACAGCTGTTTAATATTCCCGGGGCCTTCATGTTTCCACTGCATTGCAGCAGGGAGGAAGCCAGGTAGTTCATCTCAACAATGGGAATAAAGGCGGCATAAATCATGAAATAATGCCCGGCATCTCTGGCAATTCCCGCTTCTCCCCCAAGCCATGTGGGGAGCTCTCCACTGATGAGCACTCCAATTCCGGCAAGGAGTAATGCAAACAAAGCTCCATATAAAAGGGCACATTTCACTATTCTGGCCGCTTTTTCCTTTTCTCCCGCTCCTATTGCATGCGCCACCTGGACGGAAAAACCCGCTCCAAAGGAGGAGCACAGTCCTCCCAGCAGCCAGGTGCTGGAAGCTACCAGTCCGATAGATGCCGCCTGTCCTGCTCCCAGATTGCCAACCATGGCCGCATCAATAAACTGCATGACAATAGAAGTAATCTGCGCCATAATTGCAGGCAGACTCAGCCTCCACACCAGCTTTATCTGTTCCTTCTTTGAATCAATCTGCCAATATCCGGATTCCATATATCAATCTATTCCTTTCCATGCCTCTGTCTGTTCCCTTTCCATGCCTCTGCCAATTTTCCTTGCCATGCATCAGTCTGTTCACTTTTCGTGCCTCTGCTCCAGCACAAATTCCACAAAGCGCCTTGCTGCAATGGGCATAATCTCCCAGTTTCTGTATCCGATTGCCACGGTCCTCTCCACCTTTTCCTTAAGTGGCAGAACAGTCAGACCTTCCTCGAACCCTTCCAAAACCTTTTCATAGATCATGGAAACTCCCAGTCCCTGTCTGACCATCGCCAAAATAGAATAGTCATCATAAACCTTGTATTCAATATCCGGTTCGCAGCCCTTCCTTCGAAACGCCTCCAAGGGCAGGCTGTAGGCTCCCTCATCCAACAGGATAAAGGTCTCCCTTGCAAGCTGTCTGATTGAAATTGTCTGCTCTTTTCCCAAAGGATGCCCCTCGGGAAGCACAGCCATCATCCGGTCTGTATACAGCTTTCTGATTTCGATTCCATCGACTGCCTCTGCACTCAAAAAACCAAAATCCACACTTCCCTCACGAATCCAGTTTGCGATCCCCGTGTACTCCCCCTGTGAAAGCACAAAATGAACGCAGGGATACCTTTCCTTAAACTGATTCATAAGCTGTGGCAAAAGATTTCTGCTCACACTGGTAAAGGTTCCAATACGAATCGTGCAGTCCTCCAGCCCCTCCATCTCGCGGATTTTTTCCTCCAGGGCTTCCTCTGCACCGGCGACAGCCTGAATATAGGGAAAAAACTTTTTCCCATCCCCGGTGAGCGAAATGCCATCCTTTTTTCGGTAAACAAGAACTGTCTTCATCTCATTTTCCAGTGTTTTGACCGTCTGTGAAACCGCACTCTGGGAATATCCAAGCTGCTCTGCCGCTCTGGTAAAGCTCCCTGTCTCTATTACTTTACAAAAAATTTCATGTTTTGAAATCATACATTTTCCCTCTATAAGGTTTTCTTATGTTTGTATTATAAATATTTGTTTTACTAATGTAAACATTTTTGTTATACTTTCTATTCGAAAAGTGAAGGCGATACTGATATCGCCACTATGATTTCAACATGACAAAAAGGACAGGATGATACCTATGACACGTAAAAAAGTATTTCGTGAAGGCATGAGGGATGGTATTCCTATTGGTCTTGGATATTTAGCAGTATCCTTCTCCCTGGGCATTGCCGCAAGAATGGCCGGACTCTCACCCCTTCAGGGATTTTTAGCCAGTTTATTCAATAATGCATCTGCGGGAGAATATGCTGCATTCTCTCTGATTGCAGTAAATGCAACCTATCTGGAGGTTGCCATTGTCACACTCATTGCCAATGCCAGATATTTGCTGATGAGTGCCGCACTCTCCCAGAGAATGCCTGCCAAACCATTTATCCACCGTTTTATTCTGGGGTTTGACGTGACAGACGAGCTCTTTGGTATCACAATTGCAAGAGAAGGCATCATCAATCCATTTTATACCTATGGCGCCATATTGATTGCCGCCCCCTGCTGGGCCAGCGGAACTGCTCTGGGCATTATAGCCGGAAACCTGTTACCTGCCAGAATTGTCAGTGCCCTCAGTGTTGCACTTTACGGTATGTTTCTGGCAGTCATTATCCCGCCTGCACGCAAAAACAGAATTATTGCTGTTTTAGTTGCCATCTGCTTTGGACTAAGCTATGCGGCCTCTGTGCTCCCAGGTATTTCCTCCCTGTCCGGTGGCACCAGAACCATTATTCTGACTCTTGTTTTGGCCAGCGCTGCTGCCATTCTCTTCCCGGTAAATACCGAAGAAAACGCTTCTGACAGCTCTGTTTTCAGTAAGGAGGTTGCTCATGACGCATAATATGTATCTTTATATTGCCACGATGGCACTGGTCAGCTACGCAATCCGCGTGCTCCCTCTGACCCTGATTAAGAAACCCATTCAAAATCGTTTCTTACAGTCGTTTCTCTACTATGTACCATATGTCACTCTGGCTGTGATGACCTTTCCAGCCATTATGGAAGCGACCGCGTCCCCAATTGCCGGTGCACTTGCCCTGATATGTGGTATTATTGCAGCATGGATCGGTGCAGGACTTTTTGAGGTCTCCGTCACCTGCTGCCTGGTTGTTCTCATCGCTGAATTTATCATTCCCCTTATATAAAAACACAGGCGGGCTTGAGGTATTGCTTCAGGTCCGCCTGTTCGTTACTGCTAGTAATTTAATTCGTTACTGCCAATAATTTAATTCGTTATTACTAATAATTTAAAAAGAAAGAAACCTCACAGCCCTCTCCCTTCCTGCTGTTAATGGAAATTTCGCCCTGATGAGCCTCCACGATATAACGACAGATGGAAAGTCCCAGTCCTGCTCCCGGTATCTGCATACTCCTTGACTTTTCCGCACGGTAAAAACGGTCAAAAACATAAGGAATGTCCACCATCTCAATCCCCGGTCCATTATCCTTTACTCTGATATAAATTCGACGCTCCTCCTGATTTCTTGCACAGCAGAGTGAAACCCTTGCCGCTTTCTCTTTATCCATATATTTGCAGGCATTTTCCACCAGATTATAAATCACCTGACTGATTCTTCCCTGGTCAATCTGAACCAGAATATCCTTTTCTTCTCTCTCATATACAAACTGACAATTTGCTTTTTGGCAGAAAGCTCCCAGTTCTTCAGCCAGTCTGTCCATAAACTCTGAAAAATAAATTTCCTGCTTCTCAACCTTTAACTGATTCAGCTGTGCGTTGGAATGATCTAATAAATCAGCAATCATATGATTCAGAACTTCTGTTTTGCGAACGATTGTCTCATAATAATCCTTCTTTTTGGAATCCTCTTTGATAATTCCATCCCTGAGAGCCTCTGCATGTGCCTGAATGGTGGTAATCGGAGTGCGAAGGTCATGAGACATACAGGACATCAGCTCCTTCTGCTCCTTTCGCAGATTATTTTCTCTCTCCACCCTGCTTTTGAGTTCATCGCGCATGGATTCAAAACTGTAAATCAGGTTCTGTATCTGATTCTGTGGCCTGTCCTCCTCCCGCTCCTGCACAATCTGTCTGGAGTAATCACCGCCAATAATTGCCTGGGCTGATTCTGCCATCTGCTCCATCGGCACAAGCATGCGTTTGTGATATCGAAACAGGAAAAAAAGAAAGGTCACCAGGGTAGCTGTAAACCAGATGAAAAGTGGCAGAAAGCACAAAATTGCTTCCATCCCCCTCTGACCTGAAACCTCTGATTCCTTTACCCAAAAAACTGCAAACGAGGCTACCCTTCCTGCTTTTTCAACAGGAAAAACAACCTTTAAATCACCTTGATATTTCTCTGCGAAGGCATAATCAAACTGTAATTCTCTGGTCAGATTGACCTGCTCACCCACTGTATAATCTGAAACATTGCTGAAGCTTATCCTTCCATCAATGCCAACCATATAACAATCCCGTAAAACAGAATCGTCTCCCTCCTTTATCGCAATGAGATCATCCTGTAACAGGATTCTGGCTCTGTTGTAGATCTCCTCTTCGTTTCCCATACCATAATGAGAAAATGCGAACCACAAACAGATACCAAAAGTGGCTGCATAAATTAAAATGCAGCCAAATTCTTTTCTATTCAATCGAAATGTATGCTTCCTTTTCATCTCTTCCCCCACGAACCTGTATCCATTTCTTTGTCTATCTCTTTGTTCATTACTTTGTCTATCTCTTTGTCTATCTCTTTGTCTATCTCTTTTTCTATCTCTATGTCCGCCACTCTGCAGTCTCACTGCTGCTCCTCTGCCACAAATTTATATCCCACACCCCATACGGTCTTAATGTAATCCATATGATACAGTGCCAGCTTATCCCGCAGCTTCTTAATGTAGACAGCGACTGTCCCTATATCTCCGTATTCGTTCATTCCCCAGATATTTTCGTAAATCTGCTCCCTGGAAAAAACGTGATTTTTGTTTTGTATAAAAAAACGAAGAACCTCAAATTCTTTGGTGGAAAGCTCCACCTTTTCCCCGTCGAACTCCGCTTCATAGCTTTCCTCTCGAAGCACAATACGCTCCTGCTTCTGATTCTGCTCACTTTTTCCAAAAGAGCCATACCTGCGGCATTGTGCCTTTACTCTGGCAACAAGCTCCAGGGGACTGAATGGCTTTGTCACATAATCATCTGCACCGGCACCCAGGGAGATTACCTTATCCATCTCTCCGTTTTTAGCCGAAAGCATGATCACGGGAATATCAGATTCAGTCCGAATCTCCTTCAATACCTCCACTCCGTTTTTGCCCGGAAGCATGATATCAAGGACAACCAGATCAGGATGAAACTCCTGAAACCTGTGCATCCCTTCTATGCCGTCAAAGGCAGACTGTGTTTCAAAGCCCTCCACCTTCAGGTACTCACACAAAACCTCAGCCAATTCTTTTTCATCATCTACAATTAATACTCTGGCCATCCCCTGCTTCCTTCCTCTAATCTATTTCCATCATCCTGCTTAGAATCCATGCTCCTTCAAAAAAGAGAAGACACATTTTTCTCTTTCCTCCACATCTGCTTCGCTGTATGGTGGCAGCGTCAGCTCTCCGTCAATTCTTCCATCTCTCAGATAAATAATACGATTCCCGCGAAGCGCAGCCTTCAGATCATGGGTAACCATCACTACTGACTGTCCCTCCTCATGTATTTTTGAAAAAATATCCAGCACATGCTTTCCCTGGGTGGAATTCAACGCACCCGTCGGCTCATCTGCAAACAGCACTCTTGGATTGTTGATCAGTGCTCTGCAAATTGCCACACGCTGTCTCTGACCACCAGACAGCTGCTCTGGAAATTTCTTTTCCTGCCCTTCCAAATCCAGTTTCCTGATGAGCTCTTTTGCTGTCCTCTCTGCCTCCTGCATGGATTTTCCGGTCCCGTAAACCGGACAGATAATATTTTCCATGACTGTCAGATCCGGAATCAGGTTGATATTCTGGAAAACAAACCCCAGCGTCTCTCTGCGGAAGTTTGCCATTTTCCGTTCTTTCAGCCGTGTGATTTTTTCTCCTGCAAATTCCACGTCTCCGCTGGTCGTTTCAAGCATTCCGCTTAATACATACAGCAATGTAGACTTTCCTGAACCGGAAGCTCCCATAATGACCGTGAAATCCTTCTCCCTGATTTCCAGCTCCATATTTTTGATAACGTGATTGACTTCCCCGTCACTGACATAGCTCTTACATAACATATCTGTTTTGATTATAACATTTTCCATTCTCTTATTCATCCTTTTCTATATTCAATCCATTGATTTATCGAGTTTCTTTTCATTCACCCTGATTTCTCATAAGCAGATCTATTCACTCATAATCTGTGCAATATGGTTTTTAAAAATTTCTGTTGCTGCCACACAGGCCGATGCGAGAAAAACAAGAAGCATCCCCGCATTGATGATCAACAGCGTCGCAGGTTCAATCACCATCTTATATTCCGCAAATCCAAAGGCGGACATGGCTAACACCATGACCTTGGGAAACAAAATAATGAAGGCCGGTACGGCTACTGCAATAGAGATCAGTACAACAATCGCTACATAAATACAGTTCATGGACAGCAAATGCCACGATGTGTATCCAAGGCTTTTATAAATGGTATATTTCTTTCTCTTTGCCACATTAGATGCGTAAATGATATAAAAAGCATTCAATGCACCAATCAGAATTGTAATAATTACAAAGGGCTGCAGCGCTGCACGCTGAGGATCGCACACAACACCCATGATGGAGGAATACAGATTTTTACGGTCAATCACCTTAATATCGCCGCCATATTCCTGCTTCAGTTCTTTCATAAATGCTTCCTTGTCAGTCCCCGAATCCAAAGTAATGGAACATTGTGTATAAGAATAATCTACATTGTTTTCATCTAAAAGAGAACCAAGAACCTTGACGCCCCTTCCAAGATTGTAAAATCCCTGATAGGTTCCAACCACAAGCAGATCCTTCTTACATTCATCATTTAACTGAACCGTAAGGTAATCCCCCACGTCAATTCCAAACTCTTTTAAATAAATATTTCCAACCACAACCTCTTCCGAATTCTCAGGATTTCGACCTTTTAAAACTGGCATATCTATTCCCCTGTAGCTTTCCATTACAATGGCTGAGGTTGTCTGGTGATAGGGAATTGCAAATCCAAGATCATAATTTCTTTTTACAGCCCTTTCCACCTGCTCATCCTTTTTTACCTCATCACAGATTTCATAAAACCGCTCTTTTGTTGTATTGCTCTCAATGGTCACATCATGTTTATCAATCCCTAACCAATAATAATTTGTCTCCCCCTTGATCAGGTCAATATTCTGCAGACATACAATAGAAAGATTCACAATATATAAGCTGATGATACAGGTCAAAATTAAAAGTGCAGTATTCTTCCTGTCTCTTTTCATCATTCGAACTGCCATGGCTGCCGGCGAGAAATTAAACTTTTCCTTTTTGCTCTGTTTCAGTTTTTTCTTTCCAATTTCCTCATCATTTCCATTCAGTATTTCAACCGGTTTCATTTTTCCGATTCTTCCGGTCTCCCCAAACAGCATCAGAAACGCTGCAAGATTGATTACAAGGACACAGGTGACAATCTGCCATAAGCCACTGATTCTGCCGTAGCCCCCGATATTTTCATAAACCCCTTTGATAAAGGAGTTGGAAAGCAGCGGAGACAGTAAGCCACCGACAACTGTTGCCGAAAAGATGATACTCATATAGAAGGTAATGTATATTCTCCGAATCTGCCCCGGCTGATAGCCTATGGTCTTATATATGGCAATTGTTCTTTTATCTTTTGCAAAGCAGTTTTTCACGATATAGCCTATAATCAACAGGATTGCAAGAAATACCACAGAGCTGATTCCCAGTAAAATTCCACCTAAAATAAGCTCGGTTAATTCCGCATTCATGATACTGTCATCCTTCGACCGGAAATATCCATCCATGATGCCATCGTTTTCTTTGGTATATTCCCCAATCAATTCGTCACAGCTCACGCCTTCCTTTAAATTGACCGCATACACCTTTTTGATATTCATACCGTCAGGCAATTTCTGGACCAGCATATCGCAGGTATACTGTGTTGCCGCAGAATAGATTTCCGCATAGGTCGCAGCAATTTTATAAACGTAGTTCTTTTCCCCCATTCTCACAGAAACAGAATCTCCCACCTTTACACCGACAGAAACTGCTATGGATTCCGGTAACAGACAGCTTTTTTCATCCAGATCATCCACGTTTCCGGAGAGAACCCGAATTTTGCCATACACTCCTTCGTTCATTTGACAGACATCCAGAAACACATCCTTTTCCTGGTTTTCAAAGGAAAGTGCCGTAACACTTACCGCTTCAATTTCTGTAATCTCTTTCACACAGTCGAGTTTTTCCAAACGTTCTTTATACTGACTGCCTCCAAACCCAATCCTTGAATAAATCTTGGTATCCGGTGCCTCCGTTTCCTCCGCCAGCTCCTCATACACACTGGTGAGCGAGGTTAAAATAACTGCGCTTCCCGTAATCAGCGTGGCACACATGCCAACCACAACAAAAATCAAAAGACTTTGTACTTTTCTTTTTCGAAATTTTTTCATCCACCACATATTCGTTCTCTCCCTGTTTTATTCAGCACTATCCTTCCTGCCTATAAGAGAAGTATAAAATATAAAAATAAAATAAAAGTGCTGGAAATATTAAAAAATATTAATTCCCGGCACTTTCATATTTTGTAATTCCATAATTAAAAAAGGAATAGGCAATCACCCAGAAGACAACAGCAATCACAACTTCCACGCCAATGGTCAGCAACCCGCTCTTTTCCATAAGGAAATAGCTTGCTGGCAAATAGGCCACAAACGCAAAGGGAACAATAAAGGTTAAAATAAACTGAATTGGTTTTGCATAGATTTCCGTCGGATATTTGGCAAAGTCAGCCATTTCGTAGGCCACCTGTAAAAACGGTCCACTCCTTTTGATCCAGAATGCAAGCGTGGCAAAAAACAGTTTAATGGACGTATAGATGACTGCTCCTGCCAGAATCGATACAAAAAACAGCACTACATGTGTGGCATCTACAATTAGAATTCCCTTTGACATCGAGAGAAACAAAAGAATAAATCCAACCAAAAGCTCTCCGAGTGCATCTGGCTGAAGCTTTTCACTGATAATCTGAAAAAAAACATTCATGGGCCTTAACATATAACGGTCAAATTCTCCATTTATGACCAGACGCCATGCGATCATCCAGATATTATCCGTAAACAGATGATCAATTCCCCTTGGAATCTGTGCAAACCCGTAAATAAAAATAAGCTGTGCCAGCGTCCATCCCTTCAGATTGGGAATCTGCCCAAATACCAGATAAAGAAAAATAATTCCCATAATCTGTGTCAGGAAAAATCCCAGCAGTCCCATGAGAAAATCAACCTTCGACTGTACAATCATCTTGAAAAATTGTGAAATCAATACCCGGTAAAGTCTGGCATATCGTTTTACTTTTTTCATGGCTCATCCTCCTAACACAACCAGCCGTCTGGTCACCCTTCGCCAGATCAGACTTCCAAGTCCGTACAAAGCAGCAATCCATATCAGCTGTCTGCCCAACACAAAAAGCAGCTCCTGTCCACTGTACTTTCCAAGATAAATCATCACAGGTGTATATACCATCGAGGAAAACGGCAGAAATTCAAACACTTTCTGCACCGCCTCCGGGAAGAAGGACAACGGAATCAGCTGACCTGTCAGGAACGCTAAAAAAGCCGCTTTTGCCATAGAGAGTCCAAATATATAGGTTGTAAAAAAGGCTATCATTCCAAAACAGAAATCAAACAGAACATACAAAAGGAAGCTAAACAACATACTGCAAAGATATAACAGCACCGTCAAAGGCGAGGGCAATTCCCCCTTCATAACCGCAACACGATACACCTCCACTCCTGTCCAAACCAGTACACTCGGGACAAAGAAACGATAAATACTTGTCCCAAGTGCCTGAAAAATCAGGCTTGTGCGATAGTCTATCGGCTTAATCAGATTCATGGCCACGGTTCCTTTTACCACATCTTCACTGACGTTTTCTGAAATTCCAACCATAATTAAGGTGCTGGTCACGTAACTCATAAATACATACACAACCATTTCATCCCAGCTCATACCCCCAAGGATTGCATTTTGTGCACTCCCATAAATTGCTTTCCAAAGAAAGAAATTAATAAAGGAGCTGAAGGTGGTGCAGAAAACAAAAAGATAAAATGCACCCTTATATGCCATATTCCTCTTTATTTCATTGGAAGTAAATGGAAGATAAATTTTCAGTTTTTTTCTTACACCTGCTGTCTTTCCCCTCATTGATTTAACCCCGCTTTTACACCATGATTATAAATTTCCTTCACAATCTGTGATAATTCCGTCTCCTGAATCTGAATGTCCTTCACATCTGTCACTGCCATAACCGCCGCAATGATTTCAGACACCTGGATTTCGCTTTTTAAAAATGAAACCGTAATTATTTTCTTTTCTTCATCCACATTTGCTTCCAGATGCATTACTCTTTCGCCCAATGCTTCTTTCCAGTCAATGGCTGCCGCCGCCTTAACAGAACGTACCTCCATGGAAACCTTTTTATGATTTCCGTAGGAATCCTTCAGGTCTGCCAGGCTGCCGTCATAAATCTTTTTTCCCTCATCGATGATGATAATACGGCTGCACAATTCCTCTATGTCTCCTATGTCGTGTGTGGTCAGAATGACGGTGGTATGAAATTTCTCATTGATTTCCCTGATGGCTTCCCTGATTTTGTCCTTTACCACCAGATCCAGGCCAATGGTCGGTTCATCTAAATAGAGAACCCTGGGATTATGTAAAAGTGCCGCGCCAAGATCTGCACGCATTCTCTGTCCCAGAGAAAGTGTACGGACCGGTCGGTCAAAAAAGCTCTCCAAATCAAGAACCTTATTTAAAAATTTCATCCGCTCCTGATACTCGTCATCTGAAACATCATAGATTTCCTTCAAAATAGTAAACGACTCAGAGAGCGGCAGATCCCACCAAAGCTGCGTTCGCTGTCCAAAAACGACACCTATATTCTGTGCATTTTTCATACGCTCCCTGCATGGATTGATTCCTCCAATAAGGCAGCTTCCACTGGTGGGATTTAAAATTCCTGTCATCATCTTGATGGTCGTAGATTTCCCGGCTCCATTACTCCCAATATATCCAACTATCTCTCCTTCTTTTATGGAAAAAGAAATATCATCCACGGCTACCTTTCTTACTTTTTCATGGCTAAAAAGACCTCTGACCGCGCCCTTTAATCCTGGATATTTTTTATCTGAAACAAATTCCTTGGTAATATATTTGACTTCTATCATTGGTATTCCCCTACTCGTATATATAAGCAAATTTCCATTTACGCACATAAAAATGACTTCCTATTCTTCTTATAGGAAGCCATTTTCATACTGTCTAATACAATTAGACCATCTTTCACTACAATTCAATCAAATATCATCTCATATCCTGCTTCAAACACTTTTTTCCCAGCCAGACAGTTGGTATAATCCCGCTCTGCAAGCTCGCCATCAAAATCGGTTGCATCACATCTTCCATACCATGGTTCGATACAGAGGAACGGAGCCTTTTTGCCTTCCGGTGACCAGATTGCAAATAAAGGAGCATCGAATTTCACCGTGACATATGCTTTCCCCTCTGGATCAAAAATAGAAACCTCATCCGTCTGTTTCCCTTCTACCATAATGGTGCATCTGTCAAAAAATTCCGGTGTAATCTCAACCTTACCGTTCTGTGGTGTCAGAACCAGGTCTTCATCCATCACAGCCAATCCGGTATCCAGAGTATTTCCATGATGATGGATTTCTTTTGCTTTCCCGAAACCAAGTGCATAGCCTGACTTATCCTCCGGAATTAAAAATGCCGGATGGGCTCCAATGGAAAAATACAGCTTTTTCTCATCTGGATTTGTTACCTTCCACATGACTTCCACCTTATTGTCCGTCAATCTATACCCAATATTTAAAATAAAGGCAAAAGGATATTTACTCATGGTGTCCTCATTTGATTTCAATTCGAACCAGACAGTATCCTCCGTCTGAGAAATCAAGGTTTGCTCCATATCTCTGGCAAACCCATGCTGTCCCATTGGATAAGCCTTCCCGTCAAGCTTGTATTCTTTATTTTTCAGACTTCCTACAAATGGAAAAAGCACCGGTGAGGTTCTTCCCCAGTATTTTTTATCTGCATACCACATATAATCCCTGTTATCCGCTTTTCTTCTTACAACCTTAAGTTCTGCTCCAAAGGATTCCACTTCTATGTGAAGCGTATCGTTTTCTAATGTATAAACCATGCTGTTCCGCCTTTCTACTTTTCTATAAATTATAGGTTATATCCTTTATCCTTGTAAAAATATATTTTACATCCTGATTGTAAAATAATTTCTGTAAATTAACATTTAATTCGCTTTTATTTTCAGACTCCATAATCATACACGCAATAAGTTTGATTTCTTGTTCTGATAAATTATACTGTTTTTTCTTATCATTTATCAATCTAGCTTTAATAAGTTTAATTAAATCATCTTTCTTTTTTTGATTACTTTCTGCAATATTAGGAAAAAGGTTAATATTTATTCCCTTCTGATTCTGTCTTTGAATAAACCCCTTATATCCCTGATCTTTTGAAATAATAAAGTAGTCTGCTCTCGTATCCATTCTTGTTACCTGCTCAGCCTCCTCCATCAGCTTTCGATCCAAAAGATTTGGAGCAACTTCATATATTTTCGTATACTTCATTTGAGCTGGAGATTCTGTAATACGTCTGTGTAGTCCGAAAGACATTCGACTGTGTTTTTCGCTATAAAAAAACCAGACGCAATCTTGTCCTGTTAACTTCGTTAACCCATCTAATCCCGAGACATCCACGTTCTCATAATCAATAAAAAAAATTCTCTTCACCTTTTTCTCCCCCTTTTTTCACTGCATTTCGTCTTCTTCTGATTATCATATAATAGGAGTCTACTTTTTGCAAGAAAACTCACGTAATAATCTTCACATACGAATCTTTTACTTTTTTCTTGCCATCAGCTGACAGGATTGTTATGATAAATATGTTTGTATATATTCAAAAACATTTTTGCGAAGTAAATCGCAGCTTTAAATTAAAACAAGGGAGAGAAACAAATGGGTGGATTTTTTGGTGTCGCATCAAAAGAAGATTGTGTCTTTGATTTATTTTTTGGAACGGATTATCACTCGCATCTTGGCACAAGACGTGGTGGTATGGTTGTTTATGATGAGAAGAAGGGGTTTGACCGCTCCATTCACAATATAGAGAATGCTCCTTTCCGTACTAAATTTGATAAAGATATGCAGGAAATGCATGGGAATCTTGGGATTGGCTGTATTTCCGATTACGAGCCTCAGCCATTGCTGGTTCGTTCCCATCACGGAACCTATGCAATTACAACGGTCAGTAAAATAAACAATGCGGAAGAAATCGCAGAGCAGATTTTCAGCAGCGGAAACTCTCATTTCATGGAAATGAGCAGTGGTGAAATCAATCCAACCGAGTTAGTAGCTGCCATTATCAATCAAAAAGAAAATCTGATTGATGGTATTCACTATGCACTGGAGCTCATTGAGGGTTCTCTTTCCTTAATGCTTCTGACACCAAAGGGACTTTATGCCGCCAGAGATAAATATGGTCGTACCCCGGTTGTTTTGGGGAAAAAGGACGACGCCTGCTGCGTTACCTTTGAAGATTTTGCATACCGCAATTTAGGCTATCAGGATTACAAAGAATTAGGTCCTGGCGAAATTGACGTTGTTACTGCTGACGGTGCCAAGGTATTACTTGCTCCCGGCAAGGATATGAAAATTTGTACGTTCCTCTGGGTTTACTACGGATATCCATCCAGTTCCTACGAAGGAATCAGTGTGGAAAAGATGCGTTATAATTGCGGAGAGCGTATGGCAAAGCGTGATAACGTAAAGCCTGATATTGTTGCCGGTGTTCCCGATTCCGGAACCGCACATGCAGTCGGATACGCCAATGCTTCCGGCATTCCATTCTCCAGACCATTTATTAAATATACACCAACCTGGCCCCGTTCCTTTATGCCTACTATTCAGAGTAAGCGAAACCTGATTGCCAAGATGAAGCTGATTGCTGTTCATGATTTGATCAAAGATAAGAGTCTATTATTGATTGATGATTCTATTGTTCGCGGAACACAGCTGCGTGAAACTACAGAATTTTTATATCAGAGTGGTGCCAAGGAAGTTCATATTCGTCCAGCCTGCCCACCATTGATCTATGGCTGTAAATACCTGAACTTCTCCCGCTCCAATTCTGAGATGGATTTGATTACCCGACGTGTTATCGCCAAACTGGAGGGTGTGGAAGACGGGCTGAATATTCCTGATGAAATCTTACAGGAGTACACCAATCCGGAATCTGAAAAGTACAATCAGATGGTCGAAGAAATCCGTAAGGAATTGAAATTTACTTCTCTCCGCTTCAACCGCCTTGATGATATGCTAGACGCCGTTGGAATTGAGCCTTGCAAGCTCTGCACCTACTGCTGGGATGGAAAAGAATAGAAATTAATCAAGGGAATGAAAGGCTGTGAAGCTTATTACATCATTGCAAAAATCCTTTTTGGGCGTCAGGGCTGCGAAGTCTGATATACGTCCAAAATGGGTGACATAAGTTGTTTACATAATTGAAAATAGATGATTTGTTCATCGTTATTGGACGCCAGGAGACATTGCATGCTTCTGGCGTCCAATATTTCTCTTATTTTTTTCTGTAGGAATAGCATGGAAGCACTCTACGTCCAAACGGTTTACATAACGCCAATTTGTATTTGCTAATTGAAGGAGGATGGTTAGGTAATTGAAATTTGACCTGGGAAAGATTACTTATATTTTAGATGGAAAAATTAATTTGTTGAAATTTGACAGAAAGTGAATTGATTAATTGAGATTTTGCCAGGAGGAGAAATGATAATAACGGTTGGACGGGGAGCCTTTTCAATTTTCATGTAGTTTTTTCATGTATTTATTTTTCACTTAGCTGATTTTCATGTCGTTTTCGATATAGACATCAAAAATTCCTATATCGAAAGATAATCAAAAAAAATGGTTAACATAAGTAAATTATGTAAACTAATTTTCGATATACGCATTAACTTTTTCTATATCGAGGAAAATCTCAGAAAAACTTTCGATATAGAGTTTTTCATTTTGCATATCGAAACAATTGCATTATGTAAACCGATAATGCGATTCCGCTGCAAGAAATCTTTCGATATAGAAAAAAATTTCTGCTATATCGAAAATCTTGAAAAACTCCACTGGAAATAGGAAGTATTTCCAATTAGAACATCTTAAATAACTAAAACAGGCTGCGAAGCTTTCACTTTTTCATGAGAGTGCTTATTGTCACCACCGGTACGTAATGTGCGGTTCTTTCGCGCATTACATACCGGTGTAAGTGACATGCAGTGCGAACATGCCCTCATGAAAACGTTGTAAGCTTCACAGCCTTTCATCTTCCTGCTGAATTTTTATTTGCCCAACTTATAATTCAACTAAATCACAAGTTTTCCAATCCACAACCCTTTTACAGTAAATGGGCTCTCAGCTCTTCCCCGCTCTTTGGAGAAAGGTATGCCGGTGCAACATCAAATACGGTCTTACATCCGCTCTGTCCCTCTTTATTCATGCGGAATACTGCTCTTGCAAAGGCAATAATAACAGAACCTGTAAACTCCGGATTGGAGTCAAGGGTAAGCTTATATTCAACTACATGCTTATGCTCCTTTTCCATTCCTGTTACTCCTGTACGAATGACACATCCACCATGAGGAAGTCCACTGTGGTCTCGTTCCATCTCTTCTTTGGAGATAAAATGAACGGTGGTATCATAGTCTGAGAAATAATTTGGCATAGTCTTGATTTCATTTTCTATCTTTGCAAGGTCAGCGCCCTCCTTGGCAACGACAAAACACTCTCTTGTATGCTTCTGTCTGGTTGTAAGCTCCGGGTTTTCTCCGCGTCTAACTTCATCCATGGCTTCCTCTACAGGAATTGTATACTGTCTGCAGTCTGCGACTCCTTCAATACGGCGAACTGCATCGGAATGTCCCTGACTGACACCTTTCCCCCAGAACGTATAATCCTTTCCCTCTGGAAGAACACAGTTAGCATACAGACGATTTAAAGAAAACATACCCGGGTCCCATCCACAGGAAATGATTCCAACCTTTCCACCCTTCTTTGCTGCTGCATCAACTGCTGCAAAATGCTCAGGAATTCTTGCATGGGTATCAAAGCTGTCTACTACATTAAACATTTCTGCATAAACAGGTGTCTGTTTTGGAAGATCAGTTGCACTTCCTCCACAGAGAATCAGGACATCAATTTTATCTTTCATATTGCTGATTTCATCTGCATGTAATACCTGAACACCTTTTGTGCGTACACTAACACTTTCCGGGCTTCTGCGTGTAAACACTGCAGCAAGCTCCATATCTTCGTTCTGGGCAATGGCACTTTCCACACCGCGTCCCAGATTTCCATAGCCTAAAATACCGATTTTAATGGACATTTTCTTCTCCTCTTTCTTTCCCGGAGCCTCCACTCCGTTTCCCTTAAATATTATACATGACTATCATACAACCAACTTTAAAAATCCACAAGAAAATCCACTACAAAACTGTACTGATTTTCCCAAATTCTATAAAGAAATCCACCCCATCACATTTGCGATGGAACTAATCAGAATAATCAGCAAAAAGACTGGCGCAAAATATTTTATAAAAATATTGTACATCTTTTTGCGTCGAAACCTGGAAGAAATCTCCACCTCATCTGCAATCCCTTTTAAGCCCACTACCCTCAAAATCAGAATACAGGTTGCAAGTGCCGCAATCGGCATCATCACAGAGTTTGTAATAAAATCAAAGAAATCCAAAATAGACATTCCAAATACGGTGACAAAATCAAGTGCATTAAATCCAAGTGCAGATGCGGAACCTAACACAAGCATAATCACAGCCATGAGCAGGCTGCTCTTCAAGCGGCTCCATCCCAGCTGATCGCAGAACGTTGAAACGCCTGTTTCCATCAGAGAAATTGCACTGGTAAGGGCAGCAACAAGAACAAGAAGGAAAAAAGCAAGGCCTGCCACACCACCAAAATTCATACTGGCAAATACTTTAGGCATGGAAATAAACATCAAAGACGGACCGGCCTGAAGTGTCACAGAATCTCCACCTGCAAAAGCAAATACCGCCGGTATTATCATAAGACCAGCCAAAACCGCAATCAGTGTGTCAAAAACCTCAACCTGTCTGGTGGAATTTTCAATATCCACATCTTTTTTAATATAGGAACCATAGGTGTACAAAATTCCCATTGCAATGGAGAGCGAATAAAACATCTGCCCCATAGCTGCAACAACAGTCATCCAGGAAAAGTCCTTCAAATTTGGAACAAGAAAGTACTTTACTCCAGCCATGGCGCCGGGTCTCGTCATGGAATAAACTGATAACACAATTGCAAGCACGATCAGGAGTGGCATCATAACCTTCGAAACACGCTCTACTCCCTTTTGAACACCACCCAGAATAACAAGTACTACCATAACAGTGAATACAACAAACCAAAGCTCCGAGCTGACAGCTGATGAAATAAAACCACTAAAATATTCATCGTTGGCAACCCCCTGCACATTTCCTCTTATATATTCAAATAAATACTTGGTTACCCAGCCACCGATCACACAATAATAAGGAACAATCAGCATCGGGATGATGGCATTAATCCATCCACCCAGTTTAAGTGGGAGCTTGTCCCCAAACGCCGCAAAAGCGCCAACTGGACTTTTTCCTGTTTTTCTTCCTAGGGCTGTCTCCGAGATAATCAGTGTAAATCCGAAGGTAAGCATTAAAATAAGGTAGACAAGCAAAAACATCGCTCCGCCATATTTTGCTGCCAGGTACGGGAATCTCCAGATATTTCCCAGCCCGACAGCCGAGCCTGCAACAGCAAGAACATACCCCAGTTTTCCTGAAAATTTATCACGATTGTCATTATGATTGTTATCCATCTTTTCTTCTCCAATTCTTTACATTACAATTGTCCTCTGTACAATAATCAGAACAAAGAACACTAAGCTAGAATACAATAAATATGCTGCTGTTGCAAGTTGTATACAATTATTTACAACGCTTTATTAATCACAATTTCACATACACCGGCTGGAAAAATAAAAAAAGAAAGCGTATAATCATATTTGCTTATCAGCAGAACATAAAAGAGGCGTAAATTATGCATAAAGAAGCTTACCCAACACAATATGATAAAATGACAAAAATGCCGGTTTCAAAACTGATTTTACTGCTTGGTCTTCCAAGTACTATTTCCATGCTCATTACCAATATTTATAATATGGTAGATACCTTCTTTGTCGGAAAGCTTGGAACCAGTGCAAGCGGTGCTGTGGGAATTGTTTTTGGAATTATGGCTATTCTGCAGGCCTTTGGTTTCCTGTTTGGTCACGGTGCCGGAAGCCAGGTCGCCAGGCGTCTGGGAGCTCACGATGAAAAGGCCGCTAATACTGCCGCCTCCATCTCCGTTTTCTGCTCCTTCAGTACAGGCTTACTTTTAACCATATCCGGGCTTCTTTTTTTAACTCCCATCCTCCATCTGATGGGCAGCACAAAAACCATTCTGCCCTTTGCCAGAGCCTATGCACTGTGCATTTTTATTGCAGCTCCTTTTATTATGTCCAGTTTTACCATGAATAATATTTTGCGATACGAAGGGAAGGCTAACCTTGGTCTCATTGGAATGGGCGCAGGCGCCATATTAAATATGATTTTAGATCCGATTCTGATGTTTCAATTTGATTTGGGGATTCTGGGAGCCGGTATTTCCACCGCTTTTTCCCAGATTGTTGGATTTATAATTTTGATTGCACTGTTTCAGTCTCCCAAAACACAATGCACCTTTTCCATAAAAGAAATTCGTTCTCTTCCCCAGGAAATTGCAGGCATCCTCTACAATGGGCTTCCCAGTCTGGTACGTCAGGGAATGAACAGTATTTCTACTATGCTGCTAAACGGTCAGGCCGCACTTTACGGTGATGCTGCTGTCGCCGCCATGAGCATTGTCAACCGAATTGCATTTTTCATTTTCGCGGTAGGTCTGGGAATTGGTCAGGGATTTCAGCCTGTTGCAGGCTTCAATTATGGTGCCGGAAAATATAAAAGAGTCAAAGACGGCTATGGTTTCACATTACTTTTAGGGGAACTATCTCTCGGTATTTTTGCCATTCTCGGGATGTGCGTTTCAGGCCATGTCATTGGCATCTTCCGTGATGACCCTGCCGTTATCGCCATCGGAAGTACTGCACTTTTTATCCAGTGTGCAGCCATCTTCTTTCACCCTTTTTCCGTCTGCACGAACATGCTGCTGCAGAGTACCGGAAAAGGCGGGCAGGCTTCCTTTACCGCATTACTAAAAAGCGGACTTTTCTTCATTCCGCTGATTTTACTTTTACCACATTTTCTTGGCATACTGGGCATTCAGATTGCCCAGCCTATTGCAGATGTATTGACCTTTTTTGCCAATATTCCCTTTGCGATTCATTTCTTTAAGACTCTGCCAAAGGAAAAGGATTAGCTCACTGCTGTTTATACAATCTTTCCGCATAGCTCAACAGCTTATTCTGATTCCGCTTATCCAGCCGGCTATTGATTTCAGCCAAAGCTGTCAGCCCATTCTTTTCATCAGATAGTCCCAGCAGATAATCCACACTGCAGTGAAATATCTTTGAAAGCTCAATCAACACTTCTGTTGGAATATCCCGTCTTCCAATTTCATAATAAGAATAGGATGCCTGGCTGCAGTTCAGCAGCTTTGCAACGTCCGACTGAGACATATCTGCATCTTCTCTCAAATCACGAATATGCTGGTATTTACAATTATGTTCTAACATATGCCTGCTCCAATCCTGCTAAGATAAAGCAAGTATATGTAAAACATATTGTTCTATTGATTTATAAAACATTTTGTTTTTGTTTTTATATGGATATTTATAATCTTATATCAGTTGCGGACGTTAAAATGTAAAAAGCTCCAAATGCATATAAAAGTATCAATGCACTTGGAGCAAATTTCTATTATTCAGCTATCTTTCCAATAAACTACATTTTCTGTTTTGCTTCCAGTTCGTTCAAGCGCTTTTGCAAAAGCTGTATATTCCTATTTGACTCTTCCAATTGAACTTTCAACTTAGCAACCGTCTCCTCTGCACTTTTTCGAATCTCTGCAAGCTCTTTTTCCGTCTTTTCTCTCTCCAATTGCATTCCGTATTCAATTAAATGCTCTCCGTTTATAGACATTTGTTTTATCTCCTCCCGTAATGCTTCATTTTTTGAAAAATCTATGTATTCCCTGACCTCTTCAATATTATAGAATATTCCATGGAGAAATTTCAAAATTTCAGCAACATTATCCTGAACTGATTCTCCAAGCCGGATAATAACCATATCCATTAAATCGAAACAGCTTTTATCAGGCTTTACCTTACCTATATTTTTCTTATTGGCAATTCCGTAATAGGATATGGTGTTTTTCAGAAATTGTGGAACTCCGCCCACACAGATAAAAATGCAGTAGGCCTTCTCCAGTTTGTTGTAATTACTCTTCTTGTTTACCACATCCAGCTGGGAACTGATCATTCTGGAAAGATTATAGATTCCTCTCTTTTCCAGTGGATACCCCGGATAATAATTTCCCTGCAGCTCTACATCTATATGGATATGAATCTTTTTCTTTTCCGGCTTTAGTACACTGAACAGCACGTCGAAGGTCAAATTTGCCTCATTCACCGACGACTGAACCGTATTTTCTCCGATTATTCTTGTGTCAGCATCTGCTCCGATCGGCGTCTCATTGGAAATTGAACCATCCTCAATAAAGCTCATAATCTTAGTGACAGAATACTCGGAATATTCCGGTATCGCGTATTTCAGAATATTCGCCAGGACCTCTTTGTAGGATAAAACCTTTTTCCCGGCTTCATCGTACCACAGCTGACCGGAATTTTGATAAAGTGCGTGTTCTAATCCAAGCGTTCCAATTACTTTTTCACTGCATACTACAGCATTTCCAGTTTCTTTTGACATTTCCTGTCCTCCTTTGATTGTTTCGCAGGAGAATATCTGTAATCTTCTCGTACAAATTCTCTCTGCTTTTGTTAATGGGATTAAAAGCATTGAAAATTCTACGATATGCCGATTGGCAGTTTTAGAAACGAATACTCGTTGTAAGATAAATATAAAATATATGCTTTGAGCGTATTCTATCACACGCTTTTACATTTGTAAATATTCTTTTACGGTTTAATTTACCGATTTAACTTACAGTCTTAATTTTTATTTTTTTCTATACCTTATTTGCACTGATCATACAGCTTCTTTGCCCAAATACATAAAAGCACACATCCAACGGTAATCCAGATTTCTGACACCACCATGGATATTACACCTCTCTGCATCAGTGCTGCACTTAAGTCGATTGCTGCATGGGCTAAAACCGCCCAAAGTAAAAATATTTTCTTATTTTTAGTAATTCCATAGAAAACAACCATTGTAAGTGAAATATGAATTCCCATACAGAGAACCCGTTCAAATACAGTCAAAAATGCTGCTAAGCCATTAAATCCAGCCACTGTACCGGCTACTGTCGTAAAAGAAGCCAGACTTTCCGGGGTTGCTCCCAGTGCAGTCATTGCTGCATCGAATCCCTGACTCTGAATCATCACGCCGATAACCAGATAATTGACTATCGTCATGAGTGAGATCAAATAAACCTCAATACCGCCATGTCCGATGCCGTACATAATTGCATTTTCCCTGGTCTTATTTTTCTTAATCAGATATTTCATGATGATGAATCTTCCCACCTCTTCAAAAATACCTGCCATAAAAATACCATAAAGCACATATGCAACGGTATGTCCATTGATAAACCTTGAAACCGGATTATTGCCTACAATACAAAACATATGTACCCCAAGCTCAAGTACTCTGGCTGAAACTGCAAAGCCCAGTGCACCAAATACCATCCAGGACAGCCTGGTCTGTTTTCCCTTCATCTTTTTCCATACAATCACATAAATTACCGGTAAAATCAACAGTACAATTGCTGCAATTGCCAATGAAATAATTGTTCCCTGTGTAATTTCTGTTTCCATGTTTCATTCCCCACTTTCTCTCATAAAACTCCTGTGACTTTTTTTATATCCTTGTGACATCTTTATCATACAAATCCTCTCCCCAAATTTCAATGGATTCGTACGACACATTATGATATTTAATATCGTTATGCGATACTTTCCAAGCTTTGTTCTCACACCAAATACTTCTGAATCATCTCATCAGTTACACAATGCTGTTTCATGATTTCGCTGTAGAAGCTTCCGCTTTTTCGTATGGTTTTCTCACCGGTATCATAGTTGTATGCCACAAGACCAAACCTGGCACTCTCTCCCTCGGCCCACTCAAAGTTGTCCATAAACGTCCAATGATAGTAGCGCTTTACAAAGGGTAAATCTGAAATCATATAAAGATGTGCATAGATATATTTTGCCCGAAAAGCATCGCGGCTGTCACAGGTTCCATTTTCTGTGATAAAAATATCCTTTCCGTAGCGTTTATAGCATTCCCTGCACAGGCGTCTTATCCCCTTGGGATAAATCTCCCAGCCCAGATCATTGACGAAAACATTACTGTCTGTCTCATAGTGAAGGTTAAATACTACATTTCTGGTATAATAATTGATCCCGATAAAATCATAAAAGATGCCCTGCCTTTTGCCGGCACATCCAAGCGGAAAATCAAATTTTCCAAATGCCATGGCATCCATGACAGCCCACTGAAATCCCCTCATAAAAAAGGCAGCCTCAGTGCGGTTAATGGCGCTCTCCTTCTTCCTTGGGTCAAAAGCAATCAGATGATTTGCAAAGCCGACCCTGCACCCGGGAATCATTTCATGCAGGATTTTATAGGCCTCTATATGGCATTTTGCCATATTTCGAAGCACCGCTATCGTCTCCGCAAAATTCTTTTTGGCAGGCGGCCACACTCCAAACAAATATCCGTTGACTGCATAAATATTAGGCTCATTAATGGTGCAGAATTCGTCAGCAATTTTTCCCAGATGCTCTGCCACATAGCAGGTGTATTCAGAAAAATAACGTACACTGTCTGCCCTTTCAAAGCCGCCCCTTTTCTCAAACCATAGCGGATTGGAAAAGTGATGCAACGTCACAAGCGGCTTGATTCCATGCTTTTTCAGCTCACAGATTTCCTCGCTGTAATGCGCGATGGCTGCTTCGTCAAATTTTCCTTCCTCCGGTTCAATACGACTCCACTCAAGAGAAAAGCGATAAACCTCCACATTCATTTGTTCCATAAGTGCCGTATCTTCCCTGAAGTGTTCATAATGATCATTGGCACGAAGGGAATTGGTTCCATCCTTTACATTTCCTTTTTTCATGGAGAATGCATACCAGGAATTGTTTTTGTCGCCACCCTCAATCTGTGTTGCCGCCGTCGCAACACCCAGCTTTAATTCCGGTGGAATTTCAAAGCTTCTAATCTGTTTTGTTTTCACATTCTGCTTTATCTTCCTGCTCTGCTTTTTCTCCATATTCCCTTGTATCCCCCTTCTCTTTTCTCGGATTCACATGCACCATACAGTGCTTGACCTGTGAAAATTCCTTCTCCATGACTGCGTGAACCTGCTCTGCAATGGCATGCGCCTCCTCCAGCGTCTTTCCTCCATCCATGGCAATTTCAACATCCACATAAATTTTAGCACCGAACAGTCTGGTTTTGATTTCGTCTATATCGTCCACTCCCGCCTGCTCTAAAATCATGTTTTTCATAGCATCAATTTCATCCTGTGAACAGGACTTATCAATCATTTTATCTACTGCATCTTTAAAAATGTCATAGGCTGCTTTTTCAATAAAAATGCAGATTCCCACGCTGGCCACAGGGTCTAATAGTGGAAATCCCATTCTTGCACCGAGAATACCAATAAATGCTCCCACAGAGGACAACGCATCTGAGCGATGATGCCACGCGTCAGCCATCAGTGCTCCGGAATTGATTTTCTTTGCAGCTGCTCTGGTATACCAGTACATCCACTCCTTGATTCCAACGGAAAGCACTGCTGCAATTAAGGTCATTGCCTCAGGGATTTCCAGACTACTTTCTTCCCCCAAAATCTCCTTCATTCCCGCCACGCCAATACCAAGGCCGGTAACTGCCAGAATTACTGCAAGCACAATGGACGCCACGCACTCCAGCCTTTCATGACCATAGGGGTGCTCCTGATCTGACTTGCGTTCTGAAACGGTCACGCCGATCATGACAATAAAGGTACTGAAAACATCCGATGCAGAATGCACTGCATCAGAAATCATGGCACCGGATTTTCCAATGATTCCGGCAAGTAATTTCAGGATGGATAAAAGCAGATTGATGACAATACTGACTATAGACACGCGCATGGCAATTTTTGCCTCACTGCTCATCCCTGCCTGATTTGAATGCGTCTTTTTTTTTTGATTTACGGCCTTAAGCTTTATTTTTTCTTTCTGTTCCATAGTCGTTACCTCCCCTTAAGATAACTCACGGCACAAACATCGTTCTATCATTTTGTTCCAAAAGTGAATTGCATTAATCTAGCATATGAACGCCGGGCTGTCACGGTGTCTGATTATTGTTTTTTCTATATTCTAATTTATATAGTTTTATTTCAATAAACTTATGTCAGAAAAAATATTTCCCATCCACACTGCTGTTTCCAACAAAAAGCTCTTTCCACGCTCCTTCACAGCGCAAAATAACTTTCTTTTTCTCCCCAGGCTTCAGAAAAACCCGCTGAAAGCCCTTTAATGTTCTTATTTTTCTTTCCCCTTTGCCTTCTGTAATATCTGCATAAACCTGCACAACCTCTGCTCCTGCCATTTTTCCGCAGTTTTCCACCTGCACAGAAACACAGGTGGACTGTTCCTCTTTCCATGACGTAATTTCACTGATTTGAAATTCGGTATAGCTTAATCCATAGCCAAAAGGAAAAAGAGGTTCTCTGTTGTTCTTTTGTAAAAGGGTGTAGCCGTGAAAATAATCGTAGGTCTGCTCCTTCGCTGCCCAATCAATTTCTGGAAGCTCCGATTCCTCCCGGGGAATTACAAAGGGCAGTTTTCCACCTGGATTCACGATTCCAAAGAGTATCTCCCCTAAGGCTGTTCCGCCTTCCATTCCCGGATAATATGCAAACAGAATGGCTCCGACCTTATCACACCACTCTTTCATGAGAATGGTACTTCCTCCCATCAAAACGACAGCTGCATCCTTTCTGACAGAAGCGACTGCCTCTATCATGGCAAGCTCTTCTTTTTTCAATGACAGAGAAGCTCTGTCACCTCCCATGTATGCCGAAAACATAGACGGATCATCCGCCTTCACATATTCTCCCTCGTCGCGATAATCATTTCCGGCAACAATGATAACCGTATCTGCTTCCTTTGAAAGTCTCCGGCAATGAGCTGCACTTTCACCGGAATAATAGACAACCTCTGCCTCTGTGGCGGCTCTCCTGATTCCCTCTAAAAGTGTTACCACGTAGGGCGCATACACCCGGCTGGAACCGCGGTCTCCGGAATTTTCCATATCAGCAAGTCTTCCCAGAACTACAATTTTACCCTTTGCGCGTTTCCCTTTCAGAGGAAGAATCCCATCACTGTTTTTTAAAAGTGTAATTCCCTCTCTTGCACTTTCCAGCGCAAGCTCAGCATGAACAGGGTGCTTTTTGGTATCATCCTTCTCAATCACAGCCTCATGGGCAAGCAGTGTCCTGATAATTCGAAGTGCCGCATCGTCGATTACAGACTCAGGCACTTTTCCCTCCCGCACAGCTGTCACAAGGTTTTCCCCATAGAAACTGGTATTTGGCATTTCCATATCTAGTCCACCATTTGCACCGGCCACGGTATCCTTCAGCCCCCAGTTAAAATCGCAGAGAACAAAACCGTCAAAGCCCCAGCTTTCCTTCAATACATTCCGAAGCAGATAGCTGTTATGTCCACACATTACGCCCTGATAGGAATTGTAAGCACTCATCACTGCCCCTGCTCCTGCATCAATACATTTCTTAAAATGAGGCAGAAAAATTTCCTGTTCTGTCTTTTTATCACAGGAAATATTGACTTCAAATCTGGAATTTTCCATGGAATTAAACGCGAAATGCTTTACACAGGCAATCACGCCCCTGCTTTGTACACCCCGGACAAGTGCAGCACCCATCTCCCCGAGGTGGCAGGAATCCTCACCATAGGTCTCCTGCGCTCTTCCCCAGCCTGGATGATAAGGTAGATTGACACAGACACCACCAAAGAGATTGCCGCCAAAGGCCAGTATCTCCTCGGCAATTGCCTCACCAATTCTCTGTTCCAGCTCCCTGTCAAAGGTCGCTCCTCTGAGAACAGTAACGGGAAAGCAGGTTGCCTGTCCTCTTCCACAGACTACACCTCTTGTCCCGTCAGCAAACCTCATGGATGGAATCCCTTTGTCTTCCAGGTTTCCAGCCCGATAAACCGTTTCATTATAGTGCGTCTTGCGCTTATTCAAAATTGCTGCCCGAACCTCTTCCAGCGTCATGCTTCCACCCATGAGAGAAATTTTTTCCTCCAGGGTCAGAGCCTGCAGCTTTTCCTTCGCCTCCCCATCGAACTGCATTCTGAATGCTTTCCAATCAAAATTTTCGTTTCCCGCTTTATCCGGCATTAGAGAAAAGGAACTTTCTTTCATACAGGCTCCTCCTTTATAATATCCTGAAGAAGCTTTTTCACCTCAAAAGCCTCAAAATCAAGATAACCCCGAAGCTCATGATTTTCATTCACAATACTTCCGCTTTCCCGGAACTCCTTCGGCGTCACACCAGTTTCCTGTCTGAACATACGATAAAAGGTCTTTTCAGAGCCAAAGCCGCAGGCATCCAGGATATAGCTCATGGTCTTATTGGTATTTTTCAGCAGCTCCTTTGCCTTATCCATTCTCAACCTGTCTACGATTTCCTTGCCGGTTACCCCAAGCGTCTGCTTCAGATTGCGGTCAAGGGTTTTTCTGCTTACGCCAAACTCGTGACAGGTCATTTCTGCAAGCTGCTCCTCCGACAGATTATTTTCCAGATATTCAATGATGGAAACTGTCAGCTGCTCATCGCTTCTGGAACGTTTATCTCTAAAGCGCACATCATAAACCACATAATCAAATAAATCAGCGATGAGCCCGCAGGCCTCTGCCCGAACCCGGAATTGTGCATGCTTTTCCTCTCTCATACTCTGATAGACGATTTTTGCCATTCTTTTATAAAAATGCGAAAAGCCGCAGGATGGCTCTTCCTCATCCGTACTGTTCAGATAAAAAAGGAGCTCCGATGGATCGCTTTCATCTGACACAAACAAATCCGGTCTCATCTGGACAAGCATACACAGGTTTTCCTCCTCACCAGTGCTGTCTATGGCATGGATGACATTGGAATTCACCAGCAGAAGATCTCCCTTTTTCAGGCAGACAAGCTCAGACTGAACTCGAACTGTAATGCTTCCCTTTAACACCCCAATTAACTCATATTCATTATGCCAGTGAAAGGCACTGCTTTGAATAGGTGCTACAAATGCATTTACAAATCTGGATGGATTTTCATTGATACTTTCATAGATTGAATATGGCATAACACCCTCCCCAAAACATGGCCTGCTTTTTGCCTGCTTTTTTACTTTTCTTCTATTATAAGCTGTTTGCACCCACAAAGAAAGCCCCAGATGTTCCCACATCTGAGGCTTTTCCTTATTTCCTAAACCATGCCGTCGGCCCGGTTTAAGCTCTTAGTTATTTTCTTTTTTCTGTGCAAGACCTGCAGCAATCTGTGGATAGATTTTATCTAAGTTACAGAAGAATAAGGTAATCATTCCAGCAATAATCAAAACAGCAGGAACAACAGTGTATACCATCTTAATTCCGGTAATTGTGCTTGCTGCCTGTGCTGCTAAGGTTCCGTCATATGCAGCCCATGCAAGTCCCCATCCTACTAAAGCAGAACCAAGACCGGCACCAACCTTCATACCAAAGGAGGTAGCGGAGTTTGTCAGACCATCTAAACGAACACCGGTTTTCCACTCGCCATAGTCGATAACATCAGCAACCATTGCAAACAGACCAGCATTGTGAGGGATACCGCCGATACCAAGGCAAACAAGACCAGCAACAGCAGATGCGAAGGAAGCAGGTGCAAATGCCATGATTAATACGCCAAGTAACTCAATTGCATAACCAATCATCATACTCTTCCATTTTCCAAGTAATTTGTTGATATATGGATAAAGAAGATTTCCAACTAATTTAGGAAGAATAAAGCAAAGGGTAAGTGTTCCCATTAAGCCTGCATTTCCAAGTACGTCTCTTGCGAAATAAATACGAAGTCCGTTATTTACACCAAGAATTGTGTAGTTTAATACAAATACGATTGTTAATAATAAGAAATATTTGTTCTGGAATAAAAGCTTGAAGGATTCTCCAACGCTCATTTTATTCTCCGGCTTCTGAACCTTTGCGGAGTTTTCTTCAATATGAGCACGCTCTTTTGTTCCTAAGAAGGTAATCAGTAAAAGACCAATAGCAATCACACCAAAAATGGTAGCCATTCCTGTCCATCCAAATTTACCAACAAACTTGTTACAGTTGTAGTTAATAAATAATACGAAGGACATTGTGATAAAGAAACGAATGGAGCTCATGGTTACACGATCCTTTGGATTTGGTGCCTCTAAGGATAATAAGGTGTTGTAGGATAAGTTACATGCTGTGTAGATTACTGCTGCCATAATAACATAGGTTACACATGCATAAACAAGCTTTCCTGTGCTGCCCAGACTGTTGGGAACACTGAACATCAGGATTAAGCCAACACCCATAGGAATTGCAGACCAGAGAATCCATGGTCTTGCTTTACCCCAGCGGGTATGTGTACGGTCAATAATGCTTCCCATAACTAAATCTGAGATACCATCCAAAAGACGGCTTAATAACATTAAGGTACCGATGGTTGCTGCAGCGATTCCAACGCTGTCTGTGTAATAAAGTGTCAGATAGGATCCGATGGTTGTCCAAACAAGGTTACATCCACCATCACCGATTGCGAATGCAAGAATCTCGCGCCATGAAGGTTTGTTGTTTTCTTTCATAGTAATTTCTCCTTTTCTTTTTCAAGCATATTTTTTGGTTAATCTTTTTAATGCTTTAAATTGAGTGTCAATAAGGAAACAGCTCCGCTTCCTCTGTAAACCAGATATAATTCTTTTTCTTCTTTTGTAAATTCAACCTTGACAGAAGCACATTTCCAAAGCTTTGAAGCTTTTAATTCTATCTGTGCTTTTGGTTCTCCATAAAAGGAAGTGGCAATTTCAAGAATTCCATTCTCCTGTGACTGATAAACAACCTCAATCTCACCTGTCTCTTCAAGATTAAAGTATTTATAACCAACCAGGTTGCCATCCTTTACATTGGTAATATAACGTTCTCCCTCTACGCAGGTCAGATATGGGAAATCAGCTTCCGCATTGGTTCTCCCCAGTGATGAAAGTGCTCCCATATGACCATTGGTCAGGTTGCAGCAGTAAACTGCCGGATAGGAAGCATCCCCGGATAGGGGTGTCTCGTTCATTCCGCTGGTAGTTACTGTCACCTGTGGAATTTTACCGGCTGCATCAAAATAAACTCTTTCAGCGCAGCCCTGTCTGTTATACTGCATCAGTGAGGTGTGTCTGTGATAGAATATGTACCACTGATTTTCAACCTCCACCAGTCCTCCATGGTTATTGCCGACAGACATCAGCTTGTCCTCTTCGCTTCTTCCCTGATATCCAACATCACCATTACTGATTATTACTCCGCCAAACTGAAAACCTTCCATCGGTCTTTCACTGACTGCATAACACAGCTGATGGGTGTTTACCGATGAATAAATGAGGTAATATTTATCTTTTATTTTACGAATGGATGGTCCTTCAAAATACTCGTTTCCTTCAAAGGAAGTTCCCTTTCCATAATTCAGACTGGGAATGACAACCCTTGGTCCCTCTTTGATGGTAACCATATCATCCTCTAACTGAAGTACGCTTCCGCCCTTCAAATCCTGATTTTTATACCTTGGAATATTGATCATGCAGGGTGCAAATCCAAAATAAAGAAAATTGCCCTCCTCCGAGCAAATTACAGATGGATCATAGGGCTGATTCTCCGCCATGATTCTTCCATCATCATAATGAACTCTTCCATAGAATTCATATTGACCTGCCGGCGTATCGCAGACTGCAACATTGATGGAATCCTGAAATTTCACACAGTAGTACAGGTAATATCTTCCGTCTCTCCCCTGGATTACATCAGGTGCATACAAGGGAAGAACATCTTTGTTAAATGGGTCCTGATCTTTTCTAAAAATCACACCCTCATAGCTCCAATCCGAAAGATCTTTAACCGGTGCAGACCAGGCTACATAATCCTGCTCACAGAACTCATTTCCATTTTCCAGATCATGACTTCCAAAAATGTAAAGGCGATCGCCGAAAACGCGGGGTTCTCCATCCGGAATATGTTCATACAATGGCAAATAAGGATTATGACATTGTGTTTTCATAGTTTCCTCCTTTCCATAAATCTAAATATCTTGTAAAGTATGTATTTATTTTATCTAAAATTTTTAGGATTGTTCTGTCAAAGCATACTACTTTTACTGTCAAAAACAGACATGTTATGTGCATACTATACAAAATATACAATTCTGCATGCCGTAATTTGTTCACTTTTACCATAGGCTTTTGTAAACCATATTTTATGTAACAATGTGCTGCACGCGCAGCGAGCAGCACATTATCATTATACACAACAAAAAAAGAAGTCCACATGTGTTAGATATGTCAGACTTCTTTTTTAATCCGCAATTTTTCAATATGCTTTTCTGATTATTCTCCGTTTTCCTGAATCATGATTGCCGTATTCTCTTCCTTTACATCCGGATTATCAAAGATAACCTCTCCGATGCTGTTTGCAGCAATCTCTCCGGAAATCGGATTTTTCACACTGTCAATATGACTGTCTATATCTGCATCTACCGTAGAATATTCAAAGGCAAGATTGGTATTCAAAAGCTTACAGTTTTTCATGGTCAGATGCTCCATGTAGCACATCCCCTGCTCACTCTCAATGGTACAGTTTATCAGTGTCACATTCTTTGCATTCCACCCAAAATACTCTCCTGAAATAAAGGAATCATATACGGTGACATTTTCGCAATTCCAAAAGGCATCCTTGGACAGCATTTTTGCATTCCGCACAATGACATTTTTGGCACCGTCAAAAGAGTAATTGCCCACCAGGGTAAATCCATATATTTCTATATTGGAGCTGCCCATACCAAAGTAATCTCCTTTGGCCGTCACATTTTCCATCACAACGTCATCACAGTTCCAAAGCGTTTCCTCTGCATTTGGAATGGTTACATTTTTCAGCTTCATGCGATGACATCTGCGAAACCCTTTCGGTGCATCATAAGTAATATTGGTCATCTCCAGATCATCTGTATACCAGATGCCTGCCCGCGCCATCTCAAACATGGTGGAATCTGTGACCCTTACATTTTTACAATACCACAATGGGTATTTCCACTGAAACATACTGTGATCAATAAGCAGATCGCAGCTCTCCTTTAAAGGAGATTCTCCATCAGCAAAGGTGCAATAGGATATTTCTGCCCCTTTTGTCTGAAATAGTGCACGCTCCCCCGTAAATCTCGTTTCTTTATAGTTATCCATAGCTAACTCTCCTCCAATGTAAAAAAGACCTTCGTCAATTTTATTATAAACGAAGGTCAGAATTTATCCAATATTTCTCTTTGAAATTTCACTTAATTTTCACTTTATTGCTGTTTTTTTCTTTATTTTCCACAGGAGCAGTACCCATACTGCCGATTCCACAAGACTGACGAGCAGCAGACTGACATTTTCAGTCACCATTGCTTTTCCCATCCAGAAGGAAGGCAGAAAAGCAAGCAGATATTGCTCCCATCCTGCAATGGCATAGGGTGCGATGACCCCTAAAAGGACTACCGTCGAAAGCTTGGTAACGGCCATTCCCTCCAGCTTGTTTTTGGCAAGCAGAAAAACAACCATTGCCACAATCATCCCCTGGGTCGTCCCGGCAAGGGGCATGAAAACCATCCAGACACCTGACACATCAGACATCTTGAAAAGTGGAAAAAGAATCAGGGTAACCATCAGTGAAAAAAAGGCCGGCAGCACAAATCTCGACCAAAAATATCCGACTGACGTAAGTGGTGACACTGACAGATAAGCCAGAATATGATCATCCTGCTCCTCAAGAACTATCATAACAGCAGAAAAACACAGCATCGTTGAGGCAAGCATCACATAAAAGCAATCCACCATTCCATAAAATGGCTCCATTAGAGCTGTTCTGTGAAACACTTCACACAATACCCGATCCAGCGCCGGCAAACCAAAGCGTATGACAACTCCTGCCAAAATGGGTGCCAGACTTGCTGCCAGCAGCATTTTATCTTTTCTCAGGAAACGCAGCATATGGCAAAAGCTTTTCCAGACAGCTGCTCCATTTTCATTACTATTTTTCTTTTTATTTTGAGCTTCTTCCATCACATATTTCCTTTCAAAATTGATTTGACATGGTCTGGCTTGAACCGCAGGCCTGACTCCACATTCTCTTTACACCCCATATGGTAACTGCACATAATCCCACCAGAACCAGAAGCAGAAGCAAAACAGAAGCGGCGGAAACGCTCTCATTCATAATCATTCTAAAGCATACAACCGAGGGAAATGCCGCCATCCATTTCTTCTCCACTCCAAACAGATATAAAAGAATTGGCACAAACCCAACCAGTTCCACAGGAATTGTTGCCAGCAGAAACTGGTTTAAGGAGCTGATACAGGAGGCTGCCAGCAAGCCCGCCAAGGAAAAGAGCAGCTCTGCCAAAAATGTTCCCATTATCAGCATAGGAATATTTTCAATTTTCGCTGTCAGTCCAAGAACAACCGCCACGCACAACGCCAGAATTCCCAGAGAAACAGCCTTGCTCATCACATATTCTCCCACGCTGAGTGGTGATACAAAAAACGCACTGTGCAAATGCTGGCTCTTTTCAAACAGAACAATTGCTCCCATAAAGAAAAGTCCCATGGCTGCAGGATCTGTAAAGATAAGTACAAGTGCTGCCGTCTGTCTGAATTTTTCCGGTATAGCAGCAATAACCAGGATATAAAGAACTGTCAGTATTCCATATAAAAGATAAAAGCCTGATTTTCTTTGAAAACGCATGTCTGCCTTTAACATCTCAATAAATCTCATAATTCCACCAGACTCCTTCCTGTCACACTGACAAAAATATCATTCAAAGTCGGTTCACTGCTATGTATGGATATGATTTTATTTTGTAAAATCAACCTTTGCAGCTGCAAATCCTCCGCAGATTTCTCCAACAGACAGCTTCCCGTCTGTTCTCCATTTTCCTGCCAGGAATAGGTGATTCTACTGGCTCCCTGCTTCATAATCAGATTATGAGGACTGTCCAGTGCAACAATTTTTCCATTTACAATAAAGGCCACTCGGTCACACAGCTCTGTGGCATCCTGCATATTATGTGTTGTCAAAAGAATGGTTGCTCCCCGCTTCTTTTCCTGAAGAATCATCTGCTTCATCATACGGTTATTGGTAGGGTCCAGTCCACTGGTCGGCTCATCCAGGCAGATTAATTCCGGACTGTGCATAATTGCTTTTACAAAATTAACTCTGGCCTTCATCCCCTTGGAATAAGCCCCCACCGGCTTATCCACATCAGAAAGCAGTCCCACCTGGTCTAACAGGCTTTCAAGATCTCTTGGCTTCTTTTTATATAAGGAAGAGAAGAAAGCAAGATTCTCCCTCGCTGTCAGCTTTTCATACATGGTGGAATATTCAAAATCCACTCCAATTCTCTCATAGGTTTCTCTGGAATATTGATTGCATTCTCTTCCATCCACTCTGGCACTTCCACTATATCCCTTCAGCATTCCAATCAACACCTTCTGTAAGGTGCTTTTTCCAGCTCCGGATGGCCCTAAAAAGCCAAAGATTTCCCCCTTCTCCACGGAAAAGCTCATATGTTCAATGATGCTCTTTCCTTTTTCATAGCCTACTGATAAATCGTTTACCTCTATCATTTTCATTCTCCCCTTTTCTGACTAATTTTATCGTTTTAGTCAAAATGTTTTTAAAAGACTGGAGCTGCATAAACAGCTCCTTTATGCGAGCACCTGTAAAAGTACTCCCCTGATTAACAGTCTTAATCCCTCGTCATATCCGTCAGCGTCAATCTGTTCCCTGTGAAGTGTTGCAAAGTAAATTTCATGAAGCACTGCACTGACTACATTCAGATTTATGTCGCTTTTTATGGGTAAAAGCTTCAGCATTTTCTCCGTGGTGTCTGTATCATTTTCCAAATGTGCTGCTATGGTCTCAGGTGGAAGCTTTTCCAGTAAAAGCGCCAGTTCCCCGGAATTTAACAGCTTCAGCATAGGCTCCTCGCTGGAAAGCTTAAAAAAATGATACAGCAAATCTGTCATCTGCTCCAGCAGATTTTCATCCCTTTTCAGGTGGCAGATGGCCTGATAAACCTCATGATCAATTCTGTCATGAACACCTAAAATAACCTCAAAAAGAAGCGCCTCCTTTGACGGATAAAAAAGATAGAAGGTTCCCTTGGGTATCCCCGCACATTTTACCAGCTCATCCACAGTCGTTTTGCGGATTCCATACAACGCCAGACACCTGGCTGCCTCTTCTCGCAGACGGTTTCTGATCTGTTCCCTCTCCTGCTCTGAATAGCATTTCGGCATAGACACACCTCTTTTTGCAATTTTATTTTGACTGTTTTTATCTTTTTAGTCAGTATAAAACCATTTTTTCTTTTTGTCAAACAGTTTCTGTTTTGGAAATTGAGAAACAACTCGATAGTAAAATTACTAAATATAGCTCATGAATCCTTTTCCGATAACTTCACTGCTTTTTGTAATCATTAAAAAAGCATCCGGTTCATTTTTCCTGATAAAACGTTCAAGCTCAATAGATTGCTTCACATCCACCACCGTCAATATAATGGTTCTGTCCTTATGGGCATAGGCGCCTTCTCCATGATATGTTGTCGCACTTCTTTTCAGTTCATTTTTAATATAATTACAGATTGGTTCCGGCTCTGATGCAATGATTGTAAAAAATTTACTCAGCTTCATTCGTTCGATGGTTTTATCAATCAACAGTGTTTTCGCAAGCAGACCAAAGACAGAGCACAGCCCAGTCGTTACATCAAATACAAAGAACGAGACAATGACTACCAGCAAATCAGAACAAAGCAGCGCCGTAGATATATCCATTGTAGAATACTTTTTAATAATCATTGCTATTATATCAGTTCCACCACTGGATGCATTTTGAAAAAACAGTATTGCAGAAGCAATTGCAGGAAGTAAAATTGCAAAACACAGTTCCAGCATAATTTCACTGGTCAATGGTTTAGTAAGAGGAATCCATTTTTCTAAAAAACTAAGTAACAGCGAAGAAAGCAGTGTCGCATAAGCCGTCTTTATTCCAAAGTCTTTGCCCAGAAAAATAAATCCAACAACCAACAGCAGCAGATTAATAACCAGGTTTATTTTTGCTGCCGACCAAGGCAAAAAACTGGTAAGAACCACCGCCATACCAGATACTCCACCAAATGAAAAATTATTTGGAAACTTGAACGCATAGATTCCAATGTCCATAATAATAATTGCAAATGTAATGAACAGATACTCTTTCAGATTTTTGAAAAGTTCTTCCTTTTTATCTCTTTTGTCCTTTTTCATAACTTCCTCACTTATTCTCCGGTATACTTCATAAAGCAATCCTCTTCGTGGGCATAAATCACTCCCACTGCCTGTAAATAGGCATAAATAATTGTTGAGCCCACAAAGGTCATGCCACGTTTTTTCAAATCAGCCGAAATCTGATCTGACAGAGGCGAGGTTGGTCCGGCTGCTTCATATATAATTTTTCCCTCAGAGAAATGCCAAAGGTAATTTGAAAAGCTCCCATACTCGCTCTGAATCTCTCTAAATATACGTGCATGATTCACAGCTGCATGAATTTTCAATTTATTTCTAATAATGCCTGGATTTTCCCTGAGTTGTATTTCTTTTTTCTCATCATAGGCACTGACCTTTTCCACGTCAAACCCATCAAAGGCGGCCTCAAAGGCTTCCTGCTTATTCAGCACACATTCCCAGGTCAGTCCAGCCTGAAAGGATTCTAACACCAGCATTTCAAACAGCTTCTGATCATCCTTTTGCGGAACGCCCCATTCCTGATCATGATATCTGATATATCTTTCGTTTTCAGGATTTGCCCATCTACAGCGGCACTTTCCATCCTTCCAGACTATTTTTCCTGCCATTATCCTTCACCCCCACTTTTTTGTAACATAATTATACAACATTGTCCTTCCGACAGCACGTTCTATTCATAAAAAACCAGGTAAACCGAATTTCTCAGCCACCTGGTTTGCTTACTTTTATGTAATTATGCTTCTAAATGATAAACTCACTTACCATTTCCTTTAAGCCTTCCGCTGTTTCTCTGGATGCTTTGGCATTTTCAGATACAGTCTGAATATTCTCCACCAAAGTCTGAATGGATGCGGAGGTTTCTTCTGTAGAAGCAGCATTCTCCTCTGAAATTGCCGACAGATTAGCTACAGCGGTCAACATCTCTTCCTTCTCACCATTCACAGTTGCAACACGGGCTCCTATGGTATTGACTGCTGAAACAATTTCATCCAGCTTTCCGTTCACTGCCTCAAAGCTGGCACTGACATCCTCCAGCACACTTCCCTCATTTTCAGAAGCTTCCTTGATGCTGGTTGCCAAAGTAACACTTTGATTTACAAGTGTGGTAATCTGCTCAATAACCTTTGCTATTTCTCCTGCGGAACGGCTTGACTGCTCAGCCAGCCCCTTAATCTCCGATGCGACAACTGCAAAGCCTCTTCCTGCCTCACCGGCTCTGGCTGCTTCTATACTGGCATTTAAGGAAAGGAGATTGGTCTCATCTGCTATATTTCCAATCATCTCAGTGGCCTTCTGAATTTCCTCTACTGTCTGATTGATTTCAAAAATTCCACTGGCAACATCATCTGCGCTCTTTCGTGTATCTTTATTGGCAATCAACAGCTTCTGTAACGCATCTTTGGATTTATCTCCGATATTTGCCGCTTCCTTTACCACGGAAAGGCTTTCGCCTGTCACACTGGAAATATCTTCAATACTCTCTCCTATATTTTCAATACCCCGCATGGTGTTCTCGGTATTCTGAGCCATCTCAGTAGCTCCCTTGGCCAGTTCCTCCATGGTTGTGCTGATATTTTCTGTGGAAAATGAACAGTCAACAATAATATTTGCAATATTATCTGCATTCGCGTTAACGGAATCAGAAGTCTCCTTAATATTGTTGATAGTCGGTGCCAGTTTATTCTGGAGCAGATCTACTGCCTCATTAATCTGACCAACCTCACCTCTGTAAACATGCTTCTGTCCATCATCTGTCAAATTGAGCTCTGCCAGTCTGGCAATACGTTTAACCGTCCTCTCAATTGGCTTGGAAATCATCATGGAGATAATCGCTGCAACAACAGAACAGATAATCAGCGGAAGCAGGCTGATAATAATAATCAGATTGGCAAGTCTGTTCAACTGGCTCATGGCATCACTTTTGTCAGCAGCCAGCATCAGAACATAGGAATTATCCTCGCTGACAAAATAAGCTGCATATTCCTCAACGCCCTCATAAACATATTCCAATGAGGCAGGCTGAGGATGAATGCCGGCTTTCATCTGATCAGTGATTGCCTTCACTTCCTCAACATCTATCTTTTTGCCGATTTTATCGCTGCTTGGGTGAAACATAATATAACCTGTATCATCTACCAGATAAAACCGGCTGGATGACATACTGGAAAGCTTATAATCCTGAAGCTTGTTTTTCAGAGAATCCGTTGACAGCGCTGAACGCCCCAGAATATCCACATCTCTCTGCAGATTCTCGCCCATGGATGCGGACACATCCATCATATAGCTCCCAACAAGATCCCGAATAATGCTGCTGGATCTGATAAAGAAAACACTGCCATCAATGATCAGTGTCAACAACACGGACATGATGACCAAAGCGATAATTTTTGTTTTAATCAGACTGTAAAATTTCATTTTTTTCTTCATTGGCACACTCCCTTTTCACAGAGAACAAAATTTTAATTAATACTATTCTATCAAAAAAGAGCCGCGACAACAATCTCTTTTTGTGTTTGAACACAAAAAGAATAGAATTTTTTCAACTACGCTAATATTGTTCTATTCAACATTTCTGCTTTCATCTGCAAGATACTCAAAAAAATCAAAATCAGCGTAATGCTGGTGCTTGATTCGATCCGCGCAGGTCATTCCGACAAAGGTGCCCGTAAACTCTCCGTATTTGCAGTATTCATCTGAAAATTTTGTTGTATCAAACATTTTGCCAATAGGCAGATAGGTTTCATTATCGTAGGACCACTCAAACCAGGATTTTCTTCCCTCAATATTCAGACGGAAATAAATTGGTCTGTCCTCCACCTTTGTTCTCGTATTTAAAAATTCTGTCTTTTCTCCATTTTCAAGATGAATAATGGAAATTGCACTTCCGCCCAGAGTCTCGCTGTAATATTTTCGAAGATTAATATAATTCATATTATCATAATACATAATCAACCCTGCACTGTGCTGATGCACCTCCGGCTTAAATTCCATTTTGGTAGTTACACGCGCGTAAACGGAGGTCAGTTTTCTTGCCAGAATGCTGACCTTATTTAAGGAACAGCGTGACTCCTGTCCACGGATACGCACATAACCGGGACGTGCCTTCACATCCGCAAATCTCTGCGGCATAATTCTTGGAGCATAGTACCAGTTTCCAAGCTCATCGCCATCAAAATCGTCAAAGGCCGGAAGCTTTGGCATCGGAACCTCTGGAAGATTACTTTCTTCTACCTGAATTTTTGCCATGTTGCTTCCATCCGCCATACGAAGCCAGTGGTCCTCTGTCCACATCATTTTCTGAATGGCAGTCTCCCGCCCGAGGGTACAGCGCAGCTCCGGCGCAAAGGGCCTTGCACATAAATGCACAAGATAGGTTTCTCCATTTTGTGTATCCACAAAGCTTCCATGTCCTGATTTCTGCAAAATGGAATCCGGATTATAGTATTTTGTTTTCAAATGATCCGGGTCCTGCCTCTCATTGGACTCCCCCGGAATGGATGTTACGATAGGATTACAGGGGTCTTTTTCATAAGGTCCCCATACATGCTCGGAGCGCCCCATGGTTACACAGTGATTATACCCGGTTCCCCCTTCTGCACACATAATATAATAGAAGCCATCATGCTTATACAGGTGAGGTGCTTCAATACAGCCTCTGTCTGTTCCACCGCTCCAGATTCGTTTGGGATATCCGATGATTTCCTTTTTATTTGGATCATACTCCACCATACAGATTGCACCTGGTTTTTCGTATCCGGCTCTGGTCTCCCATTCCAGGGAAACTACCCACTTTCTTCCATCATCATCATGAAACAGGGAGGCGTCAAATCCTGCGGAATGAAGATAAACAGGCTCACTCCAGGGTCCTTTGATATCCTTTGCTGTAATCACAAAATTGTCCACGTCAAAATATCTTGCATTCATGGAGTTCATGACTCCATAAACCACATAAAATAAATCTTCCTTTTCATTATAGGTCAGGCACGGTGCCCATACACCTTTCGCAGATGGAAGCTTCTTTAAATCAACCGTTTCGTCATCTGTGAGAACATGTGTATAAAGCTCCCAGCTTTTTAAGTCTTTGGAATGATAAACAGGGATTCCCGGAAACCACTCAAAGGTAGAAACCGCAAGATAGTAATCATCGCCCTTTCTGCAAATACATGGATCCGGATTAAACCCCGGAAGAATTGGATTTATAATCATTTGTTTTTCCCAGCCTTTCAAAATAAAAATTTTTGTCCTGAAATCTCTTTCCTACAGTAATTCTAAATTATGAGCTGCCCTATCTCTCTTCAAGGACACAGACATCCCAGTCCTTTAATAAAATTGTATCGCCCTTCTGGTACTGTTTTCCTGTCAATAAGTCACATGTTCCTTCATAAGGACATATAATCTCTCTGTTCTCTTCACTGTAATGAAGAATATAGTGCACCTTGTTTGCTCTCTCATTAACGCCGCTTCGAATAATCACCGGCCATGCTTCGCCACACAGCGAAATGCCCGCTGCCTCCAATGCCTCTTTATATACTTTTTTCAAAAGATTTTTGGATAAATAAGCACCTACATAAACAGCCGTTCCTGCTCCGTAGCTGTTTTTCGTAACCGCTGCGTAATTCTTCCAATAAGGGTGCTCATAACTATAAAGTGCTTCTGCAGTTGTAGGCTTCAAAAGCTCTGAAAAATATTTTATTTCCTCACCGTTCACTTTTGCTCTGCCAGGTTCTGTAAACTGGTTATAGCTCATGCCAAAGCATTCTGTCAGATTATGAGGCTGTGCGTCATGATACACCTTTACGTCCCGGTTTGAAACAAATGATTTAAAGGAGCTCACAAGGGTTCCCCCCTGTTTGACAAATGTCTTCAGCTGCTCCGTCAATGCTTCCTCCACACAATAAAGTGCCGGTGTCACTACCATTTTATAATGTGACAGTCTTACCTTCCCAGACAAAATATCCTCCGTATGAATCAGGTCACACTCCACATTCATCTCATAGAGACTGTCATACATGGAACGTACAACATCGTTATAGCTTAAATCGCGGTCAATTGGGAACCATTTAAAAGAGGTCAGAGAATGATTGTCAATTAGGATTGCCACCTCATTCCTTTTTTTCAGAATCAGTTTCTCTCCTCCTGCTTTTTTCCATTCATTTCCTATGACGCAGGCTTCATCGTAAGCGGGATTTCTGTCAAAATCATGGCTGAGTAACCCCTTCCAGTAGGTTTCATAGCCATTGTGAATCGAATGCCAGTTCCAATACATGACAGAACAGGCTCCGCTTCCTCTAAGTACAAGTTCACAGATTTGTTAATATAGCCATCAGTATTTTTTCT
>CAZUCI010000006.1:0-62947 GCA_964619485.1 uncultured Lachnospiraceae bacterium
AATGGATGCTGCAAGAACAGCACTTCGTCTTGGAGCTGAGGTCCACGTTGTATACAGAAGAAGCGAGGAAGAATTGCCTGCCAGAGTGGAAGAGGTACATCATGCAAAGCAGGAGGGAATCATCTTCGATTTATTGACCAATCCTGTTGAAATTATGTCCGATGAAAATGGTTGGGTTAATGGAATCAAGTGTGTCAAAATGGAACTTGGTGAGCCGGATGCTTCCGGAAGAAGAAGACCGGTTGTGATTGAAAATTCAGAATTTGTTATGGATGTTGACTGTGTAATCATGTCCCTTGGTACTTCACCAAATCCATTGATTTCGTCCACAACTGATGGATTGGAAGTCAATAAATATAAATGTATTATTGCTGATGAAGAGCATGGAAAAACCACAAAAGAAGGCGTTTATGCCGGTGGAGATGCAGTTACAGGCGCAGCCACAGTTATTCTTGCCATGGGTGCCGGTAAAGCCGGTGCGAAGGGTATTGATGAGTATTTAAGTAATAAATAATTTGTTTTTGAAGGGAATTGGGTAAAGAGTGCTCCCAATTCCCTTTTTTAAATGTTATGATAATGATGGAAGAAATTTATAATGACAGGAGGAGTTATTGTGGTAAATCATTATGTTTTTTGGAATTTTAAGGAAGATTTAAGTGAAAATGAAAAAGAAGAAGCCTTTATGAAAATGAAAGCTTCCCTGGAAGCAGTAAAAGAAAAGGTGAGCGGCGTGGTTTCGTTAGAGGTAAAGAAAAATGAGTTAGCGTCCAGTAATCGTGATGTTGCTCTTTTGTCCACTTTTGAATCTGTAGAAGCGTTGAATTGTTATCAGGTTCATCCGGAGCATGTGTTAGCCGGTTCTTTTATTAAAACGGTAACCTGTAACCGTACATGCTTTGATTATGAGCTTTAGAAAAAACGCAATTAAATTTTGCTCAAAGAGAGGGGAAAAATATGCCATTTTGTCCGGTATGTAAAAATGAATATCGCGAGGGAATTACACAGTGCCACGAGTGTAAGGTTCCATTGGTTGCAAGTCTGGATGAGGGTCCTAAGGCAATTGTAACAGAAACAGAAGAAAGACTCACACAAATTAACGATTATTGTAAAGCTGCAGGTGTTGTATCTGGCTTTATAGCGTATGAAGAAGAGAGAAGTGCGTATAGTCTTTTCTTTGAAAATGATGAAGCTGATAAAGCAAAAGAAGCTATACGAAATTTTTTGATGGAAGAGGAATTGAAAGAACTTGCTGATCACATGGATATGGACGTTTCTGAACTGACACCTGAGGTTGTAGCCAAACTTCAAAAGAAAGAGGCGCAGGAACGTCTGGCAGAACAACAGGCAGAGAGAGACAATAACCCTGGACCCGCAGTATATGAGGATAAACATGTAAAAGCGGAGGAATATAAATCAAGTGCTTATGTATTACTATTTGTAGGTGGTGTAGGTCTGATTTTACTGGCACTGCTTTATTTTGATATAATACCTGGGTTTAACAGTATAAAGAGCAATTATATGCTCCTGGGGGTCATGGGGTTTTTGTTTATTATTTTCCTCATTACAGGCGTGATGTCACTGAATAAGGTAGATCAGATAAAAGCACTTGCTGCTTCAGAAGAAGATTTGATGGGACGCATTAAAAAAATGATGGAGGAAAAGCTTTCCGCTGATCAGATCGATCATGTCATGAATGAAGCGGCTGATTTTGCTGATTTATCGGAGGAAGAGAAATATTTTAAAAGAGAAGCATACATGAAAGAACAGATTCTCTTGGAATTTCCTCAAACAGATCATTTAATGATTGAAAAATTAACTGACGAAAGATATAACGAGATTTATGAAAATAACAATTATTAGTGTTGGAAAGGTAAAAGAATCCTTTTACAGAGATGCAATCAGAGAATTTACCAAAAGATTGAGTTCCTATTGCAAATTAAATATTGTGGAAGTCGATGATGAAAAAACGCCTGACGGGGCTTCTGAAGCTGTTGAACTGATGATTAAAGCAAAAGAGGGAGAGAAAATTATCAGGCATCTGGATGACAGAGCGTTTAAAATCGCTTTGACAATAGACGGAAAGAAATTTGATTCTGTCAGCTTATCCCAATACCTTGAAAAGCTTGGAGTAAGTGGATATGGACATATTCAGTTTGTAATTGGTGGTTCTCTTGGACTTCATCCGGAGGTTGTACAGAAGGCAGATTTAAAGCTGAGCTTTTCTGACATGACCTTCCCACATCAGCTTATGCGTGTTATTCTTTTAGAACAGATATATCGTTGCTTTCGTATCCAAAATTCGGAACCCTATCATAAATAGGGTTCTTTTTTCAATATATTGTATAATTTCTCTAATAAATCACCATTTTACACTAATTTTTCATTTATTTTACTTATTGCACAAAGTGCAGAAAGTCTGTAATGTATGTAGTTGGGTAATACTCTATCTATATACTTAACTGGAGCGTGTAAAATGAAAAAAATTTTAAATAAAATTGGTGAGAAAATGGGGAAGATAACTCCATTTTTAAATAGATATTCTTTGGTGTTTCATTATCTGCTGGCCTGCATTATATGTCTGTTTGCTGAGACAGTTTCCAGACATTCTTTTTTGAGTGCCTGCAGCTTTGTGGTTCATTCACCGTTTACCTTTATGTATAATGCATTAATTATATTCGTGACCTTTCTTGGGGTATATTTCTTTAAGAGAAGGGCTCTTGTGAGAGTTTTCATTTCCACAGTCTGGTGCTTCCTTGGAATTATCAATGGCTGTGTCCTTGCAGAGCGTGTTACACCCTTTGGCTTTACGGATTTGAAGCTGGTCAGTGATTTATTTGCAATGCAGTCAACCTACTTCACACCGCTCATGGGAATTTTGGCTATTGGAGGAGTATCCCTCTTTATTGGTCTTTGTATTTTCCTGTTTAAAAATGGCCCTGTTTACCGTGGCAAAATGCATCGCGTATTAATGCTTCTGATTGTTGCGTCCTGCTTTTTATGGTTTCCAATGGTTACCAACGCAGCAGTGAACAATGATGTTTTAACTGATTATTTTGATAATATTGCACAGGGCTATGAAAGATATGGTTTTGTTTATGGCTTTTCATCAAGTGTAGTGAACCGTGGAATGGATAAGCCTGAGAACTATTCAGAAGAGGCAGTTAAAGAAGTACTTCATACTGTTTCAGAGAATATGATTTCAGAAAACAAATTATACCGTGGTGACAGCTATGTATCAGCTGTTTCTTCACAGGTGAATGAAAGTGTATCAGCTAATTCCATTGTGGTTGTCCCGGCTGATCCATCTGATCCGGATTCACCGAATATTATTCTGGTTTTACTGGAATCCTTTGTGGACCCGACACAAATCAATTTCCTTAAATTTTCAGAGGACCCGGTTCCTAATTTCCACAGGCTGGAAAGTGAATTTTCCACCGGCTATCTGGAGGTTCCTGTAGTTGGAGCCGGAACAGCGAATACGGAATTTGAAGTGCTTACAGGCATGTCCATGAAGTTTTTTGGGACAGGAGAATATCCTTATAAAACCATTTTAAAAACCAACAGCTGCGAAAGTACTGCTTCAGTACTGGCTGACATTGGATATGGAACACATGTGGTTCATAATAATAAAGCAAAGTTTTACAGCAGAAATAATGCATTTGCAAAAATGGGATTTGATACCTTTACCAGCAGAGAGTTTATGAATATACAGGAATACAATCCACTTGGAAGCTGGCCGACAGATCACATTCTGATCCAGGAAGTGTCAAAATCTCTGGACGCAACCCCTGATCAATCCGATTTTGTATATACGATAACGGTACAGGGACATGGTGCTTATCCGACGGAAAAGGTGTTTGACAATCCGGAAATACAGATTTCTGGAAATGATTTAACAGAGGAAAGCTTTTATCAGTGGGAGTATTACGTAAACGAAATTCATGAGGTTGACAAGTTTATTGGTGATTTAACACAGACACTCTCGGAAAGAAATGAGAAGACTCTTGTGGTTATGTTTGGGGATCACCTTCCGACCATGAATCTGGAAAATGAAAATATGAAGAGTGGTGATATCTTTAAAACAAAATATATCACCTGGAATAATTTTGGCATGGCAAAGCAGGATTCCAATATCACAGCTTATCAGCTGATGGCAGATATGACGGACCGGATTGGAATCCATGAGGGAACCCTGTTGTCCTACCATCAAAGTCAGAATGCTGATTTACAAAAGGAAAATGAGCAGAGTTATATAGATGGGCTCAATCTTTTGCAATATGACGTTCTTTATGGTGAAAGGTATGCATATAATCAACAGGACCTTTATCCAGAGACCAATCTGGAAATGGGACTTAAGGATGCAGTTGTAAGTAGTGCATATATAAAAGACGGCTTTCTGTATGTGAGGGGAAGTGATTTTACGCCATGGAGTAAAGTATTTATCAATGGCGATGGAGTAAAAACCAGACAGATTTCGACGCGTTGCCTTCAGGTTGAGCTGACTGACAATGAGCTGGAAACCGGAGATGAAATCATTGTAAATCAATGTAGTGGAGATACAAGCTTTAGAAGCTCTAACAGTATCATTTTTGAATAGCCACACATGTTTTTGATTTTCTTCTTGACATAGACGTTTTAAATATATATACTGATTTTAGTCAACGGAGACAATTTATTTGTCTCCGTTTTTTGTATTTAATTTGTTGTCTGCAGATACAATGGAAGTCATGTGAATAGAAACAAGGATTTTAGAAAAGGAGAATAGGTTTATGGAAAAATTAAATGATTTGATAAGCAGCATAGATGCTTTTGTATGGGGGCCTGTTATGCTGATCTTATTGGTAGGAACTGGAATTTATCTGACTGTGCGAACCGGCTTTCTGACCTGGAGAAATCTTCCTTATGCATTGAAAAGTACCCTGAGCAGGGAGGCACGGACAAAAAACCGTGGTGAGGGAGATGTATCACCGTTTTCAGCATTGACCACAGCGCTTGCAGCGACAATAGGAACAGGAAACATTGTTGGTGTCGCTACTGCAATGGCAACCGGTGGACCGGGTGCTCTGGTATGGATGTGGATTTCGGCCTGCTTTGGCCTGACTTCCAAGTTCAGTGAATGTATGCTTGCAATTAAATATCGTGAAAAAAATGAACTGGGTGAGATGTCCGGCGGTCCCATGTACACCATGAAAAAAGCATTTCACAACAAAAAGTTTGGAGCGTTTTCAGGATGGCTGTTTGCTTTCTTTGCGGTGGTTGCCTCCTTTGGCATCGGAAATATGACTCAGGCCAATTCCATTTCCTCCTCTATTTCAGAGACCTGGAATGTACCGGGATATATAACAGGAATTGTTGTGACAGTACTTGCACTTGTTATTATTGTAGGCGGAATCAAATCTATTTCAAAGGTGTCGGCAGTGGTTGTTCCGTTCATGGCAATCTTTTATGTGATAGGTGGACTTATTGTGATTCTTATCAACATACATAATCTTCCGGCTGGGATTGTTTTGATTTTCAAATGTGCTTTTTCTGTAAAATCTGTTACAGGAGGTGTTCTTGGTTCTGTAACAGCATCCATGATGAGTGGTATGAGATACGGAGTTGCAAGAGGAGTTTTCTCCAATGAAGCAGGCATGGGTTCGGCAGCCATTACTGCAGCTGCTGCAACAACCGACCATCATGTCAGACAGGGCTATATCAATATGACAGGAACCTTCTGGGATACCATAGTTGTCTGCACAATCACCGGTCTTGCGATTGCCTGCTCCGGGGTTCTGGGTCAGACGAATGCTTCAGGGGCTGTCATTACCGGTTCAGCACTTACTATCGCAGCCTTTAAATCGGCTTTGGGACCTCTGGGAGGCTGGCTGGTTACAATTGGAATTGCTCTTTTTGCTTTCTCAACAATCCTGGGGTGGGAATATCACGGTGAAAAAGCATTTGAATATTTGTTTAAAACACATAAATATAATATGATTTATCGTGTGGTATTTTCTCTGGTTGCATATGTCGGGGCAACTGCAACACTGGATATTGTATGGAATCTGTCAGATATTGCCAATGCGCTTATGGCTATTCCAAATTTAATCTGTATGCTTTTGTTAAGCAACGAAATTGCTAAGGATATAAAAGAGTTTCAGGGAATCTTAAAAAGTGAAAAATAAGCGTAACTGAATACAGAGACAGGAATTGAGTGCCTTTTTAGATAAATTCTGGAAAGGTACTTAATTTTTTTGAGCTGTTATGATATGATAAAGCTATTAAGAAATCAGGTGGATAATATGTCAGATTTATCATTTGCAGATGTAAAGGTTCATAACGAAATTGAATATTGTACAGTTCATGATATAGATGTTAAGGCAAAGATTGAAAAGGCATTTTTACATGAACGAATTTCTTACTACGAAAAATGGGAGGATATCCCATTTTTTAAGCGTTTGTTTGGCGAGAAGGAGCATTGCAGATGCACCCTGTGCATTAACAGCATGCAGAAAGAAAAAGCCAATGAAGTGATGGAGAAGCTTGGTCTTGATCAGGGACAGGTTGAAATGATTTTAAAAAGAGTTGATAAAACATTCTTTTGACAGAGGAGGATAAGGTGGAAGAAAAAAAATATGCATTGCTGATTGATTCAGACAATGTCTCAGCAGAGTACGTACAAAAGATTCTGGATGAGCTAACAAAATATGGAATTGTCACGATTAAAAGAATTTATGGGGACTGGACGAAAAGCAACAGCGACAAATGGAAAAATGTCCTATTAACGAATTCCATTCAGCCAATGCAGCAGTTTGCATATACAAAGGGGAAAAATGCTACAGATTCCTTTATGATTATCGATGCGATGGACATCCTGTATTCCAACAATGTGGAAGGCTTCTGCCTGGTGACAAGCGACAGCGATTTTACCAGACTGGCATGCAGACTTCGTGAGGAAGGTAAAAATGTAATCGGTATGGGTGAGACGAAAACTCCCGAGGCTTTTGTCAGTGCCTGTGACCGATTTATTTATTTAAATAATATAGCCGGAAATGATGCAAGTATTGGAACAGGGCAGCTTAAGGCTTCCAAGCATATTCGCAGACAGAAGGACATTGAGAAGGCAATTCTTGAGATTCTGGATGAAAATGAGGATGCAGGAAAGTCCAAAACTGACATTGGTGAAGTTGGCAGCCGTCTGCTGAAAAAATATCCGGATTTTGATGTTAGAAACTATGGATATAATAAGTTCTCCACCTTCTGTGAGGGATTGGAAACCATAGGACTTATCAGAAATAATAACAGTATTTTACTGTATGAGGCAAATAAAGAGGATCTTCAGATTGCCAAGGTCATTATGGATATTTTGCTTGGTTATGAAAAAGAAGGTATTGAGCTCAGTCTTCTTGCCACAAAAATCAAAGCGGTTAATAAAGATTTTTCAGTAAAAAAGTTTGGCTTCAGTCAGTTCAAAAAGTTTATTAAAAGCTTTTCTTTTGTGGAAATCCGGACAGAAGAAAATAAGGAAAAGGTTTTTTTGCGTTAAGGAGAATGAAAACAAAGGCAATCCTGGAGGAATGCGTATGAGAATGTATGATCTGATTGTGAAAAAGAGAAATGGCCAGAGCCTGTCCGGGGATGAAATCCATTTTATGGTGCAGGGCTTTACGTGTGGTGAAATACCTGATTATCAGATGTCGGCTATGATGATGGCAATCTATTTCCAGGGTATGAATGAGGAAGAAACCCTTATGTTGACAATGGAAATGGCACATAGTGGAGAGCTTCTGGATTTGTCTGGAATCCATGGGATAAAGGTGGATAAGCACAGCACCGGAGGGGTCGGAGACAAAACGTCCCTTGCACTTACCCCAATGGTTGCAGCCTGTGGCGTTCCTGTTGCTAAAATGAGCGGCAGAGGACTTGGACATACAGGGGGCACCATTGATAAGCTGGAAAGCTTTCCTGGATTTTCCACAGCCATTGATACAGAACGGTTTATGAAACAGGTAAATGAAATCGGTGTGGCTATTATGGGACAGACCAGAGAGCTTGCCCCGGCAGATAAAAAGCTTTATGCACTGCGTGATGTGACAGCGACGGTTGATAATATGTCTTTGATTGCAAGCTCAATCATGAGTAAAAAGCTTGCGGCAGGTGCAGATGCAATTGTTCTTGACGTAAAAACCGGCAGTGGTGCATTTATGAAAACAGAAGAGGATTCCTTTTCCCTTGCTGGAGAGATGGTTAAAATAGGAAATGGAGCCGGTCGAAAAACGGTTGCTGTGGTTTCTGATATGGATCAGCCTCTCGGCTTTGCCGTGGGAAATGCGCTTGAGGTAAAGGAAGCAATTGATACACTGAATGGAAGAGGACCGGCAGATTTCGAGGAGCTTTGTATGACCCTTGGTACGCAGATGCTGATACTGGGAAAGGCTGCGGAGGATGAAAAACAGGCAAGAGCAATGCTTGAGGATGCTGTTCAAAGTAAAGCAGCACTTCACAAGCTGGCTGATTTTGTTACGGCACAGGGCGGGGACGCAGAATTTGTTTTCCATCCGGAGAAATTTACACTTGGCAGTATTCAAAGGGAGATTTTATCGCCAGAGGAAGGTTATGTTTCTCATATTGACTGTGATGAAATTGGAGTGTGCTCGCTGCTGTTAGGTGGTGGACGTGAGACGAAAGAAAGTGAAATTGACCTTTCCGTTGGGATTCTTTTGAAGAAAAAAGTGGGCGATTATGTTAAAAAGGATGAGCCCCTGGCTGTTATGTATGCAAATTCAGAAGAAAAATATGATGCAGCCATGAAGCGCTTTTTGAATGCATATCATTTTAATGACAAGGAAGTACAAAAATCAAAATTTATAAAGGGAATTGTTAATTAGGTTTCATATTCCTTTCTTTTGTGCGTATAAATGTAATATGAGAGACAGAATAAATAAACGATCATTTTTACAGAGTGCAAGAGAGCAGGTTACAGATTCATTAAAATTGCCAAAGGAGCTGATGTATGGGGAATCTGTTGTAACCGTACGCGGTAAAAACGAGGTTTTCATAGAGAATTACCGCGGAATATCCTTGTGTACCACAGAGGAAATTCAGGTTTCGACAAAGCAGAGCAAGCTGGTTATCTGCGGCAGAAATCTTGGTGTAACCTACTATTCCAATGATGAAATGAAGGTGGAAGGAAATATAGAACAGATTTCATTTGTGGAGTGAGGAATGGTTGCTTTTTTTCATTTTTTTATGGGTTATATCCAACTGAAAATAACCGGATTTGCACCAGAACGATTTATGAATCTGTGTAATAATCATGGAATTGAATTATGGGATGTTAAACCTGCATCAGACGGGTATTTTTGCAAAATAGAAGCCGGAGATTTTTTGAAGTGTAAGGAATTTTTGAAAAAGACACGAACAAGGGCAGACATACAAAAAAAGTATGGACTGCCCTTTTTTCTGTTTCATTATCGAAAAAGGAAGCTTTTCTTTGTGGGCTTTGTTTTTTGTATCCTTATGCTCCTCTTTATGACGAAATTTTTATGGGCCTTTGAACTGAGTGGAAATACACAATTAACGGAGGATGTTTTCTTTGATTTCCTGGAAAAGGAGAATGTTTCCTATGGAATGCCCATATCAAAACTGGATATTCCCGGACTTGAAAAGCAAATCAGAGAGGAGTATCCGTATATCACCTGGGTATCTGCCAAAATAAAAGGCACAAAGCTTGTAGTAGATGTGAAAGAAAATGAAATACTAAGTGGTGAGACAGAGCAGAGCGGGGCGTCGAATCTCACAGCCACCGTCAGTGGAAATCTCATTTCAATCATTACAAGGAGCGGAGTGCCAAAATTTCAGGAGGGTGAATACGTCGAAAAGGGAGCTGTTTTGATTTCCGGGCTTATTCCCATAGAGAATGACGATTTAACCATTCGTAATTATGACGTTGTCAGCGCAGATGGGGACGTGGTAATAGAGAGTATCAGAGACTATCTTGATACAGAGCCCTTTGTGTATGAAAAGAAGGTCTATGCATCCAAAAACGTTAAGACCGTTGTTCTGGAGCTTGCGGATTGGAAGGTGGAATTGGGGAAGCACAGTTTTACCTATCCCTGTGAGATTGTAAAAAACAGGCATCAGCTTTGTTTATTTGGCAATCTGTATTTACCGTTTAAGGCCGGCACAAACTCATACCGGCTTTATAAGACACAGATGACCAGACACAGTAAGGATGAAATTAAAATTCTGCTGGAACACCGTTTTGAACTCTTTTGTGAAACTTTAACACAAAAAGGGGTTCAAATAATGAAAAAAAATGTTAAAATAGATTATTATGAGAAGCAGGCAGAGCTGAGTGGAACAATTGTTGTTCAGAGCTCTGAAACAAAATCAGTTCCCATCGATAAGATTCCTGAACTCACATCTACTTTGGAGGAACAGCTAATTGAGTGATTTTACCATGATCCTTGATATGGATACACAGCATATGCAGCAGCTCTTTGGGGCAAATGATGCATATCTTCGCAAAATTGAATCAGAATTTTCCGTCTCCGTTATCAATCGGGACGGTTCGTTGAAAATAGTAGGAGAAAAATCAGATGTGGAAAAGGTCTATGGCCTGTTAAACCGTCTTGCACATGCCTCTGATAAGGGGAATGAAATTGAAGAGCAGAGTGTGAATTATGCTGTCATGATGAGCCATGAGGGTGAGGATGACGGTTTGATGGAAATGAGTTCCGACTGTATCTGCCATACAGTAAGTGGTAAGCCTGTTCAACCCAAGACCATTGGACAAAAGAAATATGTTCAGGCGATGAAGGAGCATATGATTGTCTTTGGACTGGGACCGGCTGGAACCGGAAAAACGTATCTTGCCATGGCCATGGCAATCACAGCCTTCCGCAATGAAGAGGTTGGTCGGATTATCTTAACAAGACCTGCCATTGAAGCCGGTGAGAAGCTTGGTTTTTTACCGGGAGATCTGCAGAGCAAGGTTGATCCCTATCTTCGTCCATTATATGATGCACTGTATCAGATTATGGGAGCAGAAAGCTTTCAGAAAAATATGGAAAAGGGCTTAATTGAGGTAGCTCCACTGGCATATATGAGAGGAAGAACTCTGGATAATGCATATATCATCCTTGATGAAGCTCAAAATACCACAGAAGCTCAGATGAAGATGTTTCTGACGCGAATTGGCTTTGGCTCTAAAGTGGTTATCACAGGTGACAGTACGCAGAAGGACCTTGGAAGTGGAACAAGATCCGGTCTGGACATAGCAGCCAGGGTATTGTCAAATGTAAAGGAAATATCATTTTGCAATCTGACAAGCCGTGATGTTGTAAGACATCCTCTGGTTCAGAAAATTGTAAAGGCATATGAAGATTACGAAAGCAGAAACAAGCCAGCTTCTGTTAAAGGTACCCCGAGAATCAATGACAAAAGGAAAAGAAATCGTTAATATATGAGTCACAAAAAGAAGAAAAATCAATTGGTGATAAAAGGATTGGAAGCATTGCTTTTAATGGCGGCTTCCGTGTTCTGGATTTTTGTTTTCAGTATCCAGAACCATAGCGGGATGAGGGAGACGATTTATGATTCTGTGATTTCCTTTACAGGAGCATTATTTATTCTGTTTACTTATTTTTTCCTGACCCCCAAAATGGTAAAAAACCGTGGATTTGATAAAAGATATTTTGCATTTATCATTTTCTGCGTTGTTTTTATGGGATTATGGTGTGTGGAGCCGGTGGTTCCTTTTTTGACAATCCCTTTTTCCGTGATAGGAATCATATTGCTTCTTCATTCCAATGTAGTCACAGCAGTTTATAGCTACTGTTATTTTCTTACAATGATGGCAATGCTGGACAGGCTCACCATGGGTCAGTTCCTGCTCCTTTTTCTAACCGGTTTATGCGGCATAGTCTCGTTTTCTGTCATGAACAGAGAGTATCGTTATGCAGGCTCTCTGGCAGCCTACATATGTTTTTTGATGATTGCACAGATTTCCTATGCTTTTCTTGATGAGGAGACTTTGGCGAACTCAGATACTTTTTTGTACATTGCAATTCAGCTGTTTGCAGCGTTTGTTCTGGTTCTGGCAATTTTAAAGATTTTTGGAAAAATTCATATCTACTCAGATTTGAGTGTTTTTGAAAAAATGAATGATCCGGAATATGAGCTTCTGGCTCAGCTGAAGAAAATAGATAAAAAGGCGTATTTTCATGCTGTTCATACCGCTTATTTTGCGGATAAGGCGGCGAGAAAGATTGGGGCAGACCATATGCTTGCCAAGGCTGGTGGATACTATCATCGAATTGGGCTGATTCAGGGACAGGATACAATCCAAAACACACTGCTTGTTGGTACTTCCTGTAAATTTCCCGTTTCGTTGATGGATTTGCTGAAGGAATATGGAACGAAGATCGGCACGCAGCTGTCGAAGGAAGCTGCAATTGTTCAGATTGCTGATGCAGTCGTTTCTTCTATTTCCTATTTGTTTGAAAAGAATGATTCTCTTCAGGTGAATTATGAACAGGTGGTTGACGTAATCATACGCAAAAAAATGGACAAGGGCGATTTTTCCTATTGTGAATTGTCCCTGAAGGATCTGCAGCAGATAAAACTTATGTTTAAAGAGGAGCGTTTATATTATGACTTTTTACGTTGATAATGAAACGGAATATCAATTTCCTTTTCAGGAGGAAGAGGCTGCAAAAACGGCAGTGGCGAAAGTACTTTCTTATTTTAACGTTGTTTTTGGGGCGGAAATCAATCTTGTTATAACAGATTCAGAAGGCATCAGAGAATATAACAACGAGTTTAGGGGAATCGACAAAGAAACGGATGTTTTGTCCTTTCCAGGCATTGATTATAATGTGCCATGTGATTTTTCTCTGGCACTGGAGGACAGGAACAGCTATTTTAATCCGGAAACAGAGGAGCTGCTGCTGGGTGATATCATTCTTAATAAGGATCGTATTTTATCTCAGGCGGAGGAATTTGGACATTCCATCCTCAGGGAGTATACTTTTTTAATTGTACACAGTATGCTTCATCTGCTGGGATTTGATCATATGGTTCCTGATGATGAAAAAATTATGTTTGCACATCAGGATAAGATTATGGGCGAATTGAATATACTTCGATAGTGAAAGAGGAAGAATAATGACAAACAAGAGAAAAAGTAAACAAAATTTTCTGAATAAAAATCCATTGGGTGTAATAGCCGGCATCATTGTTTTTTGTGTGATTTTGGTTAAGCTTTATTTACTGGATAATAAAATTACGCAAACAGGTCTTGGATTTTATGTCACTCTTTTTTCTTTCTTCTCAATATTTTATCTTGTGATTGGAAGAACAATCGGAGAAGTTGTTGAGAAAATGATTCTTTATCGAAAAAGCAGGGCACAATATAAGAATATAAAGAAAGCAATCTGGGTTACTTCGGCTTTCTCCTTTTTGGCTGGTGTTTTGATTGCTGTAGTTCTGGTTTTGTTTTCTGTAAAAATAACAGCAGTTTTATTTGGTATGCTAAGCTATGGAACCTATATATCTGTGACCTTAGCAGCTGCCATACCATTTCTGTTTTTGTGTTCTTCCCTGTCAGGTGTTTTTAAGGGATATGGTTTTCTTATTCCGGTTTCCATATCAAAAATAATTTTTGCGTTCTTTGATTTGCTGCTGTCCCTTCTGTTGGTATTTCTCTTTACTGCATGGGGAAAGGAACATGCAGCCATTATCCATGATGATACGATTATCTGTTCCTTTGGAGCAATCGGTGCAGGTCTGGCCTTTTTGCTTTCCCTTCTTTTTTCAACAATCTGGATGCTGGTGCTGAGCACAGTCATAAAAAACAATGTTGAAAAGCAGTTTAAAAATGATGTCTCAAGAAGCACCGAATCAGCAATGGATATGATACGTGTGTTTTTTCATGTCTGTCCTTCTCCATTGGCAAAGAACATGATTTTATATGGTACCATTTTTCTGAACTGTATGATTGTCTTTCTGAATGGGGATAACAAGGGAGCAATGCTGTCCACCTGGATGGTTTATTCCGTATGCTGTATCATCTGGTTTGAATTGCCGGTGAATTATGCTCTGGAATTTTACAGCTTTCAAAGTGATACCATACATAAAATTATGAAACGTGATGATATTTATCACGCCAGTCAGAGGATTGTTTTTTCCATCAAACAGTTTCTCTGTGTGATTCTTCCCTTGATTTTGGTATTTGGAATATTGACAAAACCATTGTTTGGAAAGCTTTTTTCAGGTGTTGACTTAAAAATGGTCGAATTTACGGCACTTTCAGTCAGCCTTGTGTGCTTTGCATTTCTGTGTCTGAGCCTGGTTTCATCCATAGGGAAAGGGTTAGTTGGTGCATTATCAGGCTTGTGTGCAATTGCTTTGCAAAGTGTTTTACTCTGGTTTATGAGCAAAAAGGAAATTACATTATCCAGTTTGATGCTGGTAAACAGTGTTTTCGCACTTACGATTGTGGTCATATGCGGCGTTTTTCTGCTAAAATTTTGTGTCTACCATAAAAAGCCTGTGAAAAATTTTGTTTTTCCTTTTTTATGTGCTGTTGGGCTTGGGCTTTTGATGAAGCTTGTGACGCTGCTTTGTGGCAGCATGGGCAATCTTCTGGGTGTTTTTGTAGCTGTGGTGTTGTATGTGTTTCTTCATCCTCTTTTGCTTATCGTTTCAGGGTCCATAGGAGAAATGGAAGCAGAGGAGTTTCCACAGGCACCAATATTGAAATTATGGGGGAAGACCACAGGAATTTTCTGAATTTATTGAATAAAAAATAATTGATAAGCTGATACTGATAAAAAGGAGCAAAACAATGAAATCTTTTTGTCGTATCAGCTTTATTTTTATTCTATCAGTTATGTCCTGCATTATGCTGATTTTGTTTGCATATTTTACCTTTATGCCGGTACCGGAGCTGAAAAAGAAGGTGGACATGGAGGAAGCTGCGCCTCTTCCGGTGCAGGAAAGTGCAGATGTGGTCATCAATACAGAGGAAAGAACGGATTGTGATACGCAGTACATTGTTTTGCTGGAGGATTTATCCTCCGGGGAGCATACCTCGGTTATTGATTTGCTTCCATCTCAATATATTGGCAAGACAAGAGAAGAGGTAGAGCAGATTCTGGATGTATCGGAGTAGTCTCCATCGCTTGAGGACCGAAAGCGTGGACTTACCTCCGTACGGCTTTCTGCATTTTCCAATGACAGAATTGTGCTGGTAAAAACCTATGAATCAAAGGATCAGGGATATTATCTCATGAGCTGTGACGGCTTTGTATATGTTTATTACGACAATAAAGAAACGCTGTTCCTTGCAACAGATATTCTGATTAATCATTTACCGGATGAAACTAGACAGCAGATTTTGGATGGAAAATTTTTGAAAACCGAGGAAGAAGTATACAATTTTCTTGAGTCTTACTCCAGTTAGAGGTATAATTTAAATATCTGTGCATGGAGGAAGAATAGATGTATGATGTCTGTATCGTTGGTGCAGGTGCATCCGGTATTATGGCTGCTATCGCTGCGGCAGAAGAAGGCGCGCGGGTTGTTTTAGTGGAGCATATGGATCGAATTGGCAAAAAAATTCTTTTGACCGGGAATGGAAAATGCAACCTGACAAATAAAAATATGACTGCTGAAAGTTATCATGGAGACCAGGCCTTTGTTGCCAGCGTTTTGCAGCAGTTTTCCACGCAGGAGCTATGTATATGGCTTGAAAAGCATGGAATAAAGCTGGTGTCAAAAAGAGATGGCTACATTTATCCGGTCACTGAGGCGGCGGCCTCTGTTGTGAAGGTTTTGCTGCGTGAGTGCAGGCGTCTTTCCATACATATTGAATATGAGTTTCATGTGACAGATATTTCTTCAATCCGGGGTGGGTTTCAAATTCTAGATGATCAGTCCGGAGAATTGAAAGCAAAAAAAGTGATTCTGGCCTGTGGAGGAAAATCTTTTCCCAAAACCGGTTCAGATGGAAGTGGTTATCAGCTTTTAAAAAAAACAGGCATAAGACAAAGCCGCATCTATCCAAGTCTGACGGCAATCGTATCAAATCTTTCAGATTTGAAGGTGATTTCCGGATTGCGTACAGATGCAAAAATCCAGCTCTTTTGTGACAATCAGATGCTTTGTCAGGAGATGGGGCAGGTTCAGTTTACGGATTATGGATTGAGCGGGATACCGGTTTTTCAAATCAGCCGTTTTGTTCCGGAATTATTAGATAAGAAAAAGCAGCTAAAGCTGAGGGTTCTGCTTTTCCCTGATGAGACTGAATCGGAGAAATGTGAACGTGTAAAGCAGCTGATGACTCAATATCATGATTATGCGCTGGAGGAGGTCCTTGCCGGCGTTTATCCAAAGAGATGGATCGATTATTTTGTTAAGACCTGGAAGCTTTCCAAATTTCTTTCTGTGGCAGAGCTGCCAAAACCTATCAGAGAAAAGCTGGCTGTGCAGATTCAGTATCTCGATTATCCTGTTTGTGGATATAAGGGCTTTGATTTTTGCCAGGTCTGCAGCGGCGGAGCAAAAACGGATCATTTTGACAGAAATCTGCAATGCATGGAGCAAAAGGGAATCTATGTGGTTGGTGAACTGCTGGATGTGGATGGTCTATGCGGTGGATATAACCTTCAGTGGGCATTTTCCACAGGATTTATAGCCGGAAGACATGCGGCGAAAGAGGCAAAAGATGATTAAATGGACACAGATTAAAATGAAGCCGGGGTATAAACCGGTTGATATAGAGCGAAAAATTGAAGCAGCTTTTCACCTGGAGAAAAAAGACTATTCCAACATCGAAATTTTGAGAGAATCCATTGATGCAAGGAAAAAGCCGTTGATTTTTTATACTCTTTCGGCGGCTTTTGAGGTGGAGGATGAACAGGGATTCCTCAACAGGTGGAAAAAAAATAAAGACATATCTGCGTATGAAAGGAAAACATTTATCCTTCCCAAAATAACAACAATTCCATCCAAAAGAGTTGTTGTCATTGGAGCGGGACCGGCCGGGTTATTTAGCTGCTATTATCTTGCGAAGGCAGGGTTAAAGCCGTTGCTTATTGAGCGCGGAAGTGATGTTGACAGGCGAAAAGCGGATGTGGAAAAATTTTGGAGAGACGGTGTGCTGAACCCGGAATCCAATGTTCAGTTTGGAGAGGGCGGAGCCGGAACATTCTCGGATGGAAAGCTCAATACGCTCAACAAGGATCCCTTTGGCTATCAGCAGGAGGTTCTTCGTTTATTTGTCAGGATGGGGGCAAAGCCGTCGATACAGTATGAACAGCTTCCTCATGTTGGGACAGATATCCTTTCAAAAATTGTGAAGAATATACGTTGTGAAATTGAAAAAATGGGTGGCGAGGTTTATTTTGATACAAAGGTCACTGATTTTCAGGTTTCTGATGGGAAAATAGATAAGCTGAGGCTGGAGGGAGTTCATGATGGATGGATGCCGGTTTCAACGGTCGTTCTTGCCATTGGTCATTCAGCAAGAGATACCTTTGAGCTGTTGGAACAGAGACACTTTTCCATGGAAGCAAAGGAATTTGCTGTTGGATATCGTGTTATGCATGAGCAGAAATTTATTTCAGAGAGTCAGTATGGGGCACAAAATGTTGATAAAATGCCGCCATCGCCCTATAAGCTCACTGCGACTGCCAAAAATGGCAGAGGTGTATACAGCTTTTGTATGTGTCCGGGAGGATATGTTGTGAATTCCTCTTCCCAGGAGGGACGCCTGTGTATCAACGGAATGAGCTACAGCAAGCGTGACGGTGTGAACGCAAACAGTGCCATTATCATATCTGTCAACAAGAATGATTTTCCTGACAGGGGTGCCTTATCCGGTATGTATTTTCAACAGGAGCTGGAGGAACGGGCTTTTTCACTTGCAAATGGAAACATACCACTTCAGCGTCTCGAGGATTATCAGAAAAATCAGGCAAGCACTGCCTGTGGAAAAATTGTACCGGCATGTAAGGGTACGACTTCCTATACGAATCTGAGGGGGCTGCTTCCAGAGGCATTGGAGGAAGCATTTTTGGATGGCATGGCACAGTTTGAGAGAAAAATTCCGGGATTTTGCGGAAAGGATACGTTGGTAGCGGCCTTGGAAGGCCGTACTTCTTCGCCAATTCGAATTCACAGAGATGAGAAGCTGATGGCTGTCGGAATACAGGGAATTTATCCCTGTGGTGAAGGTGCAGGATATGCTGGCGGTATTACTTCTGCGGCAATGGATGGAATCAAAGTAGCAATGGCTGTTTTAAGGTCATTGGGGGGAGAATAAAATGAATCTGCGAGAGAAAGTAAAGGATAAAAAAAGAATTGTTGTTAAAATCGGATCGTCTTCCTTACAGCACAGGGAAACAGGAGATCTGGATTATATTAAACTGGAGGTTCTGGTTCGTGAGCTTTGTAATCTGAGAAATCAGGGCAAGGATGTGGTTCTGGTTACCTCCGGTGCTATTGCTGTGGGAAAAAAAGCTGTTTATCTTCCCAAGGAGGATAATCCAATTGCAGTGAAGCAGGCATGTGCTGCCATTGGCCAAGCAAGATTGATGATGACCTATCAGAAAATCTTTTCAGAGTATAATCAGGTTGCTGCGCAGGTTTTGATGACAAAAAATACAATTGTTGATCCGCTGAACCGTTTTAATGCACATAACACCTTTTCTGAGCTGTTGAAGCTGGGGGTTATACCAATTGTAAATGAAAATGATACAGTTGCCACCTATGAAATTCAATTTGGAGACAATGACACGCTTTCTGCAATTGTTGCTGCTTTAATAGATGCGGACCTTCTGATTCTGCTGTCGGATATTGATGGTCTGTATACAGATGACCCAAATAAAAATCCAGATGCAGAGTTTATCAGCACGGTTGAGGAATTGACGGATGAGTTGATGCAGATGGGGAAGGCTTCCACTGGAAGTAATGTGGGAACCGGAGGAATGAATACCAAGCTTCAGGCAGCTAAAATTGCTACCAGTGCCGGTGCAGACATGATTATTGCCAATGCGGCAGATGTTAGAATTTTACATAGAATTATGGATGGACGGGAATACGGAACCATATTTAAAGCCAACAGGGATGATAATTTTTATCTGGCAGATTATGTTTCCAATATGCATAAAGAGGAGTAAAAGCTTATGGCTGAATTAAATGTTGCAAGAATCAACGAGTTATATCATAAGTCACAGAAGGAAGGGTTAACTCCGGCTGAAAAAGAGGAGCAGGCGCTTCTTCGGAAAACCTATGTTGAAAATGTAAAAAAGAATTTAAAAACCCAGCTTAATCAGATTAATATTCAGGAAACAGATGGAAGCGTGACGAATCTCGGAGAGAAATTTGGTAATAAAAAAGGAAATTAAGATGGATAAAAAAGCGTTACGCAGGCAAATGCTGCAGAGACGAGGGCTGCTGCCTGAAGAAGAGAGATTACAGCTTAGCCATAGAATTGCGAAAATGGTGGAACAGCATCCGGATTTTATTTTGGCAGACACTGTTCTGGTTTTTGTGGGATATGCTTCTGAGGTGTGCACCGATGAAATGATACGAAACAGCCTTGCTGTAAACAAGAAGGTTTATGTGCCCAAGGTTATGGGAACTGCTATGGATTTCTTTCGAATTCATGGGCTTGATGACTGTGAAGCCGGATTTCGGGGGATTTTAGAACCAAAAACCACAAAAGAACCTTATGTGAAACAGCCAGGAGAAAAAGCGTTGATGCTTTTACCGGGGCTTGCCTTTGATGAGGCTGGTCACAGACTTGGCTATGGCGGTGGTTTTTATGACCGGTATCTCATGGAGCATCACGACATTGTGAAAATGGGAATTGGCTTTGAGTTTCAAATGACTAAGTATGTTCCCACAGATAAATTTGATCAGGTATTGGACTTTTTTGTTTCTGAAAAAAAGGTTCGCCATATGGAGAAAGGAAAATAGTGATGGATTTAGTGGAATTGGGTAAAAAGGCTGTCAATGCCAAATATGAGCTGCAGCTTCTTAAGACAGAGAAAAAGAATCAGGTGCTTCTTCAGGTGGCACAGGCCTTTTACAATGATAAAGATATCCTGATAGCGGAAAATAAAAGGGACATTGCAATTGCAAAGGAAAAGGGAATGGCAGAGGGTCTGCTTGACAGACTGACGCTGAATGAGGCAAGAATTGAAGCAATGTCGGAGGGATTAAGGCAGTTAAGTGTGCTTCCAGACCCAATTGGAGAGGTTATGGAGGCTTTTGAACGCCCAAATGGACTTAAAATTTCCAAGGTTCGAGTTCCTTTGGGAGTCATTGGCATTATCTACGAATCCAGACCAAATGTCACCGCTGATGCATTTGGATTGTGCTTCAAATCTGGTAATGCAGTGATTTTAAAGGGCGGCTCGGATGCTGTTTACAGCAACATTGCCATTACAAAGTCCATACAAAGGGCTTTGAAGCATTGCGGTGTCACAGAGGATGCAATACTTTTAATAACAGATACAGACAGAGAGACTACCAGACAGTTTATGAAGATGAATCAGTATGTTGATGTTTTAATTCCCAGAGGCAGCGCAGGACTGATCCGGACCGTCGTTAATGAAAGTACGATTCCTGTCATAGAAACAGGCAGTGGAAACTGTCATATTTATGTGGATGAATTTGCGGATATCGCCAAGGCTGTTCCGATTATTATTAATGCAAAAACCCAGAGGATTGGTGTATGCAATGCCTGCGAGTCCCTTGTCATACATGAAAAGGTCCGGGAAAGGTTACTGCCACAGCTTGGCGCTGCCTTAAAAGAGCATGCTGTACAAATTCGTGCGGATGAAAAATGCCGGGAGTACATTGCGGATGCGGTGGCTGCAACAGAGGAAGATTATGGGACAGAATATCTTGACTACATTATTTCCATGAAAACAGTTAAGTCTGTGGAAGAGGCAATAGGTCATATCAATCGTTTTAATACCAGACATTCCGAATGTATTATTACGGAAAATAAAGAAAATGCAGAGAAGTTTTTATGTGGAATTGATTCTGCATGTGTGTATGTGAATGCATCCACCCGTTTTACAGATGGTTTTGAATTTGGGTTTGGTGCTGAAATAGGAATCAGCACACAGAAGCTTCATGCCAGAGGACCAATGGGGCTTAAGGAGCTGACCTCCTATCAATACCGTATCATAGGTGACGGACAGATACGTGATTGATGAATGGTATGACAGATCAGTGAAACAGAAAGGAATGTATATGGACGAATCACAATTACAACAGGAATACATAGCAAAGGCAAAAGCAATTCTTCAGAAGAAGGAAAAGGAGTTGGGACGTAAACTGACCTGCTGCGTGACGACCTTCGGGTGCCAGATGAATGCAAGAGATTCAGAAAAGCTTTCGGGTATTTTAAAGGAAGTTGGTTATGAAGAAATTGAAAGTGAAAAGGCAGATCTGGTTATTTATAACACCTGCACAGTCCGTGATAATGCAAACCAGCGAGTATATGGCAGACTGGGAGCACTAAATGGCTATAAACATAAAAATCCAAATATGAGAATCTGTCTTTGCGGCTGCATGATGCAGGAAAATGCTGTTATAGAAAAAATCAGAAAAAGCTACAGCTTTGTAGATTTGATTTTTGGAACTCATAATATTTTTAAATTTGCACAGCTTCTGGTTCAGATGTATGAGTCGAAGCAAATGGTGGTTGATATCTGGAAGGATACGGACAAAATTGTGGAGGATCTTCCGGTTGAGCGTAAGTATAAGTTTAAATCCGGTATCAATATCATGTTTGGCTGTAATAATTTTTGCAGCTATTGTATAGTGCCTTATGTCAGAGGAAGAGAGCGGAGCCGTAAGCCGGAGGAAATTATCAGAGAAATCGAAGGTCTGGTTGCCGATGGCGTGGTGGAAATCATGCTTTTGGGACAGAATGTAAATTCCTATGGCAAAAATCTGGAGGAAGACATTACCTTCGCACAGCTGCTACAGAGAATAGAACATATAGACGGTTTATTACGTATACGTTTTATGACCAGCCATCCCAAGGATTTATCTGACGAATTGATTGAGGTTATGAAGCATTCAACTAAAATCTGTCGTCATCTACACCTGCCTTTGCAATCCGGTTCCACACGGATTTTAAAAGATATGAATCGCCGCTACACAAAGGAACAATATCTGGAGCTTGCTCTGAAGATCAGAAAAGAAATTCCGGATATTTCCATTACAACGGATATCATTGTTGGTTTTCCGGGTGAGACAATGGAAGATATTGACGAGACGATCGATGTTATCAAAAAGGTTCAATATGACAACGCATTTACGTTCCAGTATTCTAAACGTACAGGAACACCGGCTGCTGCCATGGAGAATCAGGTTCCAAAGAAGCAGGTTACAGAGGGCTTTGACAGGGTGCTGGCAGTGGTACAGGAAACAGCCAGAGAGCGTTCAAAATTGTTAGAGGGGTTGACAATGGATGCACTCGTTGAAGAGGAGAATGAACAGACACAGGGGTATGTGACAGGTCGCTTAAGTAATAATACCATTGTGCATTTTCAGGGCGAGAAGGATTTGATTGGAAAGATTGTTCCGGTATACTTAAAAGAATGTAAGGGATTTTACTATCTGGGGGAAAAAAGATAATATTTTTTTGAATTCTTGGAGGATAAAATGGAAAAATTAAAACCAAAATTGTTTTCTGTCATGAAAACATACACAAAAGAACAGTTTATAAAGGATGTCATTGCAGGCATTATCGTAGCAATTATTGCGTTACCATTGTCGATTGCCCTGGCGCTTGCCAGTGGTGTAACACCTGAAATCGGCTTGTACACAGCGATTACAGCTGGCTTTGTCATTTCCTTTCTCGGCGGTTCCAGAGTACAGATTGCAGGTCCAACGGCCGCTTTTGCCACGATCGTTGCAGGTATTGTTGCAAAAAACGGGATGGACGGACTGATTGTCGCCACAATGTTAGCTGGCGTAATCCTGATTATCATGGGCTTTCTAAGACTTGGAAGTTTGATAAAATTTATCCCATATACAATTACCACTGGATTTACAGCAGGAATTGCTGTTACAATTTTAATTGGTCAGTTAAAGGATTTTCTTGGGCTTACCATTGTGTCAGAGGAACCCTTAATTGAAACAACTGATAAGTTGAAAGCGGTAGTTACCTTTATCAATACCATAAACTGGCAGGCGGTGCTTGTGGGTGTTGTCTGTCTGGCTATTTTAATCATTATGCCTTATATCAGTAAAAAGATTCCGGGCTCCTTAATAGCAGTTCTGGCCGGTATTTTTATGGTAAAAGGCTTACATATGGATGTGAATACCATTGGTGATCTGTATACAATCTCCAATAAATTACCGGTACCCCATATCCCTGACTTTTCCTTTGCCATGATCAGAAATGTTTTTTCTGATGCATTTACCATCGCAATCCTGGCGGCAATTGAGTCATTGTTGTCCTGTGTTGTTGCAGACAGTATGGTAAACAGCCAGCATCGTTCCAATATGGAATTGATCGCACAGGGCGCTGGAAATATTACCTCTGCTCTTTTTGGTGGAATTCCGGCAACGGGTGCCATTGCAAGAACAGCTGCCAATATCAAAAATGGTGGACGTACTCCCATTGCAGGTATGGTTCATTCCGTCACATTGTTACTTATTTTAGTTGTATTGATGCCATATGCTGCATTGATTCCCATGCCGACCATTGCGGCAATCTTATTTATGGTTGCCTATAATATGAGCGAGTGGAGGGAGTTTCTCACCCTTTGCAAAACCGCTCCAAAAAGTGATATTATTGTATTGGTACTGACCTTTATTCTTACTGTTGTATTTGATCTTGTTGTTGCAATCGAAGTGGGAATGCTTTTTGCAGCAATGCTTTTCATGAAGCGTATGAGTGAGGAAACGGAGATTGAGGGCTGGACCTATGTTGATGATGATGACGATCCGGACTTTCTGTCACTTCGACATGTACCGGGACATACCCTTGTCTATGAAATCAGTGGACCAATGTTCTTTGGTGCTGCAGATAAAATATTAAAAATTTCTCTTTCAGAGGATACCAATTGTCTGATTTTGAGAATGCGTAGTGTAAACGCTATTGATGCAACTGCAATGCATGCATTGGAGCGGTTAAAGGCAAAATGTGATAAAAAGAACATTAATTTGATTTTATCCCACATTAATGAACAGCCCATGCGTATCATGGAAAAAGCAGGATTTACTGATATTATTGGAAAAGAAAATGTCTGTGCCCATATTGATGATGCACTTCTTCGGGCAGAGGAAATTAACAAATAAGAGGTAAATTAATGAGTGATAAAATGGCAGACTTAACGCCTATGATGCAAAAATATATGGAGACCAAAGCAGAATACCCTGACTGTATTCTGTTTTACCGTCTGGGTGATTTTTACGAAATGTTCTTTGATGATGCAGTTACGGCATCCAAGGTTTTGGAGATTACCCTGACAGGGAAAAGCTGTGGACTGGAAGAGCGGGCACCTATGTGCGGAATTCCATACCATGCAGTGGAGGGGTATCTGAATAAGCTTGTGGAAAAGGGCTATAAGGTTGCCATTTGTGAGCAGGTGGAGGACCCAAAGCTTGCCAAGGGACTGGTAAAGCGTGAGGTAACCAGAGTGGTTACGCCGGGAACGAATTTAAACACTCAGGCATTGGAAGAATCCAGAAATAATTATCTGATGTGTATTGTCTATCTTGATAAAATCGGGATTTCTGTTGTTGATGTTACAACTGGTGATTTTTACGTCACCCAGGTGGATGATGACAAAAAGCTGATGGATGAGATTATCAAGTTTGGGCCCACGGAAATTGTTGCGAATGATGCCTTTTTCCTGAGCAGCTTTGACAGAGATGACCTGAAAAACAGACTTGGCATTACCATTTACAAGCTGGATTCCTGGTATTTTGATGACGACACCTGCAAAAAGAAATTATTAAAGCACTTTAAGGTTCAGACTCTGGTTGCACTGGGCATTGAAGATTTCCCCTATGGAATGATCAGTGCCGGTGCGGTTATGAACTATTTATATGAAACGCAGAAGACATCGCTTAATCACATTAGTCATATCAATCCTTATATTGCCAGCAAGTATATGCTGTTGGACAGCTCTACCCGCAGAAATCTTGAGCTGGTTGAAACTCTTAGAGAGAAGCAGAAACGTGGTTCGCTTCTCTGGGTCATGGATAAAACAAAGACTGCCATGGGAGCAAGAATGCTTAGAAGCTATATCGAGCAGCCTCTCATTGAAAAAGCAGATATTGATGAGCGGCTTGACGCGGTGGAGGAATTGTCGGCCAGAGCAATGAACAGGGAGGAGCTTCGGGAATATCTAAACCCAATTTATGATCTGGAGAGGCTCCTTGGTAAAATCAGCTATAAAACTGCAAATCCAAGAGATTTAATCGCTTTTTCCCATTCTCTCCAAATGCTGCCCTCTATTCGCACAGTATTGCAGGATTTTCAATGTAAAATCTTAAAAAAGATTTATGAGGATATTGATCCCCTGGAGGATGTATGTGGTCTGATTGACCAGGCAATTGAGGAAGAGCCGCCAATCACCATCCGTGAAGGCGGAATTATCCGCACAGGCTTTAACGAATCAATCGATCATTTCAGAAGTGCGAAAACAGACGGAAAGAAATGGCTTGCAGAGCTTGAACAGTCAGAGAAGGAACGAACAGGAATAAAAAATTTAAAGGTTGGTTACAACAAGGTATTTGGATATTATTTTGAAGTGACAAATTCCTTTAAAAATTTAGTGCCGGAGGAATGGATCAGAAAGCAGACCCTAACCGGTGGTGAGCGATATATGACACCCAAGCTGAAGGAGCTGGAAGACACCATTCTGAATGCAGAGGAAAAGCTGAGCACTCTGGAGTATGATCTGTTTTGTGAAATCAGAGATGTGATTTCCGAAAACATTACCCGGGTACAGAAAACGGCAAAGGCGATTGCCTCACTTGACGTTTTTGCATCTCTCTCTGTTGTGGCAGAGCGCAATGGATATGTTCGCCCGTCACTCAATGAAAAGGGAACCATTAAAATAAAAAATGGCCGCCATCCTGTTGTTGAAAAGATGATTGACCATGATATGTTTGTGGCAAATGATACCTTTCTTGACAATGGTAAAAACCTGATTTCAGTCATTACCGGACCAAATATGGCAGGAAAATCTACATATATGCGACAGAGTGCCTTAATCGTTCTGATGGCGCAGATTGGAAGCTTTGTACCGGCTGCCAGTGCGGATATTGGAATTGTAGACCGAATCTTCACCAGAGTTGGCGCGTCGGATGACCTTGCCAGTGGACAAAGTACCTTTATGGTGGAAATGAATGAGGTTGCCAACATTCTGCGGAATGCCACCTCGAACAGTCTGCTTATTTTAGATGAAATAGGCCGTGGAACCTCAACCTTTGACGGATTATCTATTGCATGGGCAGTGATTGAGCATATCAGTAATAAACGTCTGTTGGGGGCCAAAACACTTTTTGCCACACATTATCATGAACTGACCGAGTTAGAAGGAAAAATGAATAATGTGAACAATTACTGCATTGCAGTAAAAGAGCAGGGCGATGATATTGTCTTTCTCAGGAAGATCATCAAGGGTGGCGCTGACAAAAGCTACGGCATTCAGGTTGCCCGACTTGCCGGCGTCCCGGAGATGGTGACAGACAGAGCCAAGGAAATTGTTGCCCAGCTGATGGACAATGATATTACACAAAAGGTTCAGAGCATTGCCATTGATGGTAAGAGTGAACATAAAAAGGTGAAGAAATATGATCAGGTAGATTTAACGCAGATGTCTTTATTTGACACCGTAAAGGATGAGGACATTTTGAAGGAGCTGGATGAGCTTGATATTTCAAATCTGACACCGCTTGACGCTTTAAACACGCTCTATAGATTACAAAATATGAGAAAAAACAGATGGCAGGGATAAAGGATTTTTCAAGAAAGAAGGGAGAAAGCACAGATGGCAGGAATTATTCATGTACTGGATTCTGAGACAATCGATAAAATCGCCGCCGGTGAGGTTGTGGAACGGCCAAGCAGCGTGGTAAAGGAGCTGGTTGAAAACTCCATCGATTCAGGAGCAGACAAAATTACTGTGGAAATAAAAGAGGGTGGCATTTCTTTTCTTCGTGTAACAGACAATGGCTGTGGCATTGCATTGGAGGATTTACCAAATGCCTTTGTAAGGCATGCCACCAGCAAAATTGAAAATGCAGAGGATCTGAGCTGTATTGTAAGTCTTGGTTTTCGAGGCGAGGCCTTATCCAGCATCTGTGCTGTTTCCCAGCTTGAAATCATTACGAAGAAAAAGGAAAAGCTTACGGGAATTCATCTGGAGGTGGCAGGCGGAGTTCTTGGAAAGCCTGAGGAAATCGGTGCACCGGATGGTACTACGATTCTGGTTAGAAATATATTTTATAATACTCCGGTCAGAAAGAAATTTCTGAAATCTGCCATGACGGAGGCCTCCTATATATCCGAGCTGCTGCAGCATATGGCACTGTCCCATCCCAAGGTGGCATTTTCCTTTATCCAGAATGGACAAACACGTTTTTTTACCTCCGGAAATGGAGACCTAAAGGAAGTGATTTTCCGTATTTTTGGCAAAGAGACAGCAGATCAGATGCTTTTAGTTGATGAACATAGGGATGGAATATATGTTCATGGTTATATTGGCAAACCGATGCTGGCACGTGCTAACCGCAGCAACGAAATCTTTTTTGTGAATGGAAGATATATTAAAAGCAAGCTTATTTCATCCGCCGTTGAGGATGGGTACAAAACCTTTCTGATGCAGCATAAATATCCTTTTGTGGTGCTTCACTTTGATATCTCCCAGGGTGAGATTGATGTGAATGTTCACCCAACCAAAATGGAAATAAGAATCAATAATCCGATTCCATTTTGTGAGGCAATTCGTTTGATTACCATTGATGTACTTTCAAAGCCTGTTTTGATTCCGACCTATGAGGCGGAGGCAGATCTTAAGCCGGAAGCAGGAAGCAGTGTTAAACAGGATGAAAGACCGGCTGAAAAAAGAGAGAGAATTCCTGAGTCCTTTGAGGTAAACAGACTGGCGAATATGGTAAATCACCGTATTATAGGTTCCACTCATACAGAGGGTAAAACGGGAAGCTATAGAGAAAATGTTATCAAAGCGGATGATCCCATTGTCTCCAAGGTGGAGCAGATGGAGCTTTTTTCCAGTCAACTGCACAAAATGGAGGAGCCAGAGCCTGCGGCTGTCAGGGAGACCGCAGAATATGAGCCAAAGAGCCTGCCAAAGCAGCTGCAGATTTTAGGACAGGTATTTGATACCTATTGGATTATTTCCATGGAGGATCAATTATATTTTGTAGATCAGCATGCAGCACATGAGAAAGTATATTATGAGCGGTTTATGAAACGCCTTCTGGAAAAAACAAATTCCAGCCAGCTTCTTTTTCCTGCTATCGTGGTATCCCTGTCAGACCGTGAGAAAACAGTGCTGAATGAGTTTCTTTCTGTATTTCAGAAAATCGGATTTGAAATAGAAGATTTTGGGGGAAATGATATTAATTTGCGCGCGGTTCCGCAGGATCTTTACGGTACAGATGAAAAAACTTTATTTTTGACGGTATTGGATGAGCTTGCAGAATCACCGGTTAAGGGAACGCCTGATATTATTCAGTCTAAAATAGCATCCATGTCCTGCAAAGCCGCTGTAAAGGGAAACCAGCATTTAAGTGAGCCGGAAGCCAGAAATCTTTTGAAGGAGCTTTTTACGTTGGATAATCCCTATCAGTGTCCTCATGGTCGGCCGACCATGTTTTCCATGTCAAAGACGGAGCTGGAAAAGAAATTTAAGCGAATCCTTTAGAGGAATAACGTTAAAGATAGAAATAGAAGGGAGAGTATATTCCAATGGAAAAAAGAAAACTGGTTATATTAACCGGCCCAACAGCTGTTGGAAAGAGTGCTCTTTCCATTGCCCTTGCAAAAAAAATAAACGGAGAAATTATCAGTGCAGATTCCATGCAGGTATATCGCGGCATGGATATTGGATCGGCAAAAATAACAAAGGATGAGATGGATGGGGTGAAGCATCATCTGATCGATGTGCTTGATCCAAAGGAGCCATTTAATATTGTCCTTTTTCAGCAGCTGGCTCATAAGGCAATGGAGGAAATCTACGAGGCAGGAAAAATTCCCGTTATAGTCGGTGGAACAGGCTTTTATATTCAGTCCATATTATACGAGGTCGATTTTGCAGAAGAAAAGGCGGACAGCTCCTATCGACAGCTTTTGGAAGAAAAGGCAGGCAAAGAGGGCACACATGCTCTTTGGGAAATGCTTCAAAGCGTTGATCCAAAGGCAGCAATGGAAATCCATGAACATAATACGAAACGCGTCATTCGCGCCCTGGAATATTTTCACGAGAATGGAACCAGGATTTCAGAACACAATGAGGAACAACGTCAAAAGATTTCTCCCTATGATTACAGCTATTTTGTACTGAATGACGAAAGGGAAAAGCTTTATGCAAAGATAGATGCAAGAGTTGATCTGATGCTTGAGCAGGGATTGATTGATGAGGTGAAAGGATTATTGGCAAGGGGCTGCAATCTGACAGATATTTCCATGCAGGGACTTGGATATAAGGAGATTATACATTATCTGGAGGACGATTATTCTCTGGATGAGGCAGTTTACAGGATAAAAAGAGATACCAGACATTTTGCCAAGCGACAATTAACCTGGTTTCGCCGTGAAAGGGATGTGACCTGGATTTATAAACCGGATTTTCAATACAATGAAGAAAAAATGCTGACCTTTATGGCTGGCATAATTACGGAAGGAAGCAAATAAAAGATGACAGAATTAAAAAATATGTATGAAAGCCTTGGGATTGATGCAGATGTCTGGAGACTGGGGGAAACCTATTGCGAGAGACTGAAGGAACGCTTTGAGCAGATTGACCGGATGGCAGAATTTAACCAGCTCAAGGTTGTAAAGGCAATGCAGGATGCAAGAGTTTCAGAGGCCTGCCTCTATGGAACCACCGGCTATGGATATAACGATATTGGAAGAGATACTCTGGAACAGGTATATGCAGCTGTTTTTCACGCAGAGGATGCATTGGTAAGACCTCAGATTACCTGTGGAACCCATGCACTGGCGCTGGCACTTATGTCAAATGTTCGACCTGGAGATGAAATTCTTTCTCCTGTCGGGAAACCGTATGATACGTTAGAGGAGGTCATCGGCATCCGCGATTCCAGAGGAAGTCTGAAGGAATATGGTGTTTCCTATGCACAGGTTGACTTGCTTGAGGATGGAGCCTTCGATTTTGAAGGAATTAAAAAGGCAATCAATGAAAAGACAAAACTTGTAACGATTCAGCGCTCGAAAGGATATGAACCAAGAAAAACCCTGTCCGTTGAGCGAATTGGTCAATTGATTTCCTTTATAAAAGAGATCAAGCCGGATGTAATCTGTATGGTTGACAACTGCTACGGTGAATTTGTCCAGTCCATAGAGCCTACGGATGTGGGAGCAGATATGGCGGTTGGTTCCCTTATTAAAAATCCGGGCGGAGGACTTGCTCCTATCGGCGGTTATATTGTGGGCAAAAAGGAATGTATTGAAAATGCAGCTTATCGTCTCACATCACCGGGACTTGGAAAGGAAGTGGGTGCTTCTCTTGGGGTGACCTCCTCTTTTTATCAGGGACTGTTTATGGCACCGACGGTTGTTGCCGCTGCGCTAAAGGGGGCTGTTTTTGCAGCCAATATTCTGGAAGCCTTTGGATATGCTGTTGTTCCGGATGGATCTGAGGAGCGCTTTGATATTATTCAGGCTGTGACCTTTGGAAAACCGGAGGGAATTATTGCCTTCTGTAAAGGAATACAGGCTGCGGCACCGGTAGACAGCTTTGTGACGCCGGAGCCATGGGATATGCCCGGATATGACAGTAAGGTTATTATGGCTGCAGGAGCTTTTGTGTCAGGAAGCTCCATTGAATTATCTGCTGATGGACCAATTAAACCTCCTTATGCGGTTTATTTTCAAGGCGGCTTAACCTTCCCCCATGCCAAGCTGGGGATCATGAAAGCAGTGCAGGAATTGAAGAATGACGGCCTGATAAAGATAGAATCCTAAGGCTTTAGGTCGAAAAAAAAACCTCGAAATTGGTATACATATATTTACGTGTGTGATAATATACTAATAGTTAAAAACGCCTTTGGCAGTTTACATAAATACACAAGATAGGAGGTCCCTTATGAGAGGTAAAAACAATTGGGCCTGTTTTTTGATGGTTTTGGCCGGAATCGTGATAGGAGGATTTATTGGCAGCTTATTTCCCAATACATTTTTAAATTTTGGTCAGTCCTTTGGAATGCAATCGCCGCTTGTACTTGATTTAGGTATCCTTGTACTTACTTTTGGGTTGTCCATTAAAATTACAATTGGAAGTATTCTTGGTATTATAATTGCCATCCTTGTTTTTAAATTTATTTAGGTTTGATTGTGTCTGGAGAGAGACAGGAGAGAAAATGAATCAAACCGTCGAAAGACAAAAACCATATGAACATTTTTTATGTGATGGACCTGAGTGCTTAAGTGATGAAGAGCTTCTGGCTATCATGATACGAACCGGCCACAAGGGTGGAGATGCACTTTCTGTGGCACATGAGCTGTTAAAGCTATGTGGTAAGAATGGGCTGCTGGGACTGCATCATCTGTCTCTGGAGGATTTATGTAACATCCAGGGGATAGGAGAGGTGAAGGCAGTTCGCATCAAATGTATTGCTGAGCTTTCCAATCGGATTGTAAGGCAGTCGCGCAGTAAGAATCCAGTTTTTTCTTCCCCGGACTTAGTTGCTGAATATTATATGGAACAGATGAGACACTTAGAGAAAGAGCATTGTGTTTGCGTTATGCTGGACGGAGGTATGGGCTTCATGGGTGAAAGCCTGATATCTGTCGGTTCTGTGAACGCCTCTGTTTTTTCTACAAGAGAAATTTTTCTGGCAGCTTTAAAAGCAAAAGCTGTTTATATTATGCTTTTGCATAATCATCCAAGCGGTCTTGTTAATCCAAGCCAGGCGGATATTCTGGTTACAAAAAAATTGAAAGAAGCTTCTGTTATTATGGACATTCCAATGGTTGATCACATTATCATTGGTGATCATTGTTACTATAGCTTTAAAGAACATCAGATGATATGAGAAAGGAGTACGGAAAATGGCTTCCAGTGCTTATGGTATCGATTTAGGTACCAGTAATATTAAAATTTTTGCAAAAGGGGTGGATCAGATTTTTTCTGCTAAAAATATGATTGCCATTGAAAAGAAAAATACATTGTTTGCATATGGAGATGCAGCTTTTGAAATGTACGAAAAAGCACCAAATACAATCAACATTTCCTATCCGCTCAGCAACGGTGTTATTGCGGATATCAAAAACATGCAGACCCTTGTGAAGTGTTTTATCAACGATTTGTGTAAAGGAGCTGTGAAACCGGCAGATTATTATATTGCAGTTCCAACCGATGTGACACAGGTCGAGAGAAGAGCCTTTTATGATCTGGTAAAAAATGCAAATGTTAAGGCTAAAAATGTACTTGTAGTAGAGAAGGCAATTGCAGATGGTCTTGGTCTTGGGATTGACGTCAAAAATGCACAGGGCGTTCTGGTTGTCAATATTGGCTTTGACACGACAGAGGTTTCCATTCTCTCCCTGGGCGGTATTGTTTTAAGCAGATTAATTAAAGTAGGTGGACTGAAGTTTGATGATGCGATTCGAAATGCCATCAGAAGAGAGTTTAATCTGATTATTGGCGGAAAAACTTCGGAGAAGGTAAAAATTGCTCTTCATGATCTGGAGGCTGAGGGTAAGCCTGCAGTTGTTTACGGCAGAGATATTGTTACAGGACTGCCGGTGGAAAGAGAAATACCAACAGAGCTTGTTATCGATGCATTGAAAGAGCATTATGATACCATTATTGACCAGGTCAAGGTTATTCTTGAGAGAACACCACCGGAACTTGCCGCTGATATATACAGACATGGCATTTATCTGACCGGAGGGGCATCCCAGGTTTCCCACCTGGATGAATTATTAAGTCAGGGGACAGGTCTTAAGGTGAACAGCTCGGAAAATCCTGTTGGAAGCGTTGCCCTTGGTCTTGCAAAAGTAATTAACGAAGAAAATTTCCGCTCAGTTGCACATACAATTGAGGAGCTGGACAATGGAGGAAAGTAATTCATGAATCGAAAGCGGACAAAATTTACTTTACAAAGTAAATATTTGCTGTTGATTCTGACTGGCTTATGTGTAGTTCTGATGGGAGTAACATTCTCAACAGATTTATTTACAGGTGTTGTTGCGGATGTTTCCGGATATGTGACAATTCCATTTCAAAAGGGAATCAGTGAAGCCGGGAGCTTTCTTTTGTCTCGAACAGAAGAGCTTGCACAGTTAAAGGATGTGCAGGCACAAAATAAAAAGCTTCAGGAACAGATTGATGCTCTTACCATTCAGAATAACACCCTGGCACAGGAAAAATATGAGCTGAATAATCTGCGCGAGCTGTATCAGTTAGATCAGGAATATTCCCAGTATCAGAAAATTGGCGCAAAGGTCATTGGAAAGGATACAGGAAACTGGTTCAGTTCTTTTATTATTGATAAGGGAACAGGTGACGGAATTGCTGTCAATATGAATGTGATGGCTGGAAGTGGTCTTGTTGGTATCGTGACAGAGGTGGGGGCTAACTGGGCGAAGGTGGTGTCCATTATTGATGACAGCAAAAATGTGGGTGGCTCCGTACTTGCTACCGGTGATAATATGATTGTTTCAGGGGATTTGGAGCTGATGAACGAAAACAGTATCCGCTTTAGCAAGCTGATTGATTCAGCTGAAAAGGTTAAAGAGGGCGATAAGGTTGTCACCTCCAATATCAGTGACAAGTATTTACCGGGTCTTTTAATCGGATACATTAAAACACTGGAATCGGATTCCAATAATCTGACCCATTCAGGAACCATTACCCCAGCCGTTGATTTTGAACATATGAATGAGGTTCTGGTAATTCTTGACTTGAAGCAGCAGGTTGATTCTTCTGAGACGGATGCTTCAGAGTAGAAGGTTAATTTATGAAAAAGAAAATCATATTGGCAGTTTTGATTATTGCCAGTTTTATTGTTCAGAGTACTATATGTCAATATATATCTATCGGAAATATCTGCCCAAATCTGTTAATTATAGTTGTTGCATCATTTGGTTTTATGGGAGGAAAAAAAGCCGGAATTACTGCCGGTTTTTTGACAGGCATTCTGGTGGATATTTTTTATGGACAGGCATTGGGTTTTAACGCATTAATTTTTATGTACATAGGTTTTTTCAACGGATTTTTTAAACGGTTGTTTTTTAAGGATGATTTGAAATTACAGATTTTACTGATTGCGTCCAGTGATCTTGTTTATGGAGTTGTCTATTATCTTTTGTTGTTTCTTCTTAGAGGAAGATTTCATATGGGATACTATTTTTTACATGTGATAATTCCGGAAATGGTTTATACCATCCTGCTTACACTGGTTTTATATCCACTGGTAATGCTTTATCACAGGCTTGTTGAAAGGTGGACAAAGAGGAGTAATACAGAGATTGTTTAAAAATATAAGAGATTCGATTATTAATTTAATAACGTCAAGATTTTTTGTTCTGATTCTTGTGTTTATTGTGCTTGCAGCAATTCTGATCCACAGGCTTTTTACACTGCAGATTGTTAATGGTGCCGAGTATCTGGATCAGTTCACATTGAAAATCAAAAAAGAAAGAACAATAGCCAGCACAAGAGGCAATATTTATGACTGTAAGGGTCAGCTTCTGGCCTACAATGAACTGGCCTATTCTGTCACGATAGAGGATGTATATGAATCCGGAAATGGAAAAAACCAGAAATTGAATCAAACCATTTCCTCTCTGATTGACATGGTTGAGGAAAACGGGGATCAGGTTGTAAAGGATTTTGATATCATTATTGGTTCCAATGGAGAGTTTGAATTTGCAGTATCAGGCACATCGCAGCAGCGTTTTCTGGCAGATATCTATGGTAAATTGAAAATAGATGATTTATCCTATAAGGAAAAAACCTCTACAGCGGATGATGTAATAGAATATCTTGCTGGAAATCGGAAGTTTGAAATTGGCAGATATGCCGATGAAAAGGATAAGGATTCTTTTGTTGTCGGGGATGGGTATACAAAAGAAAAACTGCTGAAAATGGTTACTGTCCGTTATGCAATGAGTCTGAACAGCTTTCAGAAGTATATTGCGACAACGGTTGCAACTGATGTGTCAGATCAGACAGTTACCATGGTTATGGAAAATTCTGCAATTCTGGACGGTGTATCTATCGCAGAGGATACAGTCCGCAAATATGTGGATAGTGTCTATTTTTCTCATATCATCGGCTATACAGGAAAGATTTCCCAAAAGGAGCTTGAAAATCTGCAGCTGACGGATGATTCCTACACGCTGACAGATGTCATTGGAAAATCCGGTATTGAAAGCTACATGGAATCCTATTTACAGGGAAATAAGGGCTCTGAGACCGTTTATGTTAATAATCTCGGTAAAGTAATTGAAACAAGTGAACGTGTGGAGCCTTCTGCTGGTGATGATCTGTATCTGACGATTGACAAGGATCTCCAAAAGGCTGTCTATAATTTGTTAGAGCAGAAAATTGCAGGTATTCTGGTAAAATATATTCGCAATGTAAAGGAATATATTCCGCCGGAAAACGCATCCTCCAGTTCCATCATCATTCCCATTGATGATGTTTATTTTGCACTGATCAACAACAGTATCATAGATATTGATCACTTCACTGACAATCGGGCTACAGATTTGGAAAAATCTGTTTACAGCTCATTTTTACAAAAGCAGGATTCGGTCACTGCCCAGCTGAGAAATCAATTGGAGACAGAACCTGTTATATACAGTCAGCTGCCAACGGAGTATCAGGTCTATAATTCCTACATCGTCAGCCTGCTGACCAATGATGGTATCATTGATTCGTCAGCTATTGATACAGATGACGAAATATACCAGGCATGGAAAAATGATGAATCCATCAGTCTGAGGGATTATCTTCTTCATGTCATTGCGATGAACTGGATCGATATTTCAAAGCTTGATTTAAATGATAAATACTCGGATTCAGAGGAAATTTACAGTGTTATTCTGGATTATATTTTTGAAAGATTATCAGGCAGCACCGATTTTCACAAAAAAATGTATAAATACATGATTCGGGATAACATGCTTAGTGGAAAGGATGTCTGCCTGCTGCTTTTTGACCAGAATATTATCAGTGGTACATCTGCAGAGCGTGCAACAGTTGAGAACGGAACCATCTCGCCCTACAACTTTATGCTCAGTAAAATTTCCAATCTGGAGATTACGCCTGCGCAGCTTGCCCTTGATCCATGTTCCGGCTCTGTGGTCATCACAGATGTAAAAACAGGTGAAGTAAAAGCAATGGTTACCTATCCGGGCTATGACAATAACCGTCTTGCCAATACTGTTGACGCTGAATATTATGCAAGACTGAACACAGACCTGTCAAAACCATTATGGGATTATGCAACCCAGCAGACATCTGCTCCCGGGTCGACCTTTAAAATGGTTTCAGCGACAGCTGCCTTAGAGGAGGGTGTTGTTTCTCTTGGCGAAAGTGTTTCCTGTAAGGGTGTTTGGGATACATTGCCCACCTACTCCCCTCATTGCTGGGTTTTCCCATCTTCTCATGGACCGCTGAATGTTGTTGGTGCAATTGAGAATTCCTGTAACTACTATTTTTATGAAATGGGATACCGTCTGGGCAAAATGAATGGAAGCTATAATAGTGAGGAGGGCCTTGAAAAGCTTGCCTATTATGCAGACCAATATGGCCTGAGTGATAAATCAGGTGTTGAAATCACAGAGGAATCCCCCAAGATATCAGATACTGACTCTGTCAGATCTGCAATCGGACAGGGAACCAATAACTTTACGACGGTTGGTCTTTCCAGATATGTTACAACTGTTGCAAACAGCGGAACCTGCTATAACTTAAGCCTGTTAGATAAGGTTACTGACTCAGATGGAAATCTGATTGAAGATTTTACCCCATCTGTCCGCAATCATATTTCGATTTCTGACTCTACCTGGAGTGCAATTCATATGGGAATGAGAAAGGTAGTAGAGGATAAGAAATATTATCAGGGAATGGCTGTCAATGTCGCCGGAAAAACCGGAACAGCACAGGAGAGTAAGAGTCGTCCCAACCATGCTCTTTTTGTCAGCTATGCACCATTTGAAAACCCTGAAATTAGTGTTTCAACACGTATTGCTTTTGGATATGCTTCTGATTATGCTGCACAGCTTACTCAGGATGTATATAAATATTACTATAACCTGGAGGATGAAAATGTCCTGATCAATGGTACCGCAACCAATACATCCGGTGTGGTTTCCAATGAAGAATAAAAGGGAGGTGGTTTAATATGACCAAAAATGTCATACTAAAGAGTTTTCCCAATGGAATTACCGTCTGGCTTAATCCTGATATGGATTTTCAGACTATGAAGGAGGAAGTAAAAACCAGTTTTCATGATGCAGCAGCTTTTTTTAAAAATGCATCGGTAGTTCTTCAAATTACAGGAAAAAAACTTACAGATGAAGAATGCAACAGTTTAGTTGATTCCATACGCGAGCAGTGCAATTTAAATATACTTTGCCTTGTTTGCCATGATGAGGAAATGAACCTGTATTTTCAACAAATACTGGATCAGATGGATGCACGGGAGGCAGAGAAAAAGGATGCCTGCCAGTTTTACAAAGGAACCCTGTGTGAAGGGGACGTATTTGAATCTGATCACAGTCTGATTGTCCTTGGTGATGTGGAGAAGGGAAGCGCAGTAGTGTCAAAGGGAAATCTGATTGTTCTGGGTGCATTAAATGGAATGGCACAGGCAGGAATCGGAAATTCTGACGCATTTGTGGCAGCACTTGATTTTCATCCTGAATCCCTGAAGATACATGATGTCAGATACAAAAGTGCAAAAAAAGCATTTTGGAATCAAAAGAAAAAAACAGCGGCTCAGATTGCTTATCTAAATCATGATAGAATAGTACTTGAGGACCTGGACTTTACAGAAGATTTGCTGAGACAGCTGTTTGGCTGATTCAGAGGACGATGGTGAACTTTGAGACGGAGGTCATTATGGGTGAAGTAATTGTCGTCACATCAGGTAAAGGTGGAGTCGGGAAGACTACTACAAGTGCAAATATTGGAACAGGATTGGCAATTTCGGGAAAGTCAGTGGTTTTGATAGATACAGACATTGGTCTGCGAAATCTGGATGTTGTTTTAGGACTTGAAAATCGAATTGTCTACAATCTTGTGGATGTTATTGAAGGAAATTGCCGCATAAAGCAGGCGTTGATTAAGGACAAACGCTATCCTGGTCTGCATCTGCTGCCAAGCGCACAGACAAGAGATAAAACAGCGGTCAACCCCGAGCAGATGAAAAAGCTGACTGATCAGCTTCGCGAGGAATTTGACTATGTTATTTTAGACTGCCCTGCCGGAATTGAGCAGGGATTTAAAAATGCAATAGCAGGGGCAAACAGGGCAATTGTTGTAACAACCCCTGAGGTATCAGCAATTAGGGATGCTGACCGTATTATTGGGCTGCTAAATGCCTATGAGATGGAGCAGATAGATCTGGTCGTAAACAGACTGCGCCCTGATATGATTAAGCGCGGAGATATGATGAGCATAAATGATGTGGTTGAAATATTATCCATTCATCTGCTTGGCGCAGTTTATGATGATGAAAATGTTGTCGTAGCTACCAATCATGGAGAACCGCTGGTTTGTTCTCAGTCCTATGCAGGACGAGCCTATCTGAATATATGCAAAAGGATTTTGGGGGAAGAGGTCCCGATTTTTTCTCCTGAAAAGGAAAAGTCTATTTGGTTTCGAATCAATGGAATCTTTCAAAAAGCATAATAGGAGGATGATGGTATATGTGGTTTTTTCATAAAAAAAGTTCTGGCGAAATAGCTAAGGACAGATTAAAAATTTTACTGATTTCTGATCGGATAGACTGTTCACCGGAGGTCATGGAATTGATAAAAAAAGAAATTGCGAAAGTACTTTGCAGATATATGCAAATTGATACCAGTAAGCTGGAGCTGGAATTTTCCAGAAGGAAAATCAATGTTTTCTGGTAATAGGAGTGAAAAATTTTGTTAAAAAGATACCGTGTAAGAGATTATGATTTTAAATTGATATTACTGTTAATTGCCATTACATCAATTGGTGTACTGGCAATTGGCAGTGCCAATTCCTCTTTCCAGATGCGTCAGATTGCCGGAGCCATTGCCGGCTTCTTTGTTATGATTGTGTTATCCCTGTTTGATTATCATTTCTTTTTGCGTTTTTACTGGTTAATTTATGGCCTTAATATGGTATTGCTTCTTCTGGTGCAGTTCATGGGAAATACCACCAACAATGCGCAGAGATGGATTACCATTCTGGGTATTAAGTTTCAACCATCTGAGACTGCTAAAATTCTATTGATTTTATTTTATGCACAGTATATTATGAAACATAAGGAGAACTTTAGTTCTTTTCGTAATCTGGCAACTATGGTATTATTATTTATACCACCATGGCTATTGGTGTATAAACAGCCTGATTTATCTACCAGTATTATGTTAATTGTAATTTTTTGTCTGCTTATTTATATTGGTGGTCTCAATTATAAAATTATTGTTGGTGCCTTAGCCGTTATTATTCCCGTGGGTGTTATTTTCCTGTCGCTGGTTCTTCAGGTGGATCAGCAGCTGATTAAGCCTTATCAGCAGGAGCGTATTTTAGCATGGCTTCATCCGGCAGAATATGAAAACACAGAGGGATATCAGCAGTCTAATTCCAAGATTGCCATTGGATCAGGACAATTGTTTGGAAAGGGACTGAACAATAACGAAATTGCATCTGTTAAGAATGGCAATTTTATTTCTGAACCACAGACAGATTTTATTTTTGCAGTTGTTGGAGAAGAGCTGGGTTTCGTTGGTGGTTCTCTGGTTGTGATTCTTCTTACACTGATTACATTGGAATGCATTTTTGTTGCCCGCCGGGCATGTGATATTGAGGGAAAACTGATTTGTACCGGTGTCGCGGCGATTGTAGGCTTTCAAAGCTTTTTTAATATTTCAGTTGCAACAGGTCTGATGCCAAACACCGGATTGCCATTACCGTTTGTAAGCTATGGTCTTACATCATTGATGAGTCTTTTTATCGGTATGGGGGTAGTACTGAATGTGAGACTTCAATGTGTAAGAAAATATAGTTAATAGTGTCAAATAGGAGAGGGTATAATATGAACATTGCATTAATCGCACATGATGCAAAAAAGAAACTGATGCAGAATTTTTGTATTGCATACAGAGGAATACTAAGTAAAAATGAATTGTTTGCCACAGGCACAACCGGCAGACTGATTGAGGAAGTAACCAATTTAAATATCCATAAATATCTTGCGGGTCATCTTGGAGGCGAACAGCAGATTGGTGCTCAGATTGAGCATAATCAGATTGATCTTGTTATTTTTCTTCGTGATCCACTGACACAGAAAATGCATGAGCCGGATGTAAATAATGTTGTGAAATTATGTGATATTCATAATATTCCATTGGCAACAAATCTTGCTTCCGCAGAGCTTTTGATTAAATCCTTAGACAGAGGAGACCTTGAGTGGCGTGAAATGTACAAATAGGTTTATGACTGTGATTTTTCTTTTACTGGGTTTCAGCCTTTTAGCTGGATGCGGCGGAAAGAATTACAGCATGGAATATCAATTAAATAACCCTGTTTCAGCCTTTCGATTTGACGATACCAAAGAAAATCTTACGGCCGATTCCTTTGCAAAAGATCTCTGCGTGGTCTCTGATAATGTATCGGATAATGCCATTGATACAAATCAGGCACAGGCAGCGCTGCTCTGTGATTTGAACAACAGAGAGATCCTTTTCAGTAAAAACGCCAATGAACAGCTGGATCCTGCCAGTCTGACAAAGGTTATGACTGCAATTGTCGCACTGAAAAACGGGAATCTTGATGATACACTGACTGCATCCTCAAATGTTCTGATTACGGAATCAGGAGCAAGCCTTGTGGGGATTGAGCCAGGAGATACAATGACGCTGGATCAGGCACTTCACGCACTTTTAATGCCTTCTGGAAATGATGCTGCTGTTATGATTGCGGAATATGTGGCAGGCAGTGTGGATGCGTTTGTTACTATGATGAATGATGAGGCACAGGCGCTTGGTGCAACAAACTGTCATTTTATGAATCCCCATGGATTGACAGAGGAGGAGCATTACATAACTGCCTATGATATGTATCTGATTTTTAATGAGGCAATCCAATATGATGAATTTGTTCAGATAATTACAGCCCCGACTTATAGTGGTGTTTACTATGATTCAGAAGGTAATCCCAAAGAATTATCTTTTCAATCGACGAATCAGTTTATAAACGGAAATCATCTGACACCTGAGGGGATTGTTGTGATTGGTGGAAAAACAGGTACGACAACCTCTGCTGGAAACTGTCTGGTACTTTTATCAAAGGATTCCGCGGGTAACCCCTATATTTCGGTTATACTGAAGTGCTCACAGCGGGATTATTTATATGATGAAATGTACGACTTAATTAATTTGGAAAATAACAGGTGAATGGGACAAAAAAATGGTTGAATGCATTGTTGGAAGAAAAGGAAAAGGAAAGACGAAACATTTGCTTGAGCGTGTTCGTCTGCATATGGCACATGCTAAGGGAAGCCTGGTTTATCTTGATAAAAGCGCACAGCATATTTATGAGCTGAATAATCAGGTCAGACTTATTGATACCAATGAATATCTCATTGATAATCATAATCAGTTTCTTGGCTTTATCTGCGGGATTCTATCTCAGGATCATGACATTGAAGTGATGTTTTTAGACAGCTTTCTGACTATTTCTCATTGCGAAAAGGAAAATCTGCCAGCGGCTATTCAAAAACTGGAAGAGATAAGCAGAACGTTTCAGGTCGACTTTGTTCTAAGTATCAGTGCTGACCTGGATGAATTACCTGATGACATCTATGAGAATGTGGCAATTTCATTATAAAAGCTCAAAACCTCGGAGCCTCCGGGGTTTTTTATTAAAGCTTTGGGACAGAAAGATAAATCTTAAGGGGAGTATTTTCATTGGCTAATCGTAAACCAACTAATATAAATAAATATAGAAAACCTTTGAATATTAATATAGGTGTCATTATTTTTGCTGTTATGTTCATCTATATTATTATTTGTGTATTTATGTTTTTTGGAAAAAAGCATATTACCGGGTACGAGGTTCGTTCTGGTTCCCTAAGTACATCAAACACCTATACCGGGGTAGCACTGCGCGATGAAAGTATCATTTCCGCCAATTCGTCGGGGTATTTGAATTTCTTTGCAAGGGAGGGGGAGCATGTTGCATGTGGTGACCTGGTTTATTCCCTTGACCAGACAGGGCGTGTTTCAGAGCTGCTCAACAGTAATTCCTCTGAAATTCTTTTATCGGGGAATGATCTGGGAACCATTCGTTCCGATCTGGTGCAGTTTTCCCGCAACTACAGTGATACCTCCTACCACATAACCTACGATTTTTCTTATGATATTGCAGGTACTGTTTTAAAATTGTCAAATTATAATATGCTGAATAATCTTCAGTCATCGGGACTGTCAGATGGTGCAGTTGATTTGATTCGTGCTCCCAAAAGCGGGGTTATTGTCTATGGAATTGATGGCTATGAAGCACTTTCCCCATCCGAAATCACTTTAAAGCAAATGCTGCAAAAGGATTATAAGAAGACTACGGTTGCCAATAACAGCCTGATTGGTGCCAATGATGCGGTGTACAAGCTGATTAATTCCGAGAACTGGTCTGTTGTTATCTCAGTTCCCAACGAAAAGGTTGCTGAGTTGGAGGATGCTGGCTACGTGAACGTGAAATTCTCCAAAAATCAATATACATCCTGGGCAGAGATACAGATACTTCAGGCGGCAGATGACGAGCATACCTTTGTGGAGCTTAATTTCAACAATTCCATGATTACCTTTGCATCAGAAAGGTTTATAGACCTTGAAGTGATATTAGATGATGATTCCGGTCTGAAAATTCCAAATAGTGCCATTGTGGAAAAGGAGTTTTACCTGATACCCAAGGAATATGCTGTGAAGGGTGGAAACAGCAGCAATAACGGCTTTATGCGGGAAAAATATGATGATGATGGTAAAATGAAAACAGAATTTGTTGATGCCGGCATTTATTCTGAATCGGATACAGATTATTATGTTGATACAACTGTGCTTCGTCCAGGCGATTATATCTGTATGCCTGACTCCACAGAGAAATTTCCGGTCAGCAAGGTCGGCACACTGGTTGGTGTTTATAACATCAATAAGGGCTATGCTGATTTTAAGGAGATTACCGTATTATATGCAAATGATGAGTATTCCATTGTAAAGTCCAATACACGATATGGTTTAACAGAGTACGATCACATTGTTTTGGATGCAACAACAGTAAATGAAGATGATTTTATTTATGAATAATTTTATAGTATAGAAAAGAGGCACAGACATGTTAAAAGAAAATTATGATACTGTTTGTCAAAAGGTGGATAAAGCATGTGAAAATGCAGGCAGAGAAAGAACGGATGTAACTTTAATAGCAGTAAGTAAAACAAAACCTGTGGAAATGGTAAAAGAAATATATGACCTTGGATGCCGGGATTTTGGAGAAAACAAAGTCCAGGAGCTGGTTGATAAGTATGAGGTGATGCCAAAGGATATTAAATGGCATATGATTGGACATCTGCAGAGAAATAAAGTGAAATATATTGTTGATAAGGTTGCACTTATTCACAGTGTTGATTCTCTTCGCCTTGCAGAGGAAATAAGTAAGGAAGCATTAAAAAAAGAGGTAGAGGTTAACATCCTGGTAGAAGTAAATGTTGCAGCGGAAGAAACGAAATTTGGTACAACAAGAGAGGAAGCCATCAGCCTGGTTGAGCAGATAGCATCTCTTCCAGCCATACATATTAAGGGATTAATGACAATTGCACCATATGTTCAGGATGCTGAACAAAACAGACAATATTTTGCTCAATTAAAACAATTATCTGTTGACATAAGTGGGAAAAACATTGATAATGTATCTATGGATATGCTTTCTATGGGTATGACAGGTGATTATGAGGTTGCCATAAGCGAAGGCGCAACCTATGTACGTGTTGGAACCGGTATTTTTGGAGAAAGACATTATTTTTAGTGTAAATTTGCAAGGAGAATTGAAAAAATGAGCGTTATGGACAAGTTTTTAAAATCAATACAGCTTAATGACGAAGATGATGAAGAAGATTATGACGATTATGATGATGAATATGATGATCCAGCACCAAAGAAAAAAGCTGTTTCAAAAGTAGATTCTGATTTTGATGATGAGCAGCCCAAGGTTAAATCTACACCAAAGGTTACTCCAATGAGGCAGACGAAGAGAATGAGTAGTGATGGAATGGAAGTATGTGTGATTAAACCAACAACTGTTGAGGATGCAAGAGAGATTACAGAAACACTTTTAGCCAATCGCACAGTTGTGTTAAATTTAGAAGGTCTTGATGTGGATATAGCTCAGAGAATCATTGATTTTACATCTGGTTCCTGTTTTGCTATTCATGGAAATCTCCAGAAAATTTCACATTATATCTTTATTATCACACCTGCCAGTGTTGATATTTCAGGCGATTTCCAGGAAATTTTATCTGGTTCTTTAAACGTTTCTGACATGAACTCCTAATATCATTTTAGTGAAAGAGAATAAAGACATAAAGGAGTGTTGTAAAAATTTTTACAATACTCTTTTTATGTTTTTCAGAGGAAAAATATGAGTAATCGATTAACAATTAATAAAGATAAAAAGAATACCTATGATCTTGTTTTTGAACATGATTTTTCCACGCTTCCAAAGGAATTGGAAAAATTCAATATTTCCGACAGAAAAATCTGCATTGTAACTGATTCCAATGTAAAAAAACTCTATGCGGATGATTTGCAAAATCTGCTGAGTCCCTTTTGCAAAAGTATTTCAGTTTTTGTATTTGAGGCTGGGGAAGAGCACAAAAATCTTGAAACAGTTCAAAAGCTTTATGAGTTTCTAATAAAGGAGCATTTTACAAGAGCTGATTTACTGGCAGCTCTTGGTGGTGGTGTTGTTGGAGATTTGACTGGCTTTACAGCTGCGACCTATCTGCGGGGAATTGATTTTATTCAGATTCCCACCACACTGCTTGCTCAGGTGGACAGCAGTATTGGCGGAAAGACCGGTGTGGATTTTGCACAGTACAAAAATATGGTTGGAGCCTTTCATATGCCGAAGCTTGTATATATGAATCTATCTGTTTTAAAGGATTTGCCTGGAAGACAGTATTTTGCCGGAATGGCTGAGGTCTTAAAATCCGGACTTCTGAAGGATGCTTCCTTTTATGAATGGTTAATCAATCATTTTTATGAAATTGGTGAACAGGATTTGGAAATTGTGGAGCAAATGGTTTTATCAACCTGTAATATTAAAAGAATAATAGTAGAGAAGGACCCTTATGAAAAGGGAGAACGTGCACTTCTTAATTTAGGGCATACCATCGGTCATGCCATTGAAAAGTATAAAAATTTTGAGCTGCTGCATGGGGAGTGCGTTGCCCTGGGATGTGTTGCGGCTGCGTTCATTTCCTGGAAAAAAGAAATGCTGTCTGATGATGAATATTATGAAATTCGCGATATGTTTGTACCCTTTAATCTTCCTATTACAGTTGATGCTGTCAATCCGCAGGAGATTGTCAACCTGACACATTCAGATAAAAAAATGGATTCAGAAGGGATTAAATTTATTCTTCTTAAAAAAATCGGCAAGGCTGTTATCGACCGCACTGTTTCTGATCAGGAAATGCTTGATGCAGTGAATGAAATATATTTTTCAGAGGAGAAAATGAGTGAATAATCAAAAAAAGAGCTTAAAAATAATTCAATTGATAATAAATTTGTTTACAATTATTGTTTTGATAGGTTTTGATCAGCTGACCAAGCAGCTGGCTGTGATGCATTTGAAGGACCAAAATCCTTTTTCTATTATTTCCGGGGTATTAGAGCTGCAGTACCTTGAGAACAGAGGCGCTGCTTTTGGCATGCTGCAAAACAGAAAATTACTCTTTGTATTTATAGCCATTGTAATGCTGACTATTATTTGTTATGTGCTGGTGAAGCTTCCAATGCAGAAAAAATTTATTATCTGGCAGATTTTTCTTTCCTTTATAGCTGCTGGTGGAATTGGAAATATGATTGATCGTGTACGCCTGGAGTATGTGGTTGATTTCATCTACTTTAAAATCATAAATTTTCCTATTTTTAATGTGGCGGATATCTATGTTACCATCGGTACTGTTTTGCTGGCAATTGTAATTTTATTTGTAGTAAAGGAAGAAGAACTGAAATTTCTAAAATTCAATATTCGAAAGGATTCTTAGGTAAAATATGAGTGAAACAAAGAGGGTTTATATGCAGGTTTCACCTGATGAAGAGGACGAGAGAATTGATAAGCTTGTGACAGTCTGGAGTGAAGGACTGTCACGTTCTTATATACAGAAGCTTATGAAGGACGGCCTGATTACTGTAAACGGTACGGTTGTGAAAGCAAACTACAGGGTGAAGGAGGCAGATGAGGTTACTTATCAGATTCCTGCCTGTGTTGAGCCTGATATAGAGCCGGAAAATATTCCACTGGATATTCTTTATGAGGACGAGGATTTATTGATTGTAAATAAGCCCAAGGGAATGGTGGTTCATCCAAGTGCGGGACATTATTCTCATACCCTGGTAAATGCCCTTTTATTTCATTGCGAGGATTTATCCGGTATAAACGGGGTATATCGGCCCGGCATTGTGCATAGGATAGATAAGGATACAACAGGGTCCCTGATTGTGTGCAAAAGTGAAACTGCACACAATTCCATTGCAGAACAATTAAAGCAGCATAGTATTACGCGAAAATACCGTGCAATTGTATGGGGAAACTTTTTGGAAGAAAACGGAACCATCGATGCTCCAATTGGTCGTGATCCAAAAGATCGTAAAAAAATGGCCATAAACAGGGTTAATGGAAAATCTGCAGTCACACATTTTACCGTGCTTGAGCAATTTCAGGGCTTTTCCTATGTGGAATGTCAGCTTGAAACGGGGCGTACACATCAGATTCGTGTTCACATGACAAGCATTGGTCATCCTCTGTTAGGTGATGAAGTATATGGAAGCAGGCAGAGCAGGTTTCATTTACGGGGACAGTGTCTGCATGCAATGACAATTGGATTCCTTCATCCAATAAAAAACGAATATATGGAATTTTCTGCGCCATTGCCAGATTATTTTACTCATTTGCTCCAAATACTTACATAAACCGATTCTTTTCCTGTAAATTAGGTTGAATTTGACACTATATTGTGCTAAACTGATGATGTTGTTTATAAGAAATTCATAAAGTTTTAATAAATACGAAGGAGTATTTAATGAAAAATGTAGCTTATCTTGACAGGCTCCTTCTTCGATATGCAGGAACCTTTGACATCTATAAGCCATACATGATAGATAATAAAGAGTATCCGGCATACGGATACTTTTTTTCATCAGTAGAAAAATATGTTTTAATTCGTGAAGCAAATATGTGGACTTCCAATAGTCACGAGCACGTTTTATTTATGACGGTAGATGAGTTGACTGCTTCGGATTTAGCAGAGGCAGAAAGAGTGATCCGCGATTATTTTGAGCCTGTATTAGTACGTAACGGACAGAAATATCCTGATAAGAATCATATGTACAGCTATTTAACGGTTATTATTCTTGCTGACAGCTGTTCTGATAAGAAATTAATCCGTAAAATCAAATCCTTTAAATTTGAAAAGGGATATCTGTTTAATTTCCGTGGATTTAGTCAGGGAAGAATTGCCGCAGTATTTATGGATGAAGAAAAGGTTGCAACAAATTATCAGGGACGAAAGCTCTATAAGCTTTTAAAAAAGGTTTTTGATGATGTCCATAAAGGGAAAAAGACCTTTACGCAGCTTTGCGAAGAGGATGAAAGTGTAAGACCATACAAACAGGAAGAACTGAAGAGCTATAAAGGATAAATTCCTTTTATGAAAGCTGCAAAAGATTTCTGATGTACAAAAGTTTATAAAGCAGATTGAGTGGCTGCTTTATATAGATTTTTTTCTCACAAACTTTATTATTAAAAATAGGAGGGATAAATTGTGAGCGCAGTTTTATTAATTTTACTTGCTATTGTTATCTTTGTCGTTGCATATCTGACATATGGTAGATTTTTAGCAAAATCATGGGGAATTGACCCTAACAAAACCACACCTGCTCATGCGTTAGAGGACGGTGTAGATTATTGTCCAGCTAAGACACCAGTCTTAATGGGACATCATTTCTCATCCATCGCCGGTGCAGGCCCAATTAACGGACCAATCCAGGCAGCATTTTTTGGATGGGTTCCATGCTTTTTATGGATTGTAATTGGTGGTATTTTCTTCGGAGCCGTTCAGGACTTTGGTGCATTATTTGTATCTATTCGTCATGAAGGTAAATCCTTAGGTGAGGTTATCGAGGAGAATATTGGACGTAAGGCAAGAGTACTTTTTACCGTATTTGCATGGTTAGTATTACTTTTGGTAATCGCTGCTTTTGCAGATATCGTTGCTAAATCCTTTATTGGAGCAAGCTACGGCGGAAGCGCAACAAACGGATCTGTTGCAACAGCTTCTTTATTGTTTATTCCTTTGGCTATCTGCTTTGGATTTGTCGTTTACAGAAAAAATGCTCCATTGGTTATTTCTTCTGTAATCGGTGTTATTCTTTTAGCAGCCTGTGTTGCTTTAGGATTGGTATTCCCATTGGATTTATCCAAAAATGTATGGATTGCATTTGTATTTATTTATATCATGGTTGCATCTGTAACACCTGTATGGATTCTGTTACAGCCTAGAGATTACTTAAGCTCCTTCTTACTCTATTTTATGATGGCAGCTGCTGTTGTAGGTATTGTAGGAGCATCCATTGTTGATCCTGCATCCACAAAATTCATTACACCTGCATTTACAGGATTTGCAGTAAACGGATCATACTTATTCCCAACATTGTTCATTACCATCGCCTGCGGTGCTATCTCCGGATTCCATTCACTGATTGCTTCCGGTACAACATCCAAACAGCTTGATAATGAAAAGGATGCATTAATGGTTGGTTATGGTTCCATGTTAATCGAATGTGTTCTTGCAGTTATTTCCTTAATTGCAATCGGAACATTGTCTGCAGATGGAACTCAGGCTAATGTTATGGCAAGCTTAGGATTGGAAGCAATTTCTCCTACTGTTATCTTTGGTACTGCAATTGCAAACTTCTTTGCTGTCATTGGTCTTCCAACAGCAGCAGTAAATGCTACAAAGACAATCATTATGTTAGCTGTATCCTGCTTCTGTTTAACATCCCTTGATACAGGTACCCGTCTTGGACGTTTCATGTTCCAGGAATTATTTGCTACCAACAAAAAAGGAGAGAAGAACGTTCTTTCCAATATGTATGTTGCAACTGTTATTACAGCAGCCTGTGGATTTATCCTTTGTCTGGCTGGATATGAAAAGGTATGGCCATTATTTGGTGCTGCCAACCAGTTAGTTGCTGTTCCGGCATTCCTGGCTTTAGCTACATACTTAAAGAAAATCAAAAAGAACAACAAGATGTTATACTTCCCAATTATCTTTATGTCATTGGCAACCTTAACATCCATGTTCTTTACCTTTAAGGCAAACCTGATGAGTATCATTAACAAAGCCGTTGAAGGAACCGCATTATTTACCTGTGTTCTTCAGAACGTCATCATCATCCCACTCGTAATTTTGGCAGTCATTTTAATCATTGATGGTGGAAAAGTATTAATTAAAAAAGAAGCATAATTACAGAAGTCTGTAATTCATACTTATTTTGAAAGAATAAAGCTGTGTTGATTCTGACTAAAAGGAATCAATGCAGCTTTATATTTTTTTGATGTGATATTCTCCAGGAGTATGGGATATTTTTTTGTCAAAATTGTCTAATAATATTGCTTTTTTGAGCCGCTTTTAATATAATTTAACTATAAAGATGAAGTCAAAAATGAAACGAGGTATAATTATGAATACAATAATTACAATCGGAAGACAGTTTGGTTCAGGTGGACGCGAAATAGGAGAGAAGCTTGCAAAAGAGCTTGACATTCCATATTATGACAGAGAACTTCTTGCCAGAGCTGCAAAGGAGAGTGGCTTTTGCGAGGAGATGATTCAGTGTCATGATGAGAGACCAACAAATAGTTTTTTGTATAATTTAGTGATGGATACGTATTCCTTTGGCTATAATTCTGCAGCCATGGTTGACATGCCAGTCAGTCAAAAGGTTTTTCTGGCACAATTTGATGCGATTCGCAAAATTGCTGATGAAGGTCCATGTGTAATTGTTGGAAGATGTGCAGACTATGCATTATCTGAATATAGTAACTGCATAAACATTTTTATCCATGGAGATGAAAAATGTAAGCTTGAGCGAATTATGAAAAAATATGAATTGAACGAAGCCAAAGCCAAGGACATGATTATAAAAAAAGATAAACAGCGTCAGAGCTACTATAACTATTATTCATCTAAAAAATGGGGGCGTTCAGATTCCTATGACCTGTCTATTAACAGTTCTATTTTAGGAATAGAAGGTTCAGTTAATTTAATTAAGCAATTTATTATGGATTTTGAAGAAGCCCGGAAATAGAGTTTTTAAAGAGCCTTCTACCAAATGATTGTGTAGAGGGCTCTTTTATTTGTATAATTTTTTTTATTTCAATCTGCTGCTTGATGTAGTAGCGTGGTGCGTACAGGATATTGTTTATTATCGGGATAGAGGTTTGATGTGAAAAAGAAAATTAATATTTATCTGATTTTGTTTCTTAGTTTCATATTTTTGTTTCCAGTCAGTGTGTCAGGTGCTGATATAGATAGTAATGGCACAGCAACCGATGAAAAAACAACAATCCGTGTCGCTTATTACCCGTTAAACGATTTTTTTGATTATGATGAAGGTGGGAATGAATGTGGATATGGTGTTGATTATCTAAATGAATTATCAAAATATGCAAATATTAACTGGCAGTATGTTCCTGTCGATAATTGGGATGAAATCAAGGAAATGATCTTAAATGGTAAGGTTGATATCTGTCTTCCGGCAACTAAACCTGCTGAACTGTCAGAAAATCTTGATTATTCTGTAGAACCAATCATGACGACCTATCGTGCAATCATGACACTGAAGAGGCATGATGACTTATATTATAAGGATTATAAATCCTTTGCCGGTTTAAAGATTGCCATAGCTGAAAATATGACAAGTAAATCCGGTGTTGTTGAATATTTGGATTCCATTCATGTTTCTGATAATCTTATTTATTATTCGGACTATAATCAATGCTATCAGGCATTAAGAGATGGAAAAGTAGATGCACTGGTCAGCAACGTGATGGACCTTGGGCACGAAATGAAAATTTTAGATAAATTTTCTATCACGGACAATTATATTATGGGGCTGAAAAACAGTCTGTATATGAATAAGATTAACAGTGCGTTAACCCAATTAAAATTGCAGAATCCATCTTTTCAAACCTCTCTTTATGAAGCTTACTTTTCAGAGAGAGTAATAGATCCTTTTACAAAAGAAGAGTTGGACTTTATACATAATACTGATAAGCTGACAATCGGTGTCTATTCTGATCGAAAACCGGTAAGCTACTATGACGAGAAGGAAAAGCAGTTTAAGGGTATGGCCATTGATATGACTGAGAAGCTGTCAGAAAAAACTGGTATTGCATTTCAATATGTTCCCATAACAACAGATAATCAGCTTGATATGCTTAAACAGGTTGATTTAATTATGCCTGTCCAAAAAAGTGATATTTCGGACCATTATTTTTTAAGTAATAATATTTTACCTACGGAGGTTTTGATGGCTATAAAAAAGGGGGAAGCAGAACCGGAAAAGGGAGAGTGCATTGGTGTTTTAAATTCCACGCAGGGAATTGCCAAGGTGATTAGCAATTTAAATATGTTCGAAATCAAATATTTTGATACAAATGAACAGGCACTTGCTGCATTGCAAAAGGGGAAAATCACTGCATTTGCCAATTCCTCGCATGTCATTAACTGGATTTTGGAGAATCCAAGATATGACAACTTAACTACATTAAAGTACAGGAGCTTTCCCATTTCCTATGAGCTCTGTGGGAATGGTGATAATTTGGTTTTGCAATCAGTTCTAAATAAAGGAATTGCTGCAATTACAACAGATGAGAGTAACAGTATAATTCGACGAAACTGTCATTACTCTATGGGTGATTTAACCTTTTCTGATAAACTTTATATCTACAAAAATCAATTTATTTCGTTTAGTATAATTTTGTTCCTGGTTATTTTGACAGCCTGGTTTTACAATTACTCAAGAACAAAGTATATACATCAGATTGAACAGAGCGTCAGGGAGCAGGAGAATGCCAACAAAGCTAAAAGTGATTTTCTTGCCAGAATGAGCCATGACATGAGAACCCCTTTGAATGTTATTATGGGAATGAGTCAGCTCGCAGGTGACAATAAGAATCCGAAGGATACAGATGATTGCCTTAATAAAATTAATACTGCCAGTGAATTTCTTCTTGGCCTGATCAATGATGTTCTTGATATGGAGCATATTGAGAGTGGAAAAATCGAATTACATTACGCACCATATTCAGGAAGTGAGTTTACTCAGTATATTCATGCAGTCATTTCTCCATTGTGTGAACAGAAAAATATTCATTTCGAATATAGCTATGACGGACCCTCTGATTTTGTTATTCTTCAGGACAAGCTTCGTATCAATCAGGTTTACTTTAATATTCTTTCTAATGCAGTTAAATTTACTCCTGAGGGCGGAAAAATTTCTTTTGAGACAAAAAGTGAAATTACAGCAGAGCAGAAGGTTCATATGATTGTACATATTTCAGATAATGGAATTGGTATGAGTCAAGAATTTATGACACACATGTTTGATTCCTTTACCCAGGAAAATCAGATTGTCAAGCCGATTGGGGAAGGCGCAGGTCTTGGGCTGACTATCGTTAAACGTATCTGTGATCTGATGGATATGAAAATATCAGCAACAAGTGAATTGGGAAAAGGAACAACCTTTGAAATTGAAGGGGAGTATGAAATTGTGTCTCCCGAAAAATCTAAATTGTGCACTGATTTTAAGGTTGATGAAGAAAAATCGGAATCAGATGAAGTTCAGAATGATATAGCTGGAAAAATAGACTGGAAAAATAAAATTATTCTTGTTTGCGAGGATCACCCGCTGAATCAGGAGATTATTCAAAAATTGTTGGAAAAGAAAGGCGCAGAGGTTGTAATGGTCGATAACGGAAAAAGAGGTGTGGAAGCTTTTTCAAAATCAAACGCCGGCCTTTATGATGCTATCCTTATGGACATACGTATGCCTGTTATGGATGGTCTGACTGCAACTGAGACCATTCGTTCCATGAACCGTACGGACGCCCCTACAGTGCCTATAATTGCTTTGACAGCCAATGCTTATGACTCTGATGTTGAAAAATGTCTGAATGCTGGAATGAACGCACATTTATCCAAACCTCTGGATATTAATTTGCTTTACTCCACATTGGAAAACTTTTTTAGAGACCAGGAAAAGATGAAGGCTTAAAAGGAAGTCCAGGATTTGCTTTTTGTGAAAAACATTGTAATGAGATGTGTTGTGGTTACAAAACAAACTATTCGCAAAACAACACTTTAACGAATAGTTATACAAGGCAATTTAATTAAAACCCCAATTCACTGGAATCAAGAATAATGGTAAATGGACCATCATTCTCCAACGTGATTTTCATATCAGCGCCAAAGGAACCTGTTTGAACAGGAAGCCCGGAATGTTTTGTTATTGAAATTATATATTCATACAGCTTATTTGCATGTGTTGGATTACCGGCTTTTACAAAGGATGGTCTGTTTCCGTGCTTACAATCCGCATACAATGTAAACTGGGAAACCAACAGTACCTCACCAGACGCATCAGAAAGGCTTAAATTGATTTTGTCCTGTTGGTCTGAAAAGATTCTAAGTCCAAGCATTTTCTTGACCATTTTATCGGCTGTCTGTTCTGTATCGGCATCCTCAACACCTATAAAAACGAGAAATCCCTTGTTGATTTCACCAATGATCTGTTCATTAACCCTTACAGCTGCATAATTTACTCTTTGAATTACAAATTTCATTTTATTTATCCTCAGTATTGTTTTCTTTATCAGTCTTATGTTTTGCGAACAGTTCCATCAAGGTTTTTCTACCGCTGCTCTTGTGCTGACTCTTTCTTGCCTGCTTTTTTTGTTCCTCCGTTAGTTGTATCATTTCTGAGTTTTCAATTCTGTCCAGCTGCATATATGCTCTTGTGTTGATGGTCAAGCCCTTTTTGGTAAGCATATTATTGATCCATCTCTTAAATGCCGCATAAATCAGTGCAAAAATTGGAACTCCTATTGCCATTCCTAAAATTCCAAAATAAGCACCAAATATTGTAATAGAAAAAATAACCCAAAAACTGGATAATCCAGTGGAATCACCTAAAATCTTCGGACCCAGAATATTTCCGTCAAACTGCTGCAATAACACAATTAAAATAATAAATATGAGTCCTTTCATCGGATCAACCATAAGAATAAGAAGTGCACTGGGAATACCACCTAAAAAGGGTCCAAAAAAAGGAATGATGTTTGTAAGTCCTATTATAACGCTAACCAAAATCACATATGGTAAATGTAATATATTCATAAAGATAAAGCACAATATGCCAATGATAATGGAGTCAATAATCTTACCACTGATGTACGCACCAAAGGTTCTGTTTGCATATCGGAAATCGTTAACAATGTTATTTGCATTTTCTTCCTGAAAGAAAGCATATAGAATTTTTTTACTTTGTCCTGCAAAGGTTTCACGGCTGCCAAGTACATAAATCGAAATGATAAAGCCTATGATAAAGTTCCATAATGTCTTTGCAACACCAAGAACGCTCAGAGAAACCTCTTTTAATATAATATTAATTCTTGGCATGAGACTGTCATTTAACCAGCCGTTGATGTCATCTGAATAGGTGTTAAGCAGGTTGGTCGAGACTTTTTCAATGGATGGATTTGAAGAAAGCGTTTTCTGTATCCACCCTTCCAGATTGTTAACGTAAATTGGGAACTGCAGGATAATACTTTGAATACTTTTTATAATTCCTGGTATTACAACAGAAAAAAATGCATAAATAACATATGCAAATAAAATCATGGTAATTGTAATGGAAAAGAACCTTATTCTTTTTTTGATTTTGGAAGACTTTGTATCAATTTTTCCCAGACGATATAAGGGAGTGAAAATAATTCTTTCAAAGAAAGCACACACGGGTGTGAGTAAGTATGCCATAATTAATCCAAAAATGATAGGCATACATACATTAATAAAATCCTGAAAACCTGAGATTAGTTTGGTTGTATGAAAAAGTAAATAATAAAATAATATTGCTGCGCCTAATGCACAAAATCCGGTAAAGCCCCAATATAAATATTTTTTGTCCCATTTAAATTTCAACTCTTCTACCTCCACGCTTACTTTTTTATTGTACCATAAATATAATTAATTGGCTTTGATTTTTAAACAATATTGATTTCTTATTGAAAATAAGTCATTATAATGAAATAGGAATATAGTTTTAAATTTTTAGAATAAGAGGAAAAGTATTATGGATGCACAGCGATTATACAGCTTTACAAGACGGGCAATTGATGATTATGGAATGATTGAAGACGGTGATAAAATAGCGGTTGGAATTTCCGGAGGAAAGGATAGTCTTACACTGTTATATGCGCTGAAAGGACTTGAACGTTTCTATCCCAAAAAGTTTTCGTTACATGCCATTACCATAGATCTTGGATTTGAAAATCTTAATTTAAAGGGAATTGAAAAATTTTGTGAGGATCTGGATGTTTCTTACACTATATTACATACTGAGATTGCGAACATAGTTTTTAAGGATCGAAAGGAAAGTAATCCCTGTTCTCTTTGTGCAAAAATGAGGAAGGGAGCTCTGAATGAGAAAATAAAAGAATTAGGATGTAATAAGGTCGCATATGCACACCATAAGGATGATGTTGTTGAAACCATGTTAATGTCTCTTATTTTTGAAGGAAGATTTCACACTTTTTCTCCCAGAACTTATCTGGATCGTATGAATTTAACAGTAATCCGCCCTCTTTTGTATATGAACGAAGCTGATGTAATTGGATTTGTCAACAAATACAATATTCCTGTTGTAAAAAGTCCCTGTCCAGCAGATGGAAATACTAAACGTGAGTATGTTAAGAATCTTTTAAGACAGCTGAACCTGGAAAATCCAGGAGTTAAGGAAAGAATGTTTACAGCAATAGTTAACAATCATATGACAGGCTGGCCTGCTCTTTTGGGAAAGGATGTTTAAAATGGAAAAACAAAAAAACTACCATGAAAAGGTTCAGATTGAGCAAACTGTAAAACTGAGAGAAATATTGACTACGCTTCCCTCCTTTTGCAAAATGTATTTCAGAGGAGAATCCGATGCTATTTCAGCCAGAACCAAGCTTGGCTACGCACTGGATTTGAGGATTTTTTTTGAGTTTATGCATGAAAATAACAGCTCTTTAAAAGAAATTCCAATCACAGATTTTCCACTTCAGATTTTAGATCAAATTACAAAGGAAGATATCGAGGAATATATGGAGTATCTCTCTTATTATGAGAAGGATGGTAAAGAATATACGAATGATGAACGTGGAAAATCAAGAAAACTTGCTTCACTTCGCAGCTTTTATCAATATTTCTTTACAAGTGAGCTGATTGAAAAAAATCCTGCTTCACTTGTAAAGATGCCTAAACTACATGAAAAAGAAATAATTCGGCTGGACCCAGACGAGGTTGCTATTCTGCTTGATTCAGTTGAGAATGGTGATAATCTGACAAAGGCAGAACAAAGATATCATGCAAAAACAAAAGTAAGGGATTTAGCTCTGCTGACACTTTTACTTGGAACAGGCATTCGAGTATCAGAATGTGTGGGATTGGATATTGGTGATGTTGATTTTAGAAACAATGGAATTAAGATTCAGAGAAAGGGTGGGTATGAAGCGGTTGTTTACTTTGGAAATGAGGTAGAAAAAGCACTAAAAGATTACCTTGAACAGAGAAATCATGAGATCCCATGTGAGGGACATGAGGATGCACTCTTTTTATCCATGCAAAATAAACGAATCGGCGTAAGAAGTGTTGAGAAGCTGGTAAAAAAATATGCAGGCAAGGTAACAAGCCTAAAGAAAATCACTCCCCATAAATTAAGAAGTACATACGGAACAGCACTCTACCGCGAAACTGGTGATATCTATCTGGTCGCAGACGTTTTAGGTCATAAAGATGTCAATACAACAAGAAAACATTATGCTGCACAGGAGGAATATCGAAAGCATTCTGCCGCCAATGCGGTTAAACTTCGAAGTGATGCAGATTAGAAGCTCTGTTTACAGATTAAAAGTTCTATTTATAGATTAAAAGTTCTATTTCTAGATTAGAAAATTTATTTCTCATATTCACTGAAATATGAAATGATAAGATAATCACCAATTTGAATATGATCTGTCTGGATATGGTTCATCTCCATAATGTCATTCATATAGTCTTCTACTGAATCATAATGATTATAGTCCATATTTGATTCCGCGATTGACCAGAGAGATTCCCCAGGCATGACCATATGACTTGTATAGTACTTATAATCAGAGGCACCATTGTTTCCCTCAGCATTTGCTTTGATTGAAAATACAGACAGTGTTAAAACAATTGCAAATGTAAAAGACATAATAGAGAGAACGGCTCTTCTTCTCTTTAATACCTGGTGTTTTCTATTGTGATTACTACTATTATTATTTCTATTATTACTTCTATTATTAATACAATTAGCTGTCTTCATTTCTCATTCCTCCATTTATAGCATATCATGTAAGTCGAACAAATGTTACGAACAACTGTTCTATATTTGTATTATACGAATGTCTGTTCGAAAAGTCAACATTAAAATCGAACAAATTTTCGGAATATATGTTTGCTTTTTACTTTTTGTCATGCTATACTTGTACTAGATTATAACAGCAGATTTTCATACAATATATTGTAAATAGATTAGGGAGGGTATTTATGTCACAGGGTAAAATTACTGCAAAGCAGCAGGAAATTCTTGAATTTATTAAAGAGGAAATTTTGAAAAGAGGTTATCCACCTGCAGTTAGAGAAATTTGTGAAGCAGTCCATTTGAAATCAACCTCTTCTGTTCACTCTCATTTGGAGACTTTAGAGAAAAATGGATTCATTCGCCGTGATCCAACGAAACCGAGAGCAATTGAAATTGTTGATGACAGCTTCCAGATGGTTAGACGAGAAATGGCAAGTATTCCTATTATCGGTACAGTTGCCGCTGGTCAGCCTATTTTAGCTCAGCAAAACATTGAGGGTTACTTTCCAATCCCAGCTGACATGGTTCCACAGGGGGAATCCTTTGTCTTACGTGTTCAGGGAGAAAGTATGATTAATGTGGGAATTTTTAATGGAGATCAGATTTTTGTACAGCAATGTAATACTGCAAGAAATGGGGATATTGTTGTTGCGCTTGTGGATGATTCAGCCACAGTAAAGACCTTTTACCATGAGGGTGACCATATTCGTCTTCAGCCTGAAAATGACTCTATGGAGCCAATTATTGTTCCTGACTGTAAGATTCTTGGTAAGGTATATGGAGTTTTCAGACTTTGCCGATAATATGCTTTAAAAAAAGGACTGCAGAAACAGTCCTTTTTGTATTGGTATAAAAAGCTATCAGAAAAAATAAAAGAAAAGCTGTCAGGATAACCCTATAAAGAATCCTTTTCAATTCGTTTTCCATCTCTCCAGATTCTTTCTAAGTCATAGAATAATCTGTTTTCCTTATCAAAGATATGAATAACAATATCTTTATAATCCAGTAAAATCCAATTACCACTTTCGTAGCCTTCGCATTGCTTTTTGATTATTCCTTCTCGTCCAAGCTGTTCTTCAACATTATCTGCCAAGGCCTGAACCTGGTTACGATTTGAACCGGAAGCAATGATAAAATAGTCTGCAAGAACAGAAATATCGTGAATATCAATTACACTGATATCTTCACCTTTTTTATCCTCTAATGCTTCGATTGCAATTTTTGCCATTTCGTTTGATGTTTTCATTTTCTACCTCGTTTTTTTAAAGTAAGATTATTATAGTATTGATAGGTCTCATTGGTTAATGTATCGATTTCGGACTGCTTTTGCTCTAAATAATCCAGAGTATTTTCCAAAATCAGCACCATTGCCATATTTAAGTCGGTAAAGGCAAAATGTCTGATTTCATCGATATGGTCTAATGGTTTTCTTCCGGGTTCAATATAGTCCGCGATGTACACAATTTTTTCCAAATCAGTCATTGCCGGTCTTCCGGTGGTATGATAACAGATTGCGTTATAAATGTTCTGACTCATAAAGCCATATTTCTCTTCTGCTAGAACGGCACCAAGCTTTGCATGCAAAAGATCCGGATTTTTTTCTTCAGCAGCATTCAGCTGAATATCATATTTTTTGCACAGCTTTCGTTTTTCGTCGTTGGGAATACACTTGGCGTTGTCATGCAAAAGCCCGGCAACATATGCCTCCTCGATATCCTCGTGATGAGCCATGGCCATATAAAGAGCGGCATTTGCAACGTTTTGGGTGTGAGCATATCTCTTTTTGTCCAATTTTTCTTTTAAATCTTTTTCAATGTTTTTGTATTTATCTTTATCAGTATAAAATGGAACCATATCTGCCTCTCAAAAATGATATAAATGATTTTGGGTAATATATTCGCATACTTTTTTCGGAAGAAATCTGCTTAATTCATCCATGGATTGGGCAGTTCTTATATTTGTGGAAGAGATATCAATTCTCTCCATTTGCAGCAGAATGATGGAGCCGGAATAGCTTTTTAAAAGAAAATCCATTTGCTGCTTAAGTTGCTGCATAGAACAATCATCCCGTACAGCAGTAACAATCACAGCATTTTGCAAAATAAGCTCCGGATGATACCATTTGTCAAATTGCAGCAGGGAATCAGCTCCCATAATGAAGTATAAATCATCTTCTTTATATTGTTTTTTTAGTTCTGCCAGCGTCTCGTAGGTATAGGAATTTCCTTTGCGGTCAACCTCCAAGGATGAGCAGCGAAAATAAGGATAATCTTCAATAGCCAGCTTAACCATGTTCAGGCGATGAAAATCGTCAGATATCCTTCGCTCATCTTTTTTCATCCAGGGAATATGGTTGGGCATAAAAATGACAAAATCCAAAGCAAGTTCCTTATATGCACATTCTGCAATTTTGAGATGTCCATTATGAACAGGGTCAAAGGTACCACCCATAATTCCTATTTTCATTTTAGTTTCATCTTTCCTTTTAGCGATTATTTGGGTAATTCAATCTTTTTATGATCTTTACTTTCTTTATAAAGAACAATTTTTTTACCAATAACCTGAACTAACTGGGATCTGGTTCTTTCCGCCAGTGCCTGTCCGATTGCCTTTGGATCATCAAGACAATTCTTTAACACAGCGACCTTGATAAGCTCTCTTGTGTTAAAGGCTTCAGAAACTGCTTCTGTAACCTCTGGTGTCAGACTTGCTTTTCCAATTTGAAACACTGGTTCAATATTCATTGCAAGACCTTTTAAATAAGCTCTTTGTTTACTTGTCATACTATTTTCCTCTCTACCTAACGCTTCTCAAACTACACTTTAACTATAAATGCCTCTGTTACAATAGTTTCTATTTATATTAGCTTCTGTTTACATTGGTTTTTATTTATAATAGTCAAAGGAGAAGCCATACATTCTTACTGTATCCCCCTCTGAGATACCAAGCTCTTCCAGCTGTTTTAAAATACCCATCTCTTTTAAAAACTTCTGGAAAAATACAAATCCCTTTTCACTGTCCAGATTGGTATATCCCAGCATTTTTTCAATCTTTGGTCCTTCGATAACGTATTCTTTATTTTCGTCATCATAATATACAGAAAATGGTTCATCAGAATACATCTGCAGCTCGTCCGCATTTAATTCAGTCTCAAAAACAACAGGAGGCTCATGAATTTGATCAAGCTTCTCTTTTACTGTGTACAATAATTCCTTTAAGCCTTTTCCGCTGACAGCAGAAATGGCAAAAACAGGAATACCCTTCGGTTCAAATTCTGCCCTGATTTTATCAACCGGATTTTCCTCTGCACCTTCATAGATTGCATCAATCTTGTTGGCGGCAATAATCTGTGGACGTTCTGAAATTTCTTTATTATAAGCCTCTAATTCGTGATTAATGGCATATATATCAGCGATTGGATCTCTGCCCTCGGTTCCGGCGGCATCAACCATATGGATAATTACACGGGTTCTTTCAATATGACGTAAAAACTCATGACCCAGGCCAACGCCTTCGGAAGCACCCTCAATTAAACCTGGAATATCAGCAATTACAAAGCCACCACCATCTAAATCAACAACACCAAGATGTGGATTTAATGTTGTAAAATGATAATTGGCAATTTTAGGTTTTGCATTTGTGACACGACTGAGCAGGGTAGATTTACCCACATTTGGAAAACCAACTAACCCAACATCCGCAATCACCTTTAATTCCATTAAAAGATTTAACTCTTTGGCCGGCTGTCCTGGCTGTGCATACTTAGGAGCCTGCATGGTGCTGGTTGCATAATGCTGGTTTCCGTTTCCGCCATGTCCACCTGATAACAGAACAATCCGTCTGTTTTCTCCGGACATATCCGCAACAATTTTTCCGGTCTGCTCTTCTTTTAAGATGGTACCCTCGGGAACCTTAATGATGATGTCTTCACCGTTTCTGCCACGACAGTTCTTTTTGCCACCCTGTTCCCCATCCTGGGCACAGTATTTTCTGATATGACGAAAGTCAGTCAGTGTATTTAATCCTTCGTCAACGACGAAAATAACATCTCCGCCATTTCCACCGTCACCGCCGTCAGGTCCACCATTTGGTACAAATTTTTCTCTTCTAAAGGAAATATGGCCATCGCCACCTTTTCCACTTCTTACATATATTTTTGCTCTATCTGCAAACATTTGCTCACCTCGTAGGAGTAGTCTGTGTATTTTCCTGCATCATTATAACATAACTTTATTTAAAACAAAAGAAAAAGAGCCTCAAACAAAGTTTGAAGCTCTTTCGGAATCTCAATTAATCTTCTACTGGATAAACGGAAGCCTGTTTTTTGTCTCTTCCTTTTCTTTCAAATCTTAATACGCCGTCTGTCAATGCGAATAATGTATCATCTCCGCCTTTTCCAACGTTAACGCCTGGATGAATTTTTGTTCCACGCTGTCTGAATAAGATATTTCCAGCTTTTACAAACTGTCCGTCAGCTCTCTTCGCACCTAATCTCTTAGATTCAGAGTCTCTACCGTTCTTGGTAGAACCAACTCCTTTTTTATGAGCGAAAAATTGAAGGTTCAT
>CAZUCI010000007.1:0-30069 GCA_964619485.1 uncultured Lachnospiraceae bacterium
GAAACTTCCCTAACAGAGAAGGCTCCAAGCTGCAGAACGGTCAGATTTCTTCAGTAGCGCTGATGGATGCCCGTTCTGTTGCAGCAACCGCAGCAAATAAAGGTGTTCTCACGCCGGCAACAGACTTTAACGGCGAACTTGGAAAATATAAATATCATTTTGATGCAAATATCTACAAAAACCGCGTCTTTGATTCAAAGGGCGTAGCTGATCCAAGTGTTGAGATTCAGTTCGGACCAAACATCAAGGACTGGCCGGCAATGGTAGCACTTACGGATAACATGGTACTTAAAGTGGTTTCTGAGATCCATGATCCTGTTACTACAACAGACGAGTTAATTCCATCTGGTGAAACAAGCTCCTATCGTTCCAATCCATTGGGACTTGCAGAGTTTACTCTTTCCCGCAAGGATCCTGCTTATGTTGGCCGTGCCAAAGAAGTGCAGAAGGCTGAAAAAGCAAGAGAGGCCGGAGAACATCCATGTCAGGCACTTCCTGAAATTGGTGATGTGATGAAACAGATTACTGAGAAATTTGATTTTGTTACAGAGGAAAATACAGGTATTGGTTCTACAATTTTTGCTGTGAAGCCAGGTGATGGTTCTGCAAGAGAGCAGGCAGCAAGCTGTCAGAAGGTACTCGGTGGATGGGCAAATATTGCTACTGAATACGCAACTAAGAGATACCGCTCCAACTTAATCAACTGGGGCATGCTTCCATTCTTAATTGAAAAAGGAGAGCTTCCATTTGAAAATCTGGATTACATTTTTGTACCGGGAATCAGAAAGGCTGTAGAAGAGAAAGCAGCTGTCATCAAGGCTTATGCTTTAAAGAATGGCCAGATGAAGGAGTTCGACTTAACCTTAGGCGAATTGACTGATGAAGAGAGACAGATTATCCTAAAGGGATGTCTGATCAATTATAATCGTGTATCCTGATTGATAATTGCAGAATTCATAGTATATTTCTGAAATTGTGAAAAAACTGTGACAAAACTGTGAAAAAAGCTACTGGAATAACATAAATAAATGACTCCCTTTGGACGATATAGAAGTACAGGCTTACAGAGAGCAAGCTTGAATTCTATAAATACGAAGGGAGTTTTTTATTGAAAATTGGTTCCAGTACAATAGGAATGGAATCCGCTAGAAGTTATACTTCTATCAGCTCACATATGATTGGCTACAGCGCAGAAGCTGCAGACGTGAGCAAAGCCAAGGATGGAAAAGACAAGACCTTTGCAGATTTGTTTCAGTCAACTGCAGAAGGAGAAGAGAATGGCCTGAGCTTAAAGGACCGCTCGTATGCCATTAAATCCGCACGTTCCGTGGGAACGGTTGATGAGAAAAAGACAATAGAAAGTATCAAGCTGCAGTGCCTGAATTACTTAATCTACTGGCTTTTTGGAGGAAAGAACAGACAGCAGTTTCAGGATGAAATGAATGCTCTTTCACAGGATTCGTCCGGAAGTGGCTCTGGACAGAGTGTAATCACCATGAATTATACAGAGTCTGAATACTATGGTGAAAGTGAGCAGACCAGCTTCTCTACCCAGGGAAAAGTGGTAACGTCAGACGGAAGGGAAATAAGCTTCGGGGTGGAGCTTTCCATGAGTCGCGAATTTGAAACCTATTATGAAAGCAGCCAGACGGCACAGTTCGTGACCATGACAGATCCATTAGTTATTAACCTTGACACCGATATGGCAGAATTGTCCGATCAAAAATTTGAATTTGATATTGATTCGGATGGTGTTATGGATCATATCTCCGGTCTTGGAGGTGGAAGTGGTTATCTTGCTTTGGATAAAAACGGTGATGGGGTAATTAATGACGGATCTGAGCTTTTTGGAACAAAGTCGGGAGACGGCTTCAGGGATTTGGCTCAGTATGATGAAGATGGAAACGGCTGGATTGATGAAAATGATGAAATCTTTTCAAAGCTGTTAATCTGGTCCAAGGATGCAGATGGAAATGATGAACTTTATCATTTGCAGGAAAAGGGTGTTGGTGCCATCTGCTTACAGAAGGTTCAGACTGATTTCTCTCTCAATTCTTTAAAGGATAATCAGACGAACGGGCAGATTCGCTCCACAGGCGTGTTCCTGTATGAAAATGGCAATGCTGGAACGATGCAGCAGCTGGATTTGGCGATATAAATAAATTTAGTAAAGAAAAATAGAGATGGTAAAGTAGACCTGTGTCAGTTGTGATGCAGGTTTACTTTTTGAGAAAAATAAGAAACGAAAAACAGTTGACAAATGTACTGCAAAGATGTAACAATATAAAAGAAGCATTTACTTTCTATATTCTAAAAGTTCTTAATTCATGTCATTCGACAATTCTTAGAAATTTTCAATGCTTTATTCCAACATTAATCAGCAAAAAGCAGAGAGAATTGATAAGAAAAGATAAGAAGATTCTCCTGCTGTCCAAACAGGAGGTATTTATGAAAGAACACGATGCAAGTGAAGAAAAAATTTCAGGTTCACTGGGACTTGAGAACAAATTGCAACAGGAAAAGCGGTCCTATGATGCGAGAGGAAAGGCGGTGCTACTTCATAAGGAGGTACAGGCCAATATTTTAAAGCATAGTGTACCGTTGTATCAGAATTATTCCTTAGCTGAAATTATGGATTTTATTGAAGAAGAATCCATCAGTGGCGAGCAGAATATTGCGATGGACACAGATACAAGAATCAAAGGTGAAAATACAGTGCAGACTTCGGCGAATGAAGCCAATCTGACATTTGACGTATTGTTTCGCGTTTCAAAACCGGAGCAGGCTAAAGTGCATCTTCATGTGGATGTGGAGCTCCAGGGGGATTATTATCCGGGATATCCATTGGAAAAAAGAGGAGTTTATAATCTTTCCCGGATGATCAGTTCACAGTTAGATGTGGTTACCAGAGCAACGAATTACAGCAAATTAGAGAAAGTATATGTGATTTTTATCTGTGTTGGAAATGTGCCAAAGTATGCATGCAACACAGCTTCATATTATGAGCTTGTTAATACGAAAAATATCGGGATAATAGAACCACAAAAAGAGAATTATGATCTTTTGGGAATGATTATTATTCGAGTAGGAAAAGAATTAAGCGGACGGGAAGAAAAAATTATTCATTTTTTACATGGATTATTTTATGATATAGAAGAAGTGAAGGAATATATTGATTTTTCCCAGAACAAAAGGCTGAGAGAGGAGATGAGCGATATGTCTTTAACAGGAGATCATTTGGTAGAGCTTGGAATAGAACAGGGAATTGAAAAGGGAATAGAACAGGGAATAAAACAAGAACGACAAAATACAATAATTGCAGAAAAGAGGGCTCAAGAAGCGGAAGAAGAGAAACAAAAATTGGAGCAGGAAGTAGCATTATTGAAAAAGCAGTTGGAGCAGTTAACAAAATAGAAGAAAACAATAAAACATAATTATATGATAAAAAAGCTGCTACGCTAAGAAATTAGTGTGCAGCTTTTTCTTGACAAAGAGACATGCGTGACGCATAATAAATGAAAAATAAGACATACGTGTCGCAAAAAAGCCAGTAGAAATAGATACTCTGTTAGCTACACGGAAATTTTATGATAAAAAAGGGGAAAGAATATGTTAGATTTTACGTTAAGACCATGGAGAATTGAAGATGCAGAGGATGTTGCAATTGCAGCAAATAATGAAAAGGTGGCAGCAAATTTGAGAAATGTTTTTCCAAATCCATATACGCTTGAGGATGCAAAATGGTATGTAAATGACTGCATCGAAAAAGGTGATGATAACCAGATTACAAGAGCAGTTGTGGTGGAGGGAAAGGTAGTAGGAAGCATCGGTATTTTTGTTCAAAGCGACGTCTATGAAAAGTCAGGGGAGTTGGGATATTGGTTAGCAGAAGCTTACTGGAGGAAGGGGATTATGTCCCGTGCTGCAAAACAACTTTGCAAACAGGCATTTGAGCTGTTTGATATTGAAAGAATTTATGCAGAACCATTTGATTATAATATGGGCTCACGAGGAGTGTTGGAAAAAGCCGGTTTTACCTATGAGGGAACCATGAGAAACGGTGTTTACAAAAACGGAAAGGTATTCTCCTATTGCATGTATTCATTGCTGAGAAAGGAAGTTTAAACGTATATGGGTGAAAAAGGTCAAAAGACGAAGGAACTTATTTTGGAAAAAGCATATGGACTTTTTGCACAAAATGGATTCAAGCAGGTTACCATGAAAGATATCTGTGAGGCAACTGGCCTGAGTCGAGGCGGACTCTATCGGCATTACAGTGGGACAGATGTGATTTTTTCAGAAATTTTATCAAGAGAATATGTCATCAGTGATCAGATTGAACATCGGATTAGTGCAATTACAATATTGGATGAACTATTAGAGGCCATAAGGGATGAGATGATGGATCAGAAGTCCTCTCTCAGTTTGGCGATTTACGAATACGCCAGTATGGGTAATGAACAGTTTTTTGAAGAATTAAATGAGAGTGCCAGGAAGCGGTGGATCAGTTTGATTGAATATGGAATAAAAAGAGGGGAATTTAAAAAAGTAAATCCTTTGCAGATTACAGATTTAATCCTATATTCCTATCAGGGGGTGCGAATGTGGTCAAGAATCGTGTCACTTGGAGAGAAAACAGCAGATAATATTGTAAGAATTATTCGGCAGCTGTTAGTGAAAGAGGAAAACTATGAATTACTATATGGTAGACACATTTACTGAAGAAAATTTTAAAGGAAATCCAGCCGGGGTCTGTCTAATGGACACTCCAATTTGTGATGAGCTCATGCAAAATATAGCCAGGGAACATCATTTACCGGAAACAGCTTTTGTGGAAAAAGTGCAGGATGGTTATAATCTGCGGTGGTTTACACCCGGATTTGAGATTGATTTGTGCGGTCATGCGACATTGGCCAGTGCATTTGTTCTTTTCTCCTTTATAGAAAAAGATGCAAATATGTTGACGTTTCATACAAAAAGTGGAACGATAACAGCAAAGAGGAGCACAGGCTGTATTGAGATGGAGCTGCCTGACTGGACACCTGAGCAGATTTCACTTACGGCTGAAGAAAAATGCTGCATTGGCATTAAATATGAAGAAGCCTATGGAAAAAGAGATTTGATTCTGGTGTTGGAAAGCGAAAAGGCAGTGAAGGAATATAAGCCGGACTATGAGAGGCTTCTGAAATTAACAGATCATTGGCTTGGGATAGTTTTGACGTCAGAGGCATCGGAAGAAGCTGTGGACATTGTGTCCAGATATTTTTGCCCGGAAATTCAGATGGAAGACCCGGTGACGGGATCGTCGCACAGCAGTCTTGTCCCGTTGTGGAGCAGGAAGCTTCATAAGAAAAAGCTTGTTTCAAAGCAGCTTTCCGAAAGAGGCGGTTATTTATTCTGTCGAATGGAGAATTCGAAGGTTTATATTTCAGGAAAAGCGAAGCTTTATATGACAGGTGAAATTAATTTAAATTAATTAACGAAGATGAGAAGGAAGCGTTTTACAATGAATGTATGTTTACTAAACGATTCATTTCCACCGGTTATTGACGGTGTGGCAAATGTAGTTATGAATTATGGAAAAATTATGCAGGAGGAAAAGCTGGCCAACGTGATGGTGGCAACACCGCGTTATCCCAAGGTGGATTATTCTGTGTATCCATACAGAGTCATTCCGTATCAAAGCTTTGATACCACAAGAATTGTGAAAGGGTATCGTGCCGGAAATCCATTGGATATCTCTGAGATTTCAGATATGGTTGATTTTGCACCGGACATTATTCACACACACTGCCCCGTGGCATCGACCATGCTGGCGAGGATTCTGCGTGTGAGAACAGAGGCACCAGTGGTTTTTACCTACCATACAAAATTTGATGTGGATATAGCGAAAGCAGTAAAGGCAGAGTTGATTCAAAAGGAGACAATCCACCTTTTGGTAAACAATATTGAGGCCTGTGATGAGGTTTGGGTAGTGAGCAACGGAGCAGGAGAAAACCTGCGTTCCCTTGGTTTTGAGGGGGAGTACCGTGTTATGAACAACGGTGTGGATTTTGCAAAAGGAAGAGTGGCAGATGATATGGTTGCCAGGGTCACATCGGGGTATGATTTGCCAAAAGATGTACCGGTCTTTTTGTTTGTTGGCAGAATTGTAAAATATAAAGGAATCCCCATGATTCTCGAGGCGATGAAGAAGCTGGATGATGCGGGAAAGGACTTTCGAATGGTCATTATTGGAAGTGGACCGGATGAAGAGGAGCTGAAAAAGCAGGCGCAAGATCTGGGACTTCTTAATGGAAAGTGTATCTTTACCGGGCCTGTTTATGACCGGGACGAGCTTCGGGCATGGAATACGAGAGCGGATCTGTTTCTGTTTCCATCCACCTATGATACCAATGGAATTGTAGTCCGGGAGGCAGCAGCCTGTGGGCTGGCAAGCGTGCTCATAGAGGGAAGCTGTGCCGCAGAGGGCATTACCCATGAACGAAATGGATATATGATTGAAGAAACTGCAGAATCCATGTATCAGCTGCTAAAAAATGTTATTACCGATATGAATCATGTTCATCAGGTTGGGCAGAATGCGATGGATGAAATCTATATTTCCTGGGAAGAGAGCGTGCATCAGGCATTTGCCCGCTACGAGGAGATACTGGAATTGAAGAACAGTGGAAAAATGAACATAAGAAGACCGGTTTTGGTCGAAAAAATGAAGGAATTCTCATCGGAGCTGGTGGAACAGGCCGAAAAAGAGTTCAAAAAGATGGGGTGGTTTGATTGGAAGTAGACTGGTATAAGAAAATGAGCTTTTATCAGATATGGATTCGAAGCTTCTGTGACGGGAACGGAGATGGGATTGGCGATTTGTATGGAGTATATGAAAAGCTGCCCTATATTAAGTCTCTGGGTGTGGATGGAATCTGGTTTTCTCCCATTTATCCTTCACCAAATGCTGATTATGGCTATGATATTTCCGATTACAGAAATATTCACCCGGATTACGGTGATTTGGAACAGTTTAAAAGGGTGTTGGGCCGTGCCCATGAGCTGGGACTGAAGGTTTTGATGGATCTGGTGGTTAATCATACCTCAGACGAGCACGCCTGGTTTAAGGAAAGCCGCAAAAGTCGTAATAATCCCTACAGTGATTATTATATCTGGCGCGATGCAAAAAAGGGTAAGCTTCCAAATAACTGGGACAGCCTGTTTGAAGGAAAAGCATGGGAGTATGCTCCGGAACGTGATCAGTATTATCTGCATATTTTTGCAAAAAAACAGCCCGATTTAAATATGGATAATCCGAAGGTCCGCGAGGAAGTCAAGGATATTATGCGCTTTTGGCTTGATATGGGAGTGGATGGATTCAGAGAGGATGTCATTACCTTTATTTCCAAGAGGGAAGGACTGCCAAATGGTCTGCCATTTATACCAATCGCCAATGGCATGCCACATTACAAGGATGGACCAAGAATACACGAGTATTTACAGGAATTTCGGCAGGTCTGCAGGGAATATGATTGTTTTCAGCTGGGAGAGGGACCGATGACTACCACAAAGTCTGCCTTATCCTATATGACTGGAGAACATAAATCTCTTGACCTGATGTTTCATTTTGATCACATGATGGCAGACTGTTTGTTTACGGAGTATATTCAGAGACCATTTCGCCTGAAGCGTCTGAAGCATGCGTTCAGCAAATGGCAGTATGCTTTGGCTGGCAGGGCCTGGAATACCTTATATCTTGAAAATCACGATCATCCCCGTGTTATCAGCCGTTATGGCAGTGAAAAATATCACAGAGAGAGTGGAACCATGCTTGCGGCCTGCTATCTTTTTTTACAGGGAACTCCTTTTGTCTATCAGGGACAGGAAATTGGGATGACAAATATCCGCCTTTCGTCCATTGACCAATATATTGATGTTTCATCCAAAAATAATTATGAGACATTTCATAAGAAGGACAGTGAAGAGAAACGAATGGCGCGCATACATGCGTCAAGCAGAGACTCTTCCAGAACACCAATGCAGTGGAATGACTCGGAAAATGCCGGATTTAGCAGAGCAAAGCCATGGTTTACAGTAAATCCGAATTATAAGGAGATTAATGTTGAAAAAGAGGAAAAGGAGCCATTCAGCATTCTTAATTTTTACAGGAAATGCTTAAATTATCGTAAGAAGAGTGAGACTGCCCTATGGGGAAGCTACCGGGAGTATGACAAACATAATCCGGTTATTTACATGTACGAGCGAAGGTGGAAGGAAAAAAGACTGTTGGTTGTCTGCTCTTTTGCAGAGCACAGGATTGGTTTTTCTTTTCCGAAGGGCTATGAAAAGCTGCAGGGAAAAATTGCTTTGTGCAACTATGAGTTAGCAGATGCTTCCTATGAGCCATGCAGGTTAAGACCCTTTGAGGCAAGAATTTACGAATTTTTCGAATAAAAATTTTTCATCTGGCAAGACTATGATTGTGTTAAAGCAATTGTTAATAGTTGGCATGAGGTGAAAAATATGAAGAGAAGAAAATTTTCAAAATGGAACAAAGAAAAAGTATCCATTTATGCATCTGCGGCACTGGTCCTTTGTGTCTGTGTTGCTTCCGGAATATATGCAGGAAGTCAGTCTCCAGCCAGAAAACAGATTATAGATATCGCATCAGAGAGACCGGATGAGAGTGCAAAGGCGGATACCGGTGAAAGTGCAGCTGTTCCGGGGGAAGAGCAGAGCCAGGATATGGTTGCAGCTTCCACAGAGGATGAATCCTTAAGCATTGCAGCGATGGAAGAGGCCGCGAAGGCAACTGAGGAGGCGGCCGCAAATGCGCCTGAGACAGGAGACATGTCTGCAGCTACAGATTTGACAGGCGATGCAGAGTTGGGGGCAGCAGCTGTTTCTGATGACCCGAAACAGGAGCAGGCAAGTGTGGAAACCATGGGAAATCCTGTGGCCAGTGAGCCATTGACTTTCTCAGAGGGAACCAAAATCACATGGCCAATAGCGGGAAATATTCTGATGCCATTTTCCATGGAGGAAAGAATCTATTTCGCTACACTGAACGAATATTGCTACTTTCCTGCTGTGATTATTGAAGCTGCAGAGGGAGATAATGTTGTGGCAGCCGCCAGAGGTGTTGTAAAGGAAATCGGTTTTCATGAGGAGATCGGTCAGTATGTTGTCATGGATCTGGGTGATGGATACCAGGCAACCTACGGACAGCTGGATACAGTGAAGTGCAAGGAAGGAAAAACGGTAAATCAGGGGAAGGTAATTGGAACAATCGCAGCACCGACCAAGTACTACAGCCTGGAGGGAACCAACCTGTATTTTAAACTGGAGAAGGATGGAACGGCAGTGAATCCACTTCTCTACTTCAAGTAAGAAGGATGAATACTGCAATTATCAATGGAAAAGTACTCTGCATGTCAGAGCGTATGCCAAGGGTTATTAATAATGGCATCGTGCTGATTCAGCATGAAAAGATAGAAAAGGTGCTGGATGGAGACAGGGAAAGCTTTGTCTCTAATGGCTATCGGATTGTGGATGCCGGAGGCGGATTTGTATTACCCGGATTTATCGAGGCACACTGCCACATGGGCATTACGGAGGAAAAAAAGGGAATGGAGGGAGACGACTGCAATGAGACGGTCAATCCCATCACACCATCCCTGCGGGCTCTGGATGCCATCAATCCCATGGATGATGCTTTTCACAGAGCCATAGAGGCCGGTATCACATCGGCTATGATTGGACCCGGAAGCTCCAATGTAATCGGCGGACAGTTTGCATTCTTAAATCTTCATGGACGCTGTCTGGATGATATGGTTTTAAAGACGCCTGCGGCTATGAAGGTTGCATTTGGAGAAAATCCAAAGGTGAATTACAGTGGAATGAGCCAGTCTCCATCCACAAGAATGGCTATCGCCAATATGCTTCGCCAAAAGCTTTTTGAAGCACAGAATTATCTTGAACAAAAGGATGCGGCACCGGATTGGGAGCTGGAGTGCTTTCGTCCGGTGTTTGAGAAAAAGATTCCCCTGAAGGCACATGTGCATCGTGCCGATGATATTCTGACTGCCATAAGGATTGCCAGGGAGTTTGACGTGGAGCTGACACTGGATCACTGCACAGAAGGACATCTTATTGCAGAGAAAATAAAGGAATCCGGATTTCCTGCAATCGTGGGACCGGATTTGTCCAGCAGAAATAAAATAGAAGTAAAAAATATGGATTTTAAGACAGCGGGAATCCTTGCAAAAGAGGGGATTGAAACAGCTGTCACGACGGATCATCCGGTTTCTGTTATATGGTCTTTACCGATTTGCGCTGCCCTATGTGTCAAGGCAGGTATGGAGATGGAGGCAGGTTTGAAGGCCATTACCATTTCGGCAGCCAAAATCTGCCGGATGGATCATCTGGTAGGGAGCTTAGAGGCCGGCAAGTTAGCTAACATTACAATTTTTAATGGGCATCCCTTTGATATTTTTTCCAAAAATCTCTGTACCTTTATCTGCGGAGAAATTGTATATAAGGATTCTGGATTTTTTATCTGACTCGGTTTCCTGTGTCTTTTAAAAGTGGTTTCAAGAATGGAACCACTTTTTTCCTGTCAAGGAACCATTTTTTTCCCGTCAAGTTACTTTACCACATCAGTGGCTTGGGGTATAATCAAAAGAAAAACAGAAGGAGGAACTACTTTGAGAAAACGAAACTGGCCGCATCCTTTGTGGCTGGCGATACTGTCTGCTTCGGTTCTTTTCATGGGAGGCTGTGGGGATACGTCTTTTTTACCTCCTGATCAGGTCGAGGAAGCACAGAAAGATACAGAGGAGGCCTGGAATTCTTCAGATACACTGATTGTTTCAGAGAACAGCAGGGAGGAAAAGAAACCAGGCGTTTTAATAGATCAGAACGGATATACACAGAAGGAAAAGAAAACGGTATTTTTTGTGGGAGAAAAGGCGGGAGACACTTTTTCTGTTGTAAATAAAGAGACAAATCAGACTGTCTATACTGGTGCAATTGGAACAAAGAAAAACGGAAGGTATTCCCTGTTGGGAACCGGCGATTTTTCCAAGGTGACGGAGAATGGCATATATTACATAGAAACAGCATATTTAGGAAGAAGCTATTCCTTTGAAATAAAGGATGATTGTACGGTTAAGCTTGGGAAAAGGCTGGAAGAAATCATTGAGGAAAAAATAAAATCAAATGACGGCACTTTTCTATGCAGGGTACAGACCATGTCCTGGCTGCTTCAGAATATGGAATTTTTTGCAGACAGTGGATTGACAGAAAAGCCGGAGGAACTGGTGCTCGCAGAGACAATGGCCGGGAGTCTGATGGAAGAGTACACAGAAAAGATGCAGACAACTCAGAATACGGCGGGCAAAGAAAAAAGGGAAATTGTTTCCAACGAGGAGCTTGCAAGCTATGCAGCACTGATGGCACAGCTTTACAGAAATGAGAAAAAATATAATGCTCCAGATTCCTACTCCTATCTCAAACAGGCTGAGATAGCCTATGCTAACCTGGAAAAGAGGCAGCGGGAAACTGATTTCCAACCTGTATGGCAGTACTATGCAGCCGCAGAGCTTTTTAAGTCAACGGGCAATTCCAGATATAACGCGGCAGTCAAGAATTATTTGAAGCAGAGGGAGCAGGAGACAATTTTTGAAGCGCGTATGACGGAGGAGCAGCTTGGGGAGCGGGAAGCCTATTTATTTGGAAGTCTGGCATATATGACCACTTCCTTTAAGGTGGATGTAGATTTGTGCAGCACCCTGATGGATGAGTGGCTGGGAGAGGCAGAGAAGATTGAGGCCTCCTATAAGAGCAGTCAGTTTAAAACGACTGCGGACGACAGTAGAAACAGAGTATTGGTGGATCAGCTGTTTTGCCTGACTGTGGCGGAGCATGTGATTGTCAGCCAGGAATATGTGGAGATTATGGAAGATGGCATTCACTATCTGGGAGGCTGTAACGAAGCAGGTAAAATATTGATTGGGCAGGCTGGTATTTTTGACGAGGACAACCAAAAGGATGAGGCCGCCGATTTGGCGGGAGCTTATCTGTTTGTAATAAATGAGATTATAGAAAGCGAGGCAGCAGAATGAAAATTGTCGTTTTAGCAGGAGGAACCAGTACGGAGAGAGATGTTTCTCTGGTGTCTGGAACAGGCGTATATAAAGCATTGAGAAAAAGAGGCCATGAGGCGGTTTTGCTGGATGTATATCTTGGGGTAGAGCTTTCGGCAGACGAGAGGAAAAATATTTTTTCACTGGATAGGGACTGGAGTGAAGGAATTAATCCAATCAGTGAAAAGAACCCGGATATTACGACCTTTTCCGCCCTTAGGAAAAACCCTGAGGATGGATTTTTTGGACCAAATGTACTGGAAATCTGCAGGATGGCTGATATGGTTTTCCTGGCTCTTCATGGGATGAACGGAGAAGATGGAAGAATTCAGGCAGCCTTTGATCTGCTCAATATCAAATATACAGGAACGGATTATGTCAGCTCCACACTAGCCATGGACAAGGGACTTACCAAGGATATTTTTGTAAGAGCGGGTGTTCTGACTCCCTTTGGTTATTCGATAAAAAAAGGACAGGAGCTTCCGGCAGATATCACTTATCCCTGTGTGGTAAAGACCAGTCATGGTGGTTCCAGTGTTGGAGTGTATCTTGTAAACGAAGAAAAGGAAATGGCAGATGCGTTAGCAGATGCTTACCACTATGAGGATGAGGTGGTAATCGAGCAGTTTATCAAGGGGCGTGAGTTTACAGATGTGGTTATTGATGGTAAAGCCTTTCCGGTTGTGGAAATCATTCCCAAGCAGGGCTTTTATGATTATAAGAACAAGTATCAGGCAGGAAGCACGGATGAAATCTGTCCGGCAAAAATTTCGGCTGAGCTCACAGAGAAAATTCAGGAAGCGGCAAAGAAGGCATTCCATGCGCTGCGCCTGAAGGTCTATGCAAGAATGGACTTTATTGTAGATGAAAAAGGTGATATCTACTGTCTGGAGGCAAATACACTTCCTGGTATGACACCGACCTCACTGATTCCTCAGGAGGCTGCAGCAGAAGGCATAGATTATGAAGCACTGTGTCAGTGGCTGATCGACTTATCATTCAGGAAATATGAGTAAAGGAATCAAAATGAAAAACATGACATTGGGAGCCATTGCAAAGAGCTGTAATGGTACATTTTACGGACCAGAGGAAGCAAAACAGATAGAAGTGAAGGGAATTGAGAGAGATTCCAGGAAAATAGAAGAGGGATGGCTTTTTATAGCATTGCCGGGGGCAAAGGTTGACGGACATGATTTTATCCCACAGGTTTTTAGTCAGGGTGCGGCAGGGGTTGTCTGCGAGAAAAAACCGGCGGGTGTGGATGGAGTCTGTATCGTGGTGGAGGATACTGCAAAGGCGATGCGTGATATTGCAGCCTTTTATCGCAGTACCTTGAAGGTGAAGGTGGTCGGAATCACCGGAAGTGTGGGGAAAACCAGCACCAAGGAAATGATTGCGTCGGTGCTTTCTGTAAAGTATAAGGTTCAGAAGACTGCCGGAAATTTCAACAATGAAGTGGGACTTCCGTTAACGGTTTTCTCCATAGGAGAAGAGCATGAAATAGCAGTTCTTGAAATGGGAATCAGCGATTTTGGCGAGATGCACCGTTTGGGTGCAATAGCGAGACCGGATCTTATGGTCATTACCAATATTGGGCAGTGTCATCTGGAAAATCTCGGAACCAGAGATGGTATCCTGAAGGCTAAGACAGAGGTTTTTGACGAGATGAATCCAGAGGGTGATGTCATTTTAAATGTGGATGATGATAAGCTTTCCACCATTGAACAGGTACATGGCAGAAGACCCTATGGATTTTCCAGAGAAAAGAAGGATGCCTACGCATATTGCAGTAATGTGGAAGCCCATGGGTTAAAGGGAAGTACCATGGTTTTACATGTAGATGGTAAAAGTATGGAGGTACATGTCCCACTTCCTGGTGAGCATATGGTAACCAATGCAGTGGCGGCGGCAGCAGTTGGCAGCAGACTGGGCTTATCCATCAGGGAGATAGCAGAGGGAATCGGCCAGGTTCAGGCGGTGGCAGGACGTGGAAAAATGATTGATACGCCAGATTATACCCTTATTGATGAGTGTTATAATGCAAACCCGGCGTCCATGCGCGCGGCAATGGATCTGTTAGCGCAGGCTGACACCAGAACGGTGGCGATTTTAGGCGATATGTTTGAGCTGGGGACAGATTCAGACCAGCTGCACAGAGGTGTGGGAGCATACGCGGCAAAAAAGGGAATTGATTTGATTTGCTGTATTGGAGAAAATGCCAGATACATTTATGAAGGTGCAGAGAAAGAAAGAGCGGAGGGGACTGGAACAGGAGAGATTTACTGGTTTCAGAATAAGCAGGAATTTTTGGAAAAGAAGGACGAACTTTTAAGAAAAGGTGACTCTGTGCTTTTGAAGGCATCCCATGGAATGGAGTTCCCTGTGCTTCTTGCTGCATTGCAGAAATAAAATATGCGATGCACGCTCTAACAGGGCAGCACATAATATTCAGGAAAAGAACCAGGCTACAGAAGAGCCTGGTTCTTTTTGTATGTTTCCAATATTACATCATAAGTCATTGCACTGAGCTTTCGGCGTTCCTCTCTCGTCATATCCTTTGTCTCGATCGGTTTGCCAAATTCAATAATAACGTGTGCAGGGCGAATACGTGGACGCTGTTTTTCGTAGATCGCTTCGGTATTGTTAACTGTGATTGGAATAACAGTACAGCCTGTTCTCTCTGCAATTTTGAAGGTACCATCATGAAATGGCTGCAGAGGCTCGTCGGTCTTATTACGTGTTCCCTCCGGGCAAACATGAACGGAGATACCGTTTTCAATAAGTTTAATGGCATCCTTGATGGTCATAAGTCCCTTTTTGATATCTGAACGATCCAGAAACAGGCAGTGCATATTACGCATCCAGCGGGAAAAAGCCGGAATGTGTGCCATTGCATCCTTTGCGATATAGCCAGTCTCTGTGGGAACGCGGTAGTAGGTAAGAATGACATCATAATAGCTGCGGTGATTGCTGATGTACAATACAGGACGGTCCTTTGGAACATTTTCTTCACCAATTACAGTTTGTTTTACCCCCGCAATTAACGCGATCACGCGGAATGCCCAGCTGACAATGGCAAGAGAAGCCTTCGATTTCACAGTCGGTTTGGATTTGCCGATAATCCAGAGAACAAACTGAATGGGGAGACTGATAATTAAAAAGATAACTACAAACAGGAATGTCAAAATAAAACGTATCATTTTTTTGCCTCATTTCTTTTGCATAATTTAAACATTGTGCCTTTATTATATGCAAAAGAGACGCGGAAGACAAGATATACTTGAAGACGTGAATAAAGACGTGAATAAAGAAGTATTATCGTGAAAAGAAGCATAGACTGCACTTCTTTTTCATAAAATAAAAGAAAACAATGGGAATATTTGGCCATGAATTCTTTTAAAATAAAAACTTTTGGAAAAATAGGAGCAGTACTGGGTCTCTTTTTTTTCTGCTTTTTTGTGTCAGCCTGTCATGAAAAGGAAGATAAACGGATTCAGAATCTGGAGCTGACGGTGGTAGCGGAGGAAAAGCTGCCCCAGACATTGCTGGAAACCATTGACCCGCAAAAGGAACAGCCCTTTAAATTTACCTATGAGGAGGCAGGCTATGTATATATCTGCATCGGATATGGCAGACAGGAGAGTGGGGGATACAGTATTCAGGTTGAGGATTTATATTTGACGGAGAATTCCATTCATGTTAAGACCAGTCTGATGGGGCCATCTGCAGCAGTAAAGGAAGCACAGAAGGAACCGACTGCTTCCTGTCCGTATATTGTAATTAAGACAGAGGCGTTGGATTATCCGGTGGTATTTGAGTGAAAATCATGCTATAATTTTGAACAGCTAAGGATATGAAAGAGAACATCAATTCATGGAGACAATGAGGGAAAAGATGCTGCGGATTAAAGGTGGAACGGTTATTGATCCTTTTACGAGAGTGAAGGAAAAACTGGATATTTTTATTAAAGACGACAAAATTGTGTTCATAGGAACAGAGGAGGAAATGGACAGATATCTGAGTCTGGAGTGGAAGCAGAAAACAATCACGGTGCTGGATGCCGGGGGTTGTGTGGTAGCTCCGGGACTAATGGATGTACATGTGCATTTCAGGGATCCGGGATTTACCTATAAGGAAGATATACTGAGTGGCGCCAGGGCAGCTTTGGCAGGCGGATTTACCAGAGTAGTGCTCATGGCCAACACCAGGCCTGTTGTGGATAATGTGGAAACGCTTCAGTACGTGCTAAAAAAGGGCGAGCAGACCAAATTACATGTGGAGACCTGTGCAGCAGTCAGCAGGGGTTTTGAGGGTAAGGAGCTTGTGGATATGGCTCTTTTAAAAGCACATGGGGCTGTGGGTTTTACAGATGATGGAATTCCTCTTCTCGATGAGGAATTTGTCAGAGCGGCAATGGAGGCTGCGGTAAAGGTGGACATGCCTTTAAGCTTTCATGAGGAAAATCCAAAGTACATTACCAACAATGGCATTAATCACGGAGAGGCGAGTGAGCATTTTCATATTGGGGGCTCAGACCGTCAGGCTGAAATTTCCATGATTAAGAGGGATATCCGGCTGGCAGAGGAGACAGGAGCCATCATTGATATTCAGCATATCAGTACCAAGGAAGGGGTAGCGCTGGTCAGGGAAGCCAAAAAGAAGTATTCCAATATTCATGCCGAGGCAACACCGCATCATTTCAGTCTGGATGAGGAGGCGGCCATCAAATATGGAACCCTTGCCAAGATGAATCCACCACTGCGTACACAGGCAGATAAGATTGCAATTATTGCCGGACTTTCTGATGGTACAATTGATATGATTGCGACGGACCATGCACCACATTCGATGGAGGAAAAGCAGAAGCCGGTTACGGAGGCTCCAAGCGGTATCATTGGACTGGAGACAGCTCTGCCCCTGGCGGTGACCAATCTGGTGCATAAGGGATATATGGAGCTGATGGATGTGCTTGACAGGATGATTGTGGGACCTGCCAGATTATACGGTATGCAGCCGGACACAATAGAGGAAGAGAAAAAAGCAAATTTAGTTATTTTTAATCCGGATGAGACATTTGTGTATGATCATTCCAATTCAAAGTCAGAGAATTCTCCTTTTTTAGGAGAGAGATTATATGGGAAGATTCATGCGACAATTGTCGACGGAGAAATTGTTTATACGAATGACTAAAAAGCTTCAAAGAATAGAGAGGTGTACATCATGACAAAGAAAAAAGAGATGGCAGAGGTATTTGAACAGACCTGCATTGCTCCGGATATCTATGATATGTGGATCAACACAACGCTGGCTGACCAGGCAAAACCGGGACAGTTTATCTGCATTTATCCAGAGGATAAATCCACACTTTTGCCAAGGCCTATCAGTATTTGTGAGGTAGACAGAGAAAAAAGCAGGCTCAGGATTGTCTATCGAATTGCCGGTGCAGGCACCAGGGAATTTTCCACCTATCACAGCGGAAAGAAAATCAGTATTTTAGGAACGCTTGGAAATGGTTTCCCACTGGAAAAGGCAGAAAAAAAGAAAGTATTTCTCATGGGTGGAGGAATTGGAATCCCACCAATGCTTCAGACTGCAAAGGAATTGAAAAAAATGGGAAATACAGATGTATCCATTATTGTGGGCTATCGTGATGCGGCTCTTTTCTTAGATGAGGATCTTAGAAAATACGGCAAATTATATATTGCTACGGAGGATGGCAGCGTGGGCAGCAAAGGAAATGTTATGAATGCCATTGCGGAAGAAAAGCTGCGTGCTGATGTGATTTTTGCCTGTGGTCCGATGCCTATGCTCCGTGCAATCAAACAGTTTGCAGAGGCTAACCAAATGGAGGCATACATTTCTCTCGAGGAGAGAATGGCCTGTGGCGTGGGCGCCTGTCTGGGATGTGTCTGCAAAACCAGACAGAAGGATGCACACTCCCATGTAAATAACGCAAGAATCTGTACCGATGGCCCGGTTTTTGACGCAAAGGAGGTAGAGATCTAATGAACAATCAGAGCTTAAACACAGAGGTTACCATTGCCGGAGTAACCTTCAAAAATCCCGTAATGACTGCATCAGGAACCTTTGGGTCAGGAATGGAGTATGGAGAATTTGTAGATTTGAATCAGCTTGGCGCTGTTGTTACAAAGGGTGTAGCCAATGTACCGTGGCCGGGAAATCCCACACCGAGAGTGGCAGAAACCTACGGTGGTATGTTGAACGCAATCGGATTACAGAATCCTGGAATCGATGTTTTTATAGAAAGAGATCTTGCTTTTTTAAAGCAGTTTGATACGAAGGTAATCGTTAATGTCTGCGGAAAGAGTGTGGAGGATTATCTTGAGGTTGTGGAAAGACTGGCGGATACAGATGCAGCCATGCTTGAAATCAATGTTTCCTGTCCGAATGTCAAGGAGGGCGCAATCGCCTTTGGACAGAAGGCAGATGCACTTTTCCATATCACAGAGGAGATTAAGAAAAAGGCAAAGCAGCCGGTTATCATGAAGCTGAGCCCGAATGTGACTGATATCACAGAGATGGCAAGGGCCGCCGAGGCAGCAGGTGCAGATGCTCTGTCAATGATTAACACCATCACCGGTATGAAAATCGATATTCACAGAAAAACCTTTGCACTGGCAAATAAGACTGGCGGAATGTCAGGACCGGCTATTAAGCCGGTGGCTGTCCGCATGGTATATCAGACTGCACAGGCCGTTAAAATTCCAATTATTGGAATGGGAGGAATTGCAAACGGTGAGGACGCTATTGAGTTCCTGTTAGCCGGTGCTACTGCAGTCAGTGTGGGAGCCATGAATTTTGTAAATCCTTATACAACCATAGAAACGGTTAAGGGCATTGAGGATTACATGGTAAGGTATGGTGTGAAAGATGTGAAAGAGCTGATTGGTGCTGTAAAATAGCGGCAAAAAGCGTATCAGTCCCATAAAAAAGAATAAAAAAGGAATAACCTTCTTATCTGCTTCATACATTGTTATAAGCAGCAAAGGAGGTTATTTTTATATGTTGGATCTGACAAAGAAAAATATACATATGGACTGTATTAAAGCCAAGACTGGAAACCAGATTACGGTAGAGGATGATGTCAATATTCCAGATCTGAGGCCAGATATAGATAAGGTGATTTTCCACTCCGGGGTAATCCGTTTGGACGAGGTGAAGGCCATGAACGGTTCAGTCATGGTAAAGGGTTCTCTGATGGTCAATGTGCTGTATGCCAGCGAGGAAGAGGAGGAGCCCCTGGGGAAGGTCGAGGTAAGTCTGCCCTTTGAGGAACAGTTCCATATGGATGAGGTGGAGGCGGGAGATCCTGTCTGCATGAATTATCTGCTGGAGGATTTATCTGTCAGCATTATTAATTCGAGAAAAATCAGTATACGTGCACTTTTGACCATGGAGCTTCTGGTGAGACAGATTTTTGATGAAGCGGCAGCGGTGGATGTAGTGCGCGATTTCCCTTTAGAATTTCGCAAAAAGCCATTGACTATTATGGAGACGACTGTCTGTAAAAAGGATATATTCCGTTTTAAACAGGAGGAGGGACTGCCGGCGCATCTTCCCAACGTGGATGAGGTTTTGTATGGCTCAATTCAGCCGGGAACCGTGGAGTGTATAGCAGGAGATGAAAAGCTGCTTCTGAGGGGAAATATGAAGCTGTTTTTCCTTTATACACCGGAAAATGAGGAGGGCCCTGCAAGATTCTATGAACATGTTATACCATTGAGCGGCGAGATTCCCTGCAGTGATCTGCATGAAAACATGATTCCCTGCGTGTCGGTATCGGTGGGAAGCCTGGAGTATGAGGTAAAACCGGACTTTGACGGAGAGGACCGTGTGTTTTCCATTGAGGCCGTTTTGGATTTGGATATTGTGGCCTATGAGGAGAAGACCTATGAGATTATTGCGGATATGTATGGTATAACCAAAGAGGTTCAGACTATCTGCAGTGAAGGAAGATTTATGAATCTTTTGCAGAAAAACAGCGGTAAGGCAAGGGTCAAGGAGCGGATTGCACTTGAGGATGCCTCTATTATGGCGCTGCTTCATCATGAGGAAAACGTTGTTTTGGAGGATGTTTCCACAGAGGGAAACACCATGAATATTCAGGCAAATCTGCATTTGAAGTGCCTATACAGCTCGGGAGATGGTGAATATGGATATTTTGAAAGAGATATTCCCATTTCTTATACTATGGAAATAGACCATATGACTGGAAAAGAGGTCTCCTGGGATATTAAACTGTCGGTGGATCAGCTGGAGGTTATGGTGCTGGACGGAAAGGATATGGAATGTGGCGGAGTTGTGGGAATTACAGCCGTTGTATTCGAGGAAAAGAAAGAAGAAATCATAACCGGCTGCAGCATTGCGGAGCTGGACAGTGAAAAGATGAAGGAGCTTCCCCAGATGGTCATTTATGTGGTGAAGGATGGAGACAGCTTATGGCAGATTGGAAAAGAGTATTATATTCCGGTTTCTGCGATTCGTGAAATAAATAATCTTTCACAGGATTACTGCAGTCCAGGAGAAAAACTGCTTCTGATGAAGGGATGGCAGACACAGGTTAATGAATAGCATCAAAAAAGGACAGCGGCGTAAGGTTCATCTGCTGTCCTTTTTTATAAGAAAGATATAAGATAATCCAGGCATAATCTGCTGCCAGATTTCCTGTAGATATCCTTAATTTACAGTATTTTCATCCTGCCAGTTCTGAAATTTTTCCAACACCTTGTCATAGGTCCTCTGACTGATGTCCGGAAGCTCTTTTCCCCAGCTTGCTGTTGCCTGCTTAAAGCCTTTTTTGAAGGCATCCAGCATCTCTTCCATTTTATCTGAGTTGCCACCGCTGAGCGCTTTGGCAAAATCTAAGATTCGGTCTGATGTCTGCTCCACGCCCCAGTATCCGTCCTCGGCAATATCAGCCTGAGCCTGTGCTTTGGTGGCAGCGTCTACGGTAAAGTTTCCACCGGCCAGAAATTTCCACATATCGTCAGCTTTGCCAATGGCAGAGCCCTGTTTGCTGATCATCTGTTCAACAATGCTTCTAAGCTGACTTGTGCGCTGCTCCACAGCTGACTGCAGGGAAGCAACGATATCGGCGTTGGCAGCACGGCTGTTTACCTGGGCTTTGGAAGAAGACTGTTTCTCTTCCGATTTGGAACTGCTCTCGTATACAGCAGCCTCTGATGCAGCACCTTCGTTTTTTTTGGCTGCGCTTTCAGAAGTCTTTGATGTGTATCCTGAGTATGCAGCAGTAGTCTGTGATGTAATTCCATTTACATTCATAATGATCCCTCCTTGGAACTGGCATGAGGTGTCGCCTCTGGCGACGGAGCCTCCATACCTTTTTGGCATAAATTATCGTTTCTAAATACTATATCGGCTTTTACGTCAAAAAGTTAATATGCTTGCAAAAAAAAATAATTTTCTTTATAATGTATACAAAGTACGTGACCTGTACAAAATACACGGTAAGTGCAAAATGCACGAAAAATACAATTGTACAATATAGGAAAAATACAATTATGTAATATAGGAAAATATAATTGTATGCTATAAGAAAAATTATTTGGAAAGGATGCAGGCAGAATGATTACAATAGAGGCATATGCCAAAATTAATCTGGGGCTTGATGTACTGCGCAGGCTGGAAAATGGTTATCATGAGGTTAAGATGATTATGCAGATGGTAGATTTGTCTGACACCCTGACCTTTGAATTGAGAAATGATAAAGAAATTGAGATTACGGCTGATACGGAAAAACTGCCCTGTGATGAACACAATCTGATTTACAAGGCAGCGAAGATTTTTTTTGAAGAGACAGGAGAACCTTTTGGAGTTTCTGTACATTTGACAAAGCGAATCCCAATTGCAGCGGGAATGGCAGGAGGCAGTACAGATGCGGCTGCCACACTTAAGGGCTTAAATCAACTGGCCGGGGAACCACTCTCTTTGGAAAAGCTGCAGGAAATCGCAGTTAAAATTGGCGCAGATGTCCCATATTGTGTTATGGGAGGAACCGCATTATCAGAAGGTATTGGAGAGAAATTGACAAAGCTTGCGGCACCACCAGAGGCAGTACTGCTTATTGCAAAGCCGGATATTGATGTATCGACAGCCTTTGTATATCAGAATCTTCACTTGGACAGGCTTTCCGGTCATCCGGATATAGACGGTATGAGAAAAGCAATTGAGTCCGGAGATTTAGGCGGAATTACAGACAGACTTGGAAATGTGCTGGAGACGGTAACAATTCCAAATTATCCAATTATTGGACAAATCAAAGAATTGTGTAAAAATGGCGGCTGTGAGGGAACACTGATGAGTGGAAGTGGTCCTACCGTTTTTGCAATTTTTACTGAAAAGGAAAAGGCCCGGAGAGTGGCTGAACAAATACAAAATGATAAACTTGCATCCCAGGTCTTTGTGACCGGATTTTACTTTGGAGAGGAGTAACGGCTTATGATGATGGACATTTTACAACAGAATATGGACGAGCATTTACCGCTGCGCGACGTGGTGTTCAATACCCTTAGACAGGCAATTCTGACAGGTGAGTTAAAGCCCGGAGAGCGTCTGATGGAGATTCATCTTGCGGACCGCCTTGGTGTCAGCCGAACACCAATCCGTGAGGCAATTCGTAAGCTGGAGCTGGAAGGTCTGGTCATTATGATTCCAAGAAAAGGAGCTCAGGTTGCCAAGATTACAGAAAAGAATTTGAAGGATGTGCTGGAGGTCAGACGTTCTTTGGATGAGCTTGCTGTGCGACTGGCCTGTGACAGAATGACGGAGGAGGAGCAGGTGGCATTAAGAGCAGCCTGTGACCACTTTAACAGAGTTGTAAAGCAGAATAATACCAAGGATATTACAGAGTTTGACGTGAAATTCCATGATATTATCCTGAAATCGACAGGAAACGACAGACTGGTGCAGCTTGTCAATAACCTTGCAGAGCAGATGTACCGATATCGCCTGGAGTACATTAAAGATTCCTCCTATCATGAGAGACTGGTTACAGAGCATGAGGCTATTTATCAGGCAATCCTTTCCAAGGATAAGGATGGCGCGGCAGCAGCAGTAGTGATGCATATTGACAATCAGGAGCAGACGATTATCAAACATTTGCATTTGGAAGCATAAAAAACGGACATACTGGTAATACTTTCCATATAAAGGAGAGAACAGCAGTATGAATGAGTTTGAAGACAGGAAAACGCAGACAGAAGATAAGAGAGAAAATCCATGTGTAAAGAAATGCTTACGGGAAATCCTTTTGTATGGAATTTTATCAATTATGTATGGCAGCGTTTTCTTTTTTGGAGCATTGTATCCGGATTATGGAGTTCCACGTGAAAGTATCCGCTATGAAAATATGGAAGGGCATGAAAGGGAAAATGCTGCTTCCAGGATAAACGGAAAGTTAAAGGAAAAGCATACTGATAAAGAGAAAGCTGATAAAGAGAAAGCCGAGAGTCAGGAACAGGTTGAATACAAAAGCTTTCTACTGGAAAAGGTAAAGGAATTAATTGATGGCTGAAAAGGTTAAAATCAAAGTATCCGGTTTAATGGAACAGACGGATGGGGAACGGATCGTAAGTGAATGCGAGGGAGTTATGCAATACAAAGAACCCTACTATTATGTTTCCTATGAGGAGAAGCTGGATCAGGAATCAGATGAAAAGAGTAAAACGATTATCAGATTCAGTGAACAACAGCTTCGTGTAACCAGAAAGGGTCAGGTGGAAAGTGTTTTGGAATTTCTGGAAGGAGCGTCTCATAACAGCGTTTACATGACCTCCTTTGGAAACTTTGAGGTGGCATTAAGCACCCGGAAGCTGGATATCAGATTGGAAGAACCATTTTACCATATGAATGTAGAGTATCAGATCGGACTGAATTCCATGCCTATGCAGGATGGAAGCATAGAGATACATATTCAGAAAATGTAGCATTGGCTGGGTTAGATAATAAAAGGCCGCACATCATAAGAGGTGCAACCTTTTTCAGTGTGCCTGGCGACACACATTTCTGCTGAAATTGTTCTATTTAACCTGTCCAAGACCGGCCTTGGCTTTCGCCTTTGCCATAGCCTGTGCCCACATGCCCTTTTTCTTTGCAGCCGGAGCAGCACTCTTCTTATCACCACGATAGCCTTTAACTTCTGTTAAATAAATACCACTGACAACAGCTTTAACTTCCTTTTTTACAGGTACGGAATCAAAAATTTTCTCATCACATACCAGGTTCATAACCTGTGGTCCGACCTTTACCTTAACAATTGGAAGCTTGGAACCGCGCATAAGCTTTGGGGTCTGGGCAATTACAGCAGCCGGAAGTCCAGACTCTTTAATTTTCAACCGTTTCTTATCAATAATCAGCATGGACATGCTCTGTTTGTTTGCATCAATCTGTTCCTTCTGCTCGGCCTGTTTTTTCTCGGCTCTTTTACCCAGAAAATATAAAACACCAATGGCAATCAGTACTACAGCAAGAACGACAATCAAAATAATCCAACCTGTGCTCATGAAATACCTCCTAAAAAATTCTCGTATCAAGAATTGTAACATTCTTTTTATTAAAGTGCAAGAATTTACCGTAAAAATAGCAATTTACATAACTTTTCCGTTGTGTTAAACTTATTCTATCTATGATTAAGATAAGATTCTGTAAAGAATCAAAAAATGAGGAGACAAAGATGAGAAATAAAATTTTGACCGTTGCAGCTTTATGTACAATGGCTGCAGCATTATGTGCCTGTGGCAGTAAAAAGGGTACACTGGGTGTTGATCCTGATGACTACGTAAAATTAGGAGACTACAAGAACCTTGAGGTAGAGGTTACAAATTATACCTTTACAGAAGATGACATTGAGACTGCAAAAAATGACGAGCTGAACTATTATGTTGAAAACTATCAGCTCTATGACTACACAACAGATGAAAGCAAAACAGTCGTTGAAAATGGCGACGTTGCACATATCGATTATGTTGGCAAGAAGGACGGCGTTCCTTTTGAAGGTGGAACTGATCATGACAGCCATCTGGAAATTGGTTCCAATTCCTTTATTGACGGTTTTGAGTCTGGACTGGTTGGTGTTTCTGTAGGTGAATGTGTGGATCTGCCATTGACCTTCCCTGACAATTATCCAAAGGAAGAGCTGGCAGGGGCAGATGTGGTTTTTACCGTTTCCGTGAATGGAATTGAAACCAAGAACATGCCTGAGTTTAACGATGAACTGATTGCAAAGCTTGGCATGGATGGTGTGACCAACATGGATGAGTATACAGAGCAGCTCAGAACCTATTTACAGTCAACCTGTGATTCACAGAATGAAACTGCATTGGATGATGCAATCTGGGATGCAGTTTACAGCGGCTGTGAGGTGTCCAATCCACCAGATGAAATCGTTGATAGCCTTGTGACCAGAATCCGTGCAAATGCAGAAACCTATGCAACCAATTACGGCGTAGATTTTGCTACCATGTTATCTCAGTATATGGGAGTGACAGAAGAGGAATTTAATGAGCAGAGCAAAACCTCTGCCGTTGAAGAGGCCAAAAAAGAACTGGTTTATGATGCAATTGCCAAAAAAGAGGGCATTGACGTAACAGATGATGAGATGAACAAACGTGCAGAAGCTGAGTATGCAACATATGGCTTTGAATCTGCACAGGCATATATCGACAGCACAGGAGCTGACTTATTCAAGCAGTATGTGCAGATGGAACTGGTAGATGAGTATCTTCGTTCAATTGTCACTGTAAAAGAAACAGAACCGGCATCTATTATGGATGTTTTATACTCTGGCGCAAACCAGTAAAACAGGAAAAAGAAAAGGAAGTATTTCATGAAAAGACGTATCCTGAGTACGATGATGATTTTCATATTGACCATGGCTTTGCCATCGCAGGTTGGTGCAACCTCTATTGATGATGTCAAAAATCAAAAGGCAGAGACACAGAATAACCTGGATGAAATGAATGGCAAAATCGATGATATCAGCGATCAGAAGGATGCTGTTTCCAGTGAAATTACAGTCCTGGATTCTGAGCTTGTGGATATTCTTACAAGTATCAGTATCTGTGAGGATGAAATTGCTGCCAAGGAGCAGGAAATAGAACAGGCAAAAACAGAGCTGGCAGCGGCAGAGGAAAAAGAGCAGACGCAGTACGAGAACATGAAGAAAAGAATTAAATTCATGTATGAAAAGGGAGATCAGGCATATCTGCAGATTTTTCTTGAGGCAAGCAGTGTACCTGAGATGCTGAATAAGGCATCCTATGTGGAAAAGCTCTATGAGTATGACCGAAATCTCCTGACGGAATATGAGGAGACCAAGCAGCAGATTGCAGATTTGAAGGAAGAGCTTGAGCTGGAAGAGGCAGATTTGCTGACCTCGCAAAATGAGCTGAAGGACCAGAAGGCTTATCTGGAAAATACCATTGCAACCAAGAAAGCAACCGTAGCCAATTTTGACAGTCAGTTAGCAGCAGCTAAAAAAGAGGCTAAGAATTACAAGCAGCAGCTTGAGGAACAGACGGCAAAAATTAAAAAGCTGGAAAAGGAAAAAGCTGATGCAGAGGCAAAGGCAAAGAAAGAGGCAGAAAAGCAGAACGCAACCAGTCTGACTACTGCGTCCAGTGGAACACAGGGCAGTGGACAGAGTGCAGATGTGTCTACCAGTGCAGGTGAGGCTTCTGCTGACCCTTCGGAATCCTCCGGCTCCGGCCTGGGAAGTCAGATTGCAGCCTATGGCTGTCAGTTTATCGGAAATCCTTATGTATTTGGAGGAACCAGCCTGACCAGTGGTACGGACTGCTCCGGTTTTACCTATTCGGTTTATAAGCATTTTGGAATTTCCATTCCAAGAGATTCCACCAGCCAGAGATTTTCCGGAACAGGTGTTGATTACGCCAACGCAAGACCGGGTGATTTGATTTGCTATGCAGGTCATGTTGGACTTTATATTGGGAATGGACAGATTGTTCATGCCAGCACAGAGAGAACCGGAATTAAAATCAGCAATGCGACCTACCGTACGATTCTGGCAGTAAGACGAATTGTAAATTAGTTAAATATAAAGCATAAATGGGAAGAAAAAACATGGAAAAAGAAGAAAAGAAAAGCCTGAAAACATGTACAAAGCCCAAAAAAGCAGTAATAAGCAGCCTGGCGGTTTTTGCCTTGCTGCTTATTGTCATTTCAGGGCTGCTGGTATGGATGAACACACCCAAAATGAAGGTTATAAGAGCGGTGAAAAGTACTCTTGAAGAAAATCCTTATCTTGAAGAACCGGTGCTGGGACTCAGCTATCAGCTTGAAACGAAGCTTGGAAAAACAAATCTGGATTTTAATGGCAGAGTTTATGCGGACAGGGCAAGCGGAGAAAAAATGGCAGATTTTAAAACCTCTGTATCCATCTTTAAAATTTCAGGGCAGCTTTATCTGGATAAAGAAGGCTTGAAATTGTCTCTTCCTTTATTGGGAAATCATGCATTTTTATATGATTACTCTCAAAATGGAGATGACAATATTTTAACCAATGGGATGAACCAGGAGCAGGTGGAGACACTTAACAGGTTTCTGAAGACCTTTTCCAACAGCTTCGAGCTGCAGGAAAATGCAGACGGGAAGCAGGTTTTAAAAGAGCTTGTAGTATCAGAAGCGGATAAGCGCACCTGTACCATTGATGGAGCCGAACAGGAATGTGCGGGTTATGAGCTTCAAATCCCGGAATTGACCGATGGAAAAAAGGTTTTTCTTTATCTTTTTGAGGAAAAAATAGCAGCTGTCAGAGTTCAAAGTGGTTCATATGAGACTACAATCAGTTTTACAGGTGGAAAATTCAGAATGAAGCAGTATGAGCTTTTATCAGAAAATGCGGATAGTGGATGGAGGCTTACCATGACCGGAAGCTTTGTTACAGGGGAGGAATTTGAAACACCAAAGGAAAATCTGGTGGATATAAGCAATATAGGAGCAGGTCTGTTACCTTAAGGATTTCTTAATAATTTACTTGTTATGATTTCGTTGTAAGGGAGAAGGAGGCAGATATGTTTTATAGAATTTTATCCAGAGATCTGAAACAGAAAAGGGGAATCAATTTTATTCTTTTTCTGTTTATGATACTGGCTACCGTATTTGTAGCAAGCAGTGTAAATAATATTATTGCTGTTTCCAATGCAACGGAATATTGTCTGGACATGGGGAAGGTTCCGGATGAGTTTATTTCCACCTTCGAGATCGATGGCGAGAGGTCATTGGAGGATTGGGTTTCCAAAAACGAAGAAGTAAAAAGCTATTCCAAAAATGAAGCAGTTATTCTTTCGGCAGGTAATATAAAAGAATTTGCCAGGAAGGATGGAGCGGAATATAAGATTAATAAATCCATCATGCTTCAGCCACAATGGAAGACACATATGCTGGTGTATGATATGGACAAAAAACCGGTTCAAATGGAAGCTGGAGAAATCGCCATGCAGAAATCGGAGCTTGAGGAAAACCATTTGTCCATAGGAGATGAAATCACCTTCCGATTTGGGGATGATGCAATTACACTTAGAATTTCCCAGGCTATTATGGATCCGGCCTTTGGCGGCGACTATGTGGGAATGACCAGATATATAGTCAGTGATTCTGATTTTGAAAGGATTAAGGAAAGTGGAGTAAGCATCAATTATGGTTATGGGGTAGAAACCTATGATAATGAGGAATTCTGCAGGCAGCTGAACCAGGAGAATTTTCAGATTGTAAGCAGTATTGATCGTGATATGTTTGGTTTTACATATATCATGAGTCTGGTTGTGGCGGGAATGATCAGTGCTGTGGGAGTATGTTTAATCCTGATTGCCTTTCTGATCCTGAAATTTACAATTGATTTCACATTACAGCAGGATTACAAAGAAATTGGAATCATGAAGGCAATTGGAATTAGAAATGTGACGGTTCAGGGAATTTATTTGGTCAAGTATCTTGTCTTGGTCGGTGCTGCAGCTTTGTTGGGATGCATTCTGAGTATTCCGGCGGGCAATATTATGCTGAATCTGGCCAGTCAGGATATGATGATGGAGGAAGCAGGAGCCAATATTGGAATTAATGTTCTTTGTTCCGTAGCTGTGGCAGTTTTTGTATTGCTGCTTTGCTGTCTGTGCACAGGAAAGCTCAGAAAATATTCTGCCATAGATGCGATTCATAGTGGTCAGACAGGAGAGCGTTACAGGAAGAAGGCTTTATTTTTCTTAAATAAGCGAAAGGCAATGAGGACGCCGCTATATCTGGCAATAAATGATATTCTCTCTAATTTAAGAAGATATCTGGTTCTGATTCTGACTTTTACCATTGGAACAGTGGTCATCATTCTTCCGTTAAATGCGTTGACAACCTTTGGAAGTGAGCAGATGGCAAAGGCCTTTGAAATGGATACAGAATGTCAGTTTTTTGTAAATCATTCCATGGAGGATGAGGACCTTGCAACGTCTCTGAACAAAGAGGACGTTATAAATAATATGAGGCATCTGGAGGAGGTATTTTCTCAAAAGGGGTATGAGACGGAAATCAGCACACTGATGTTTTATGCACTTTCTTATTATGTGGGGGAACGTAAAAATTCCTATAAGATTTTGACAACTGCCCCCACAGGAACGGATGGCAGCTACATCGAGATGCTTGAGGGGACCACGCCGATTTTGAAAAATGAAATCGCGCTTTCTGAAAACGTGATGAAATCAATGGGTGTGGCAATTGGAGACCGTATTCATGTTATGCTGGGAAATAAAAATCAGGAAATGATTATCACTGGAAAATACCAAAACTATATGCAGATGGGAAAGAGCGCTCTTCTCAGCGAAAATGCAAATGTAGATAATCTGACAGCCTCCGGAATGTGGTATTTACAATGCCGGCTGAAGGAGGGAAGCAGGGG
>CAZUCI010000007.1:30169-38291 GCA_964619485.1 uncultured Lachnospiraceae bacterium
AAGCAGGGGGAAATGACTGCCATCATGGGTCCCTCCGGCTCTGGAAAAACAACACTGCTTTATGCGGTCAGCGGGATGGACCAGATTACAGCAGGAGAGGTAGAGTTTTATGGAAAAAATCTGAGCACACTTTCAGATAAGGACCTGAGTGATGTTCGCCTGCGGGAGATGGGATTTGTGTTTCAGCAGATGTACATGCTGAAAAATTTATCCATCTATGATAATATTATTTTACCTGCTTATCAGGCAAAAATACCGGGAAGAAGCCGAAAAGAAATTAATGATTATGCATTGGAGCTTATGCATAAGCTTGGAATCAGGGATATCGCGGATAACGATATTAATGAGGTGTCCGGTGGACAATTGCAGAGAGCCTGTATCTGCAGAAGTATGATTAATAAACCGAGAATTATTTTCGCAGATGAGCCAACGGGAGCATTGAATCAGCAGAGCTCACGGGAGGTCATGACAATTATGAATGAGATTAACAGGGACGGAACCAGTATTCTGCTTGTTACGCATGATTTAAAGGTTGCTGCAAAATGTGAAAAGGTTTTATATATCGAAGACGGAAATATCAAAGAGGAATTACATTTGGGGAAATGTGATGAGCATTCAGAGAGACGGGAACGAGAGAAGAAGGTCAATAGCTGGCTGATGACCATGGGCTGGTAGGCGACGGAAAGAGGGACAAATGGTAGACATTCTTTTGGTAGAGGATAATAAAGAATTATCGGGTCTTATGCGTAAATTTATTGTAGCGGAGGGTTATAGCATTTATTGCGCGAGGAGTGGCGAAGAGGCTGTTGCATATATTCAGAAGGAGTCAGCCAGGGTGGTTCTTCTTGACATTAATCTTCCGGGAATGGACGGCTTTGCGGTATGCGCTGCAATTAGAAAATACGGCAGTATTCCAATTATGATTATCAGTGCGAGAGTAGATAAAGAGTCCAAGATAAACGGTTTTTTACAGGGAGCGGACGACTTTATTGAAAAGCCGATCGATATTGACATTCTCATGGCAAAAATCGCAGTTGTTTTTAAAAGAAATTATGAAATCTCGGAAAACCCGGCCGTAATTCATTCTGGGGAATTGACAATTAATCAGGATACCATGAAGGTCACGTTACATAATGAGCCTGTTAATCTCAGCATAAAGGAATATGACCTTCTGCTTTTGCTGGTGGAAAACAGTGGGAAAAATATGAGCAAGGAGTATCTCTTCAGCCAGATTTGGGGAGACAACAGTGACAGTGAAAATCAGACTCTGACGGTACATATTAAAACCCTGCGTGATAAAATAGAAGATGACAGCAAAAAACCACAGCGGATTAAGACCGTGTGGGGAATTGGATATCGCTATGAAGAAATATAAGTTGATGGTGTCAGGATTTTGCCTGCTCTATGTGGTGCTTTCCATTGGATTGTACTTTTGTTTCCAAAAAGAAAAGGATGATTTGGGAAAACTGTATATTGTTGAGGCAAATCGAATTGAGACGGCTGTTATGGATTCTATCAGTGAAATTCAGGGTGTAAGCAACGAGTTTTCGGTTCTGGGCTGGTCTGAGAGAAAATTTATCAGAAATGTTTTACAGCAGGAATTTAAGAAGCAGCATCCGGAATCTATCAAACAGGTGTCTTATTTACCGGCGGATGAAATGGAGGTCCCGGGATATTTCTGGATCACGGACAGCCAGTATCGCAGCTATGCCACACCGCTTTATGATGATGATCGTAATCTGCTTGGTATCATCAAATATGATTATATTATAAATGAACAAAAAGGGAACAGTCTGCTTGGTGGAGAGGTCTGTCTTTTTTTGATGTTTGTACTCTGCATTGGCCTGTTAGTTTATGTCAGAAAGAAGATTATTGCGCCATTTCACGCACTTAGTGAGATGCCCTATGAGTTAGCAAAGGGTAATCTTAAAAATGAATTGCCGGAAAGTGAGAACCGCTTTTTTGGAAAATTCATATGGGGAATAAATATGCTGCGTGAAACTCTTGAGGCCCATAGAGAAAAAGAACTCAAATTTGTCCGGGATAAAAAAATGATCCTTTTATCGATATCACATGATATATTGACACCACTCAATGCCATTAATCTGTATGCACAGGCGATGAAGGACGGCATGTATGAGGGGGAGGAAGAGCAGCGGGAGGCGGCAGTCAAAATATCCGAAAAGGCTCAGGAAATTGATGATTTTGTAAAGGAGATTATGAAATCTGCCACGGAGGAAATTGTTTCTATTGAGGTCGCAGATTCCGAATTTTATCTTGGAACACTTGTGGACAAAATAAGCAATGGGTACAGTGAAAAGCTGGCTTTACATAAGGTTGATTTGATTATGGAAGCATGGGAGGATGTTTTGATAAGGGGTGACATTGACCGTGTATATGAGGCGGTGGGAAACCTTATTCAGAATGCTTTGAAATATGGTGATGAGAAGGAGATTCGAATTTCCTTTTCCCAGGAGGAAGCCTGTCAGCTGATTCATGTCTTCAATACCGGAGTTCCGGTGGAGGAGAGGGAGATGCCCCATCTTTTCGACAGCTTTTTCAGGGGAAGCAATGCAGGAGCCTGCAGTGGAAATGGACTTGGCTTATACATTTGCAGTCAGATTATGCATAAGATGAATGGAGAGATTTATGCACAGAGACGACAGGAGGGAATGGAGTTTGTCCTGGTCTGTCCCCTTTGTTAATACATTTTCGTTTATAAAAAAGAACAGTTCAAAATGCTTTGGGGTGGAAAATATTACCTCTTACTTCGGGATAATAACCGCTTGCTGAAATTGGGTTTACTTTACAAATGGCGTTGCTATAATGGCATTATGGGTGTGAGAGATGAAGATAAGAATTGAACTTGACGACAACTTAACAGAGGACGAGGTGGTATTCCACTGCAGAGGATTGACTCCGGAGATCATGAGGCTGCAGCAGGTTCTTACAGAAACCGATAAGGGAAGCCGTAGTATGATCCTTTACAAAGAGGATACCGAATATTTTCTTCCCATAGAAGAAATTCTGTTCTTCGAGACAGAGGCGGGGGAGGTCAGAGCACATACCATGAAGGATGCGTATCTGACACACAGCAAGCTTTATGAATTGGAGACACAGCTGCCGGGAACCTTTATGAGAATTTCAAAGTCTGCCATTGTGAATTGCCGGAAAATCTATTCCATTCACAGAAATCTGACAGCATCCAGTCTGATAGAATTTCAGAACACACACAAGGAAATTTATGTTTCAAGAGCGTATTATAAACCATTGAAGGAAAAGATTGAAGAAATGAGGTTAAGAAGATGAAAAAGAAGAAAAATATTTTTTGGGGAATTTTATTAATAGCAGTTGCAGTGTTTCTACTGGTTAACCAGCTTGGGTTTCTATCCGAAACCATTGGCGTTTGGAGCATTATTCTGGGAGTATTTTTCGTGGGTTGTGGCGTTGATGCACTGATTGAGAGAAACGCAGGTGGCGTTATCTTTTCCCTGGCATTTTTGCTGATGATTTTCGGAAAGACATTGGGACTTCCGGCAATGTCGCCATGGGTGATCCTGGTAATCGCAGGCTTACTGAGCATGGGAATTTCCATGATTTTCCCCCATAAGCATAAACCGCATGTAAACCATGATGAGAACTGGACAGCATATGAAGATCCAAATCAGACCGGTGAATACCAGACGGTAGTGGACGAGGAGAAGGATGAAGTAATTTACTGCTCTAACCGCCTTGGTGCTACCAGCAAATATATCAATACAGCAAATTTTAAAAAAGCAGTTTTGGAATGTTCTCTTGGAGAAATGAAGGTGTTTTTTGACCAGGCCAAAATCGTGGAAGGCAGAGCAGAGGTTGAGGTACATTTATCCATGGGACACATGGAATTCTATATTCCGAAGGAATGGAATGTGATTCAGAATGCAAATGTCTCTCTTGCAAGTGTTGATGAGAAAAACCACGCACAGACGAACGGACAGCCAATTTTAAATCTGGTTGGAGATGTAAGTCTTGGGGAACTGACAATTATCTATGTATAGACAATGATAAGTGAGTTGGAGAAAAAACAGGTTATATTTGACTCCCATATTTTAGAAAAAGATGTCTTAGGGACATCTTTTTTTAAAATCAAAGTCGTCAAATATAGCCTGTTTTTTCTGTGCTCATTTCATGGCATAAGGGTGATAATTGTCAGAGCAGCTTCTTAAATTCGGTTAGTTTCAGTGAGCGGCCGGTCAAATCAGAATAGGTCGCATCAATAACAGAAGGACTTTCAAAGGTGAGGTTACTTTTGATGTAGTAATTATCCATGCCAACTGACTTTGCAACAGCAATGTCGCTGGCGTATTCATTTCCAATCATGAGGCTCTCTGAGATGTTCAGGTGATGCTTATCAATGAGCATCTGCATAAAAGCGGAATCAGGCTTTTTGCAATGACAGTCAGAGGAAATCATAATGTCATCAAAGTAATGATAGATTCCAAGCTGTTTCATTTCAGAAATAGTGAAAAGTGTCTGAGCGTTGGACAGTAAATATATTTTTTTGTCATGTCTCTTCAGCAAATCCAAAATAGCGGGTATTTCAGGATAAAGACACAGGTATTTACGCGAGATAACGCGGAATGCCGAGGCATAAAAACTGAGAAATTCCTGAGAAGGAGCAGGACCCCTTTCAAGACACAGAGCCTCAAATACGTTTACTAAATCTATTTCCGGATAAGCATAGCGGCCTTCCAGCTTTCTTTTTTCCAGTTCAATTAATTCCCCATATCTTTTTTTAAGTGCAGCCGATTCGTATGGATAACCAAATTCAGTTAGTAATGCGGCACATTTCTTCCAGAAATAACCAGTGTGTTCATTCGTATGAATGTCCACAAGAGTGCCATACAGATCAAATATATAGTTTTGGTACATGGCTTCTCCTTTTTATTCAATACATTCTCTCAGCATAATCTGACTGTCCATAAGGATTTCCTTAGGGGGGACCTTTCCGGAGAGAAAATATTGAAAAATCACATTAACAGCCTGATAACCCTGCTCTTTGGCTTCCTGGGCAATGGCTGCATTAATCTGTGCATGGGAAAGTGCCTGCCTGCTTACATTGTCGTAGTTATAAAATACAGCATTGATTGGCCTGTCGATGGCTTCGAGAGCGCGAAGTGCAATATATGCATCACCACAGAAGAGCACAGAATCGACGTCAGAGTGCGCTTTCAGTTCGGCTACCATCGTTTCATAATTGATTTCTCCATTGTTAGTCAGTTCCACGATTTTCTCAAGGATCAGACCGGAGGAACAGGACTCAAAATACTTTTCAAAGCCCTCTTTTCTCACATTGTTACCCAGCATGACCGTAGAAGGAAAAAATGCCATGACATGTCCGCTTCCCCTGGAAAACAGATCAATGAGTTTTCCTCCAATCTTTCCTGAACGGAAATAATCACAGTGGATGGAGGAAAGCGCCGGCACACGGTTTAAATAGGTGTTCAGAAATACAACTGGAAAATTTTCCTTGTGTAACTGTCGTATTTTTTTGCCTATAATAGGTGCATTGATTGGAACAATAACAATGGCGTTAGCGCCCTCCTCAATGGCGGTCTCTATGTTGGAGAGCTGCATGGCTGCATTGAAATCTTCGCAGGGATAAATCTTTATGGACATGCCATAATCGCGGATCTCTTTTTCTGCTTTTCTGATTCCCTTTAGAATTTCATCAAAGAAATTGTTCCCCGTAATATGTAAGATGACAGCAATTTTATAGTTTTTTGTGCGCGTTACAAGACCGGCAGCTATTTTGTTCTGATGATAGTCCATTTCCCGGGCAAGCTCTTTGATGCGCTCCGCTACCTCTGGATTAATCCGGCCGCGGTTCTTTAACGCGCGGTCGACGGTTCCAATGGAAACACCGGCTGCAGCGGCAATATCTTTCAATGTTGTTGGCATATTATTTCACCTCGTTCATAACCTTGTGTAATTTAGTATTGCACAATATTTTTTATCTTACAAGGGAAAATCGATTGTGCAATGTGCTAGAAAAAAAGTCTGATTTTGATTAAAAATAGACAAATCGTACATTTTTCGAAAGAAAATGTGCTCGTTCTCGTTGACATTTCCCTCAGAATAGGGTAAAAGTAAATTACAGATGCGTTAACGTTAACGCAGAAGTCGAATAGTTAACTAAGAGAATAAAAAACAAAAGAAAAAAACAGAGAAAAACAATTCAAAAAAGATCCAAAAGGAAATCTTCAAACAATGGGAGGACAAACGTATGAAGAAAAAATTATTAGCATTTTTATTATCAGTATGTATGGTAGCCGGTTTAACCGCATGTGGCTCAGGAGCATCCAGTGATGGAGCAGCAGCTTCAGGCAGCGAGGGCGGAAGCTTCAAGACATTAAATGTTGGAACCATGGCATTGACCTGTGGTATCCCGGTTTTATACGCAGAGGAGAAAGGCTACTTTAAGGATGCAGGCCTGGATGTAAACATTGAAATTTTTGCAACAGGTGCACCAATCAACGAAGCAATCGCAGCAGACCAGATTGATATTGCAGTATCCGGTTTTGCTTCTGTTTATTCCCTGGCAAATGCAAACTGTACCTGGTTAGCAGATGTAAACACAACCGGTGGCATGGCATTATATGCCCGCCCTGATTCAGAAATTGCAAAAGCTCCAGAGACAGATGGTATGATCGGCAGTGCTGAAACCTTAAAAGGCTTACAGGTTCTGGAACCACTTGGAACAGCAGTTCAGTACATGACAGAGTCCTATGCCAAATCCTACGGACTTGAGCCGGCTGATTTAAATCAGGTTAACATGGAATTTGCTTCTGCATTCCAGGCTTTCACAACAGGAGAAGGCGACTTAATCGCAGCGAACCCACCTTACTGCTATCAGTTAGAGGAAGCAGGATATGTTGAGCTTTGTTCCTTTGAAAACGCAACCAAGGTTAACATGTGTGATGGATGCTTTGCACGTAATAAAGTAGTAGAAGAGAGAAGTGAAGAGGTTCAGCTCTTTGTTGACTGTCTTGTAAAGGCAATGGATGAGTTACAGGATGACGATTTACGTTCTGAATACACAAGAAAGGTTTATGACGACAATGCCATTACCTGTACAAACAATGACCTTGCACACGAGATCGAGGACAGAGATTATGTGGGAACAGAGGCTATGAAGGCTGATGGCTACAAGCTTGGAGAAGCATGGGTTTCCATCACAGACTTCCTGGTATCTGCAGAAAAAATCACAGCTGACAATGCACCTAACGTAGCAGCATCAATCAATCCGGCTTATGTTTCCAAAACAACAGGTATTGATATTAAATCCGAGTAAAAAACTTCGGCTCCGCTTTACATCTTTTCGGGAGATGAGACGGAATCAGAATATGGAGTGAATGCATCATGAAAAAAAAGAAGGATCATCTTTGGATATTATCCGTATTATCGATCGTGGTATTTGTGGCTATCTGGTGGTTTTGCTGTGACTTTTTAAAGCTGACAAGCTCATCCACACTGCCTGGACCAGTGACGGTAGTTAAAACATTTATTACAAAATTAAGCAGCTCGGCACCGGATGGTGCCACGCTGCCAGCACATATCTTCTCATCCCTAAAGATTGCACTTGGTGGATGGGGTATGGGTGTCATTATTGGAACACCTTTGGGAATTTTTATGGCATGGTACAAAAAGGTTGATCTGTTTGTGAGACCGGTATTTGACCTGCTTCGTCCAGTCCCGGGACTTGCGTGGATTCCACTTATGATTATCCTGTTTGGTATCGGAATTACACCAAAGATTGCGACTGTATTTTTATCAGCATTTGTTCCCTGTGTACTGAATTCCTATACTGGAATCAGGCAGACAAAGGATGTGCACCTCTGGGTTGGACAGACCTTTGGAGCCAGTGATACACAGATGCTCGTACATATAGCAATTCCAACAGCACTTCCGATGATTATGACTGGAGTCAGAGTTGCTCTTGGAGCAGCGTGGACCTGCATTGTAGCAGCAGAAATGCTGGCATCTACCATGGGTCTTGGATATATGATTCAGCAGGCACGAGGCATCTACCGCCCGGATATTATCATCTGTGGAATGATTGCAATCGGAGCCATTGGAGCAG
>CAZUCI010000007.1:38391-62278 GCA_964619485.1 uncultured Lachnospiraceae bacterium
CATTGGAGCAGCAAAGATGCTTGGGGCAAATAACAGACAGGTATTTACCAGCATTGTTCTTCCATCCTGTGTACCACAGATTTTTGCAGGACTGCAGATTGCAGTTGGTACCTCGTGGGCAACCGTTGTAGCGGCAGAAATGGTTCGTTCTTCCGAAGGTGTTGGCTGGGTTATTATCAAAGGCCAGGACAGCAACAGTACCGTACAGATCCTCGTTGGAATCGTAGCAATTGGTATTGTAGGATATATTCTTGCAGTGGCCATGAGAGCCATTGAGGCCAGACTTTGCAGATGGAGTGTGAGAGGCAAATGAGTAGAGAAATTATTGAATGTAAGAATTTGGATAAAACCTTTGAGACATCCAGGGGCGCCGTTCATGTTATCGATGACGTAACCTTAAATGTCCATGAAAATGAACTTCTCGTACTTTTTGGACCGGGACAGTGTGGTAAATCTACCATGATTAACTGCATGGCAGGCCTGGAAACCATCACAAAGGGCAGCGTGGAGGTCAGCGGAAAAGCCGTGACCAAGCCCGGGCCTGACCGTGGTGTTGTATACCAGAGAATGGCACTTTTTCCATGGCTTACAGTAATGGGAAATGTGGAATATGGTCCTAAAGTGCAGGGAATGGGTAAAAAAGAAAGACGGGAAAAAGCACAGCATTATATAGATCTGGTTGGATTAAAGGGTTTTGAAAATTCCTTTCCCAATCAATTGTCCGGTGGTATGCAGCAGCGTGTTGGTATTGCCAGAGCATATTGTAATGAACCGGATGTACTTTTTATGGATGAACCGTTTGGTCATCTGGATGCACAGACAAGATATCTGATGCAGGAGGATCTGATGAAGATCTGGGAAAAAGAAAAGAGAACGATTGTATTTGTAACCAATAATATTGAGGAAGCCATTTATCTGGCTGACAGAATTGTAGTAATGACAAACTGTCCAACTCATATTAAAAAAGAGTACGTGATTGATCTTCCAAGACCAAGAAATTATGTGGATACAGAATTCCTGAAGTTAAGAGAGGAAATCAGTGCAATCGTAGATAAGGCACTGTAGGAGGGAAAGAAATGGAAAACAAGGATATTATTTTACATGTAGATCACATGACAAAATCCTTTGGCGATTTAAAAGTATTAAATGATGTTTCTTTCGATGTACACAGAGGAGAATTCCTTTGTATCGTAGGTCCTACAGGCTGTGGAAAAACCACATTTTTAAACTGTATCACTGGTTTATATGATCTGACAGACGGTCAGATTCTGGTAAACGGAGAGCCTGTTGATACCAAGAAACATAACATTGCATACATCTTCCAGGAATATTCCACCATGTCCTGGCTGACAGTAGAGGAAAATGTTGCTTTTGGCTTAAAGATGAAAAAACTGCCAAAAGATGTAATAAAGAAGGAAGTTGCAGAAGTGCTGGAGATGGTAGGTCTTACCAAATACAAGGATTACTACCCAATCGAATTATCAACCAGTATGCTGCAGCGAGTAGTAATCGCCCGTGCCTTTGCGGTAAAACCTGATATTCTGCTGATGGATGAGCCTTATGGCCAGCTGGATGTGGAGCTGCGTTTTCGATTAGAGGATGAGCTGATTAAATTATGGCAGAAGCTTGGAACAACAGTAATTTTTATTACACATAATATAGAGGAAGCTGTTTACTTAAGTGAAAATGTGCTGGTACTTACCAACAAACCAACCAGTATCAAGCAGAAACTGGAAAACACTCTGCCAAGACCAAGAAATGTCGTAGAACCGGACTTCATAGCGCTTCGAAATGAAGTAACGGAACTGATTAAATGGTGGTAGAGGAGGATTTACATGAAAGCAGTAATGTTAATGTATGATTCGCTTAACCGCGAAATGCTGAAGCCCTATGGATGTGACTGGACGAAGACTCCAAATTTTCAGAGGCTGGCAGAGCGCAGCGTTCGATTTAATCAATGCTACGCGGGAAGTCTGCCATGTATGCCGGCAAGAAGAGAGCTGCAGACTGGCAGATACAATTTTCTGCACCGCAGCTGGGGCCCAATCGAGCCTTTCGATGATTCCATGCCGGAGATATTAAAGAAAAATGATATTTATACGCACCTGATTTCCGATCATGTGCATTACTGGGAGGATGGTGGTGCAACCTACCACTATCGCTATAATTCCTGGGAAAACATCAGAGGGCAGGAGGGAGATAAATGGAAATGTCTTCCTGAGCTTATCGGCCCGTGTGATGAGAAAACACTGCAGAATAAGGATGGCATCTATTTTCATGCCACACAGGATTTGCAGCGCCACGATGCAGTGAACAGACAGTTTGTAAAAACGGAAGAGGATACTGCACTGGCTCAGACCTTCAAGGGAGGCCTGGAGTTTATTGATGCTAACCACGCCGCTGAAAACTGGTTTTTACAGATCGAATGCTTTGATCCCCATGAACCGTTCTTTTCACCGGAAATCTATAAAGAGCTGTATCCGGATGACTATGAAGGACCGGAAAAGGACTGGCCGCCATACCACCATGTGACAGAGGATGCAAAGACAGCAGAGCACTATAAAATGCAGTATGCAGCACTTCTTACCATGTGTGACAAGTATCTGGGGAAACTTTTAGACAAGTTTGATGAGTTCAATCTATGGGAAGATACCATGCTCATCGTCAATACGGACCATGGTTACCTGCTTGGAGAGCATGGATGGTGGAGCAAGATTGTCATGCCATGCTATGATGAAATTGTACATACTCCTTTATTCATTCATGATCCACGTCTGGGACATGATGGAGAAGCAAGGGATGAAATCGTACAGACAATTGATCTTCCGGCTACGCTTTTAGAATTCTTTGGCATAGAAATACCAAAGGATATGCAGGGAAAATCAATCAGACCGGTAATCGAGAAAAATGAAAAAATAAGAGATTATGCATTATTTGGCATTCACGGCGCGCATATTAATATTTTTGATGGAAAATATGTTTATATGAAGGCTCCAATCTCCGAGGCCAACTCACCACTTTTTGAATATACAACCATGCCGATGCATATGAGAAATCTGTTCTCGGTTGGTGAGCTTCAAAAGGCAGAAGCAATTTCAGGTGATACCTTTACCTTTACCAAGGGATGTCCGGTTTGGAAGATTCCAAAAGGAAATGGAAACGGCTCCAAGGACTTCAGTGATCTTTTGATTAATGGAAAAGACAGTGAGGAAGCAAAGCATATTGACAATAACAGCATGGTGAATTCTGTTAATTTCGGAGATAAGCTGTTTGATATGGAGAAGGATCCGAAGCAGGCAGAGCAGCTGTATGATAAAAGGATTGAAGCTTATATGGCCAATCTTTTGCAGAAGGCCATGAAAGAGAACGACTGCCCTGATGAACAGTTTGAACGAATTGGCATTCCGGGTGATAAAGAAATTACAGAGCAGGATATTGAGGCTTTGTATGAAAAAGAAAAACAGTACTTGACACCAATCATTTTGACGGAGTATAAATGGACGAAAGGGGCTGTTAATACCTATCGAGCCCTGATGAAATTTATACCTGATACCCAGAGGGAACATGTCATTGCAGTACTTTCACAGGAAATTCCAGAGCATATGACAGAGGAGATCGTTCCTGATACGATTCTGAATCTGATTCCGGATGTTGTAGAAGATAAATATGTGGATATGGTTCAATATTTTGTCGGATTATCAGGAAGAACCTCATAATGGAGCTTTAAAAAATGATTTATTTAATATTTTTGTTTGTCTGTTTTACGGCCTCTATCGTAGGTGCAATCTGCGGAATAGGAGGAGGCGTCATAATCAAACCGGTTCTGGATGCCTTTGGCGTCTTAAGTGTGTCCGCAATCAGCTTCCTGTCAGGCTGTACGGTTTTGTCCATGACAACATACTCTGTGATAAAAAGCAGACTTGGCAGACAGAGCAAATTTGATTCAAAGATTGGGATTCCCCTATCCCTTGGTGCTGCAGGCGGTGGAATTGTTGGAAAATGGATGTTTTCCTTCATTTCCTCGCTGAGTGCTGATAAGGATCGTGTAGGAGCAATTCAGGCGGCATGTCTGATGCTTGTGACCGTGGGAACACTCATCTATACTTTATATAAGAGCAAAATCAAAACATATACGTTAACAAATGCGCCCCTTTGCATCGTAATTGGCTTAGTGCTTGGAATTCTTTCTTCCTTTTTAGGGATTGGAGGAGGACCCATCAATTTGGTTGTTCTGTTCTTTTTCTTTTCCATGTCGACAAAGGTGGCAGCGGAAAATTCGCTGTATATTATTTTCTTTTCACAGCTTGCCAGTTTGATTGCTTCTCTGGTGACAGGAAGCGTTCCGGAGTTTTCCATTGGAATCCTGATTTTGATGGTATTTGGAGGAATTGCCGGTGGAATCTGTGGAAGAAGCCTGAACAAAAAGATAAAAGAGGAAACAGTAGACAGACTCTTTATTGGACTGATGGTTTTGATGATTGTAATTAACATCTATAACATTTGGAAATTTATGATTTAATCGGAAAACAGGAGGACTTCATGCCACCAATCAGTGTACTGATGAAGCCTTCATCCGGAATGTGCAATATGTCCTGCGAGTATTGCTTTTACTGTGATGAGGCAAACAAAAGACAACAGGAATCCTACGGTTTTATGAGTGAGCAGACCTTAAAAAATGTTATTCGTAAGACCATACTGCGGGCGGAAGGTTCCATTTCCTATGCTTACCAGGGAGGGGAGCCACTGCTTCGTGGCATCCCTTTTTTTGAACAGGCAGTTGCCTATCAGAAGCAATATAATAAAAACAATGTTTATGTACATAATGCACTGCAGACCAATGGCTATGCAATTGATGAAGCGTGGTGCAGATTTTTTAAAGAGAATCATTTCCTGATTGGAGTTTCCATCGATGGCATCAGCGAGGTTCATGATCAGTACCGCCATGATAAAAAAGGCGGAAAGACCTATGAAAGAATTGTGCGTGCCACCAGGCTTTTGGAGAGGTATCAGGTTGACTATAATATTCTTACAGTTGTAAATCAGAGGCTGGCATCTAATATAGAAGCAGTTTACGAGAATTATAAAGTGCATGGATGGAAATACCAGCAGTATATTGCATGTCTGGACCCCTATGGGGAGGCACATGGACAAAATGAATATGCACTGAGCCCCGAGGCGTACGGAAGGTTTCTGGTAACACTCTTCAGATTATGGTATGAGGACTGGAAACAGGGTAAGGAGCCCTATATCCGCCAGTTTGATAATTTTGTAGGAATACTGAAGGGCTTTTCCCCGGAATCCTGCGAACAGAGAGGAATTTGTGGAATTCAAAATGTGGTGGAGGCAGATGGAAGTGTATATCCCTGCGATTTTTACATGATGGATGAGTACCGCCTTGGAAACTTCAATGATGACCGCTTAGATGCCATTGATGAAGCCAGAGAACGGATGAAATTCATTGAGACATCCATGAAGCTGGATCACTCCTGCGGGGAATGTGAATATTACAGACTCTGTCGTGGAGGCTGTCAGAGAAACAGAGATTTCTGTGAGCAGACCGGAAGCTATCACTACTATTTCTGCCAGAGCTATAAAATGCTCTTTGAAAATTGTCTGAAAGAAATGGAAGAGGTGGCAGGGGAAAGCAGATAAGGAAGGAAACTGAAAGCAGATATAAGAAAGCAGAAATAAGAAAGCAGATAAAAAAGTAGATAACAGAAAGTACATAAAAGAAAGTAAAGGCTATGGAAGGAAAGAAATTCTCCATAGCTTTTTTGATGGATGAAATAATCCGGTCCGGTGGGGCGGAAGATTGCTTAAAAAGTCTATACATAATATGTAAAATTGATGTAAAATGGGTGGTATATATGAACATACGACTGTATGATTAAAACGCGTCATGGAAAAGCAGGTACGACATATGAAAACAATTTTTTGTCAGTTTGGAATTTTTACCATTGCCATTGTTCTGGCTATTTATGCACAGATTTATCAGGAAAGAAAAAAATACCGTGATTGTCTGCTTTTTGGCAGGCTTCTATTGGCGACAGCAGCTATTCTGTTTATAGATACCCTCGGCTGGATTATTGATGGAGCACCAATCTGCGGAATTGTCTGGATTACCACCGTCGTGGATGCACTGGATTTGATTTTGACAACAACTGTCTGCTGGTGCTGGGTGAAGTACGCCTATCTTATTTCAAATGAAAGCAGAAGAAAAAGAAAGGCCAGAATTGCTTTTGAAGATTTGGTTTTGCTATTACAGATTATTTTAGTGAGCTTCAGTCAGGTATGGGGATACTATTTTTATGTGGATGAGAATGGCTATTATCACCGTGGCAGTTTTTACTGGATACATACAGCAATCAGTATGGGGATGCTGGTCTATTCCACTGCATTATGTGTCAAATCCTGTTTGAAGGAAAAGGATCAAAAGAAAAAAGAGGAAATGCTGTTTGTAGCATTGGTAATTTTAATACCGATCAGTGGAAATATTTTTCAGTTTTTTGTGTATGGTTATCCAACGGTATGGCTATGCATGGTATTTATGGTACTGATTGTGTATATCCATATTCAAAATAAGAGAATTAACCTGGAAACCGCCAGAAAAAACAGAATGCTGGAAAAGGCACTGGCGGAAGCAAAGGCAGCCAATAGGACGAAAATGGAATTCCTTACAAGAATGAGCCACGATATGAGAACTCCAATGAATGGAATTCTGGGAATCACCTATCTGATGGAGGATGAAAATGAAATCAGCCAGATAAAAAGTGAACTGCCAAAGCTTCGTGAATCAGGAGAATATCTTCTTCGTCTGATTAATGATGTATTGGATTTAAACAAGGTTGAGAGTGGGGAATTACTGCTTTATCCAAAAGAATGCGATGAGGAACAGGTATTTAATTCCATTATTGCCATGGTCAGACCACTTATGGAGGAAAAACAGATTGAGTTTCATTTTGAAAAAATCAATATAGAATGGAACAAAATGCTTCTTGATAAGGACAGAGTCAAACAGATTTTTATTAATCTGTTTACAAATGCCATTAAATTTACTCCGAATGGAGGCAGAATAGATTTCATTATGGAGCTTGTATCAAAAGATGGGGATATGATACGGGATAAATTTGTGATACGTGACAATGGAATCGGTATGTCCGAGGCATTTATTCCACAGATGTTCCAGTCGTTTTCTCAGGAAAATCGTCTCCATGAGAATCTGGGTGGAACAGGACTGGGACTTACCATTGTTAAAAATCTTGTGGAATTAATGGGTGGAAATATCAGCGTAAAGTCAGAGGTAGATAAGGGAACGGAATTTACGCTGTACTTAAATTTCCCATTGGTAAAGCATGACGGAAGAGCCGAGACATCCCCGGAAGCTGATGAGAAGCCATTGCCGGAAAGCTACAGAGTCCTTTTATGTGAGGATCATCCACTGAATGCGGAAATCGCTGCCAGACTTCTGAAAAAAGAAAATGCAACTGTCACCTGGGTGGAAAATGGACAGCTTGGAGTGGAGGCATTTGAAAATTCTGAGAATGCGTATTATGACATCATCTTTATGGATATCCGTATGCCTGTTTTAGATGGTATTGGCGCAGCCAAAAGGATTCGACTGCTGGATCGCGTGGATGCTCAGACTGTTCCGATTGTTGCGTTGACAGCCAATGCATATGAAGAGGATATTCAGAAATCTCTGGAGGCAGGAATGGATGCACATCTGGCAAAGCCGATTGATCCGGCTGTTTTGCATGCTACGCTTTTAAAATACGTAAGAAAGAGAGAATCATTACTTGAAGGAAAATGAAATTTTTGAACAAATGCCGGTGCCAAAAGCGTTTTTTAAGCTGGCGCTGCCAGTTGTTTTTGGAATGGTAATCAGTCTTGTCTACAATATGGTGGACACCTGGTTTATTGCCAGAACACATGATACAAACCTGGTGGCGGGAGTGTCATTATGTGCGCCTGTTTTTATGCTGATGATAGCCTTTGGAGATATTTTTGGAATTGGAGGAAGCTCCATTATTTCCAGATTATTTGGAGAAAAAAAGCTGGAGGATGCGAAGCACGTCAGTGCATTTTGTCTGTATGCGGCCACAGCCTTTGGAATTGTTGTTGCGATAATCATGCTCCTATTTCAGAATCCCATTTTGAATTTATTAGGGGCAGCAGAGGATACATTTACTTATGCAGCTGATTATTATAAATGGATTGCCATTGGGTCACCGGCTATTATTTTATCCATTGTACCCAACAATATTCTGCGTACAGAGGGGTTAGCAGCTGATGCCATGATTGGTTCTGTTGTGGGCTCTGTCATCAATATTGTACTTGACCCGATCTTTATTTTTACATTGGGAATGGGAGCAGGCGGAGCAGCACTTGCAACAATCATCAGCAATGTGATTTCGGTTATGCTGCTGGTTGCTATTATGGCTAAAAAGAGTAAACGCCTATCTGCTTCGATTAAGGATTTTGCTGTAAAAGCAGAGCATTGGAAGGGAATTTTCCTGATTGGACTGCCCGCTTCCATTACCAACCTGATGCAGAGCTTTGCTGTTATGCTGACCAACAGATATCTTGTAAAGTATGGGACAGATAATATTGCTGCACTGGGAATAGCGCTGAAGGTCAATATGATTATTATGCTGATTCTGGTTGGATTTGCATTTGGCGCACAGCCGTTGTTAGGCTATAACTATGGGGCAAAAAATGGAAAACGATTAAAGGAAATCATTCGATTTGATTTATTTGTACAATTGGCTTTTTCAATTGTTTGTGTTCTGATATTTATGATTTTTGCACCACAGCTGATTGCAATATTTATGAAGGATGAAGCGGTGGTAACCGCTGGCTCACTTATTTTGCGTTGCCTTATGATAACTGCCCCATGCATGGGTGTTACCCTGGTATTTACAACGCTGTTTCAGGCAGCAGGAAAAGCAATGCCGGCTTTTATCCTCAGTATCAGCAGGCAGGGTGTTGTATTTCTGGTTTGTATATTAGTGATGAGTGCGCTGTTTGGTTACTATGGGGTAATTCTTGCACAGGCAGCTGCAGATGTGTTAACTATGATAATTGGATTGTTGCTGTATGGTAATTTGATGAAAAAGGAACAGATGAAATGAGAATAGCAGTACGTATTAAAGAGAATGGAGATCAGGCGGCAGCAGAGAGACTGGCAGGACGCCTGCAGCTTCCATTATTATATTCTGAGCCTGATGAAAATCTGTTTGATCTGATTTTACAGCAGGATGAAGAAGGTCTGGCTCTGGTTGGAAATGGACAGCTGATGCGAGCCGATTTATCTAAAATGCTGCCAAGGTTAGCCAGGAACAACTTAAATGGAGAACTTCTTGTAAAGGCAGCCAGACTGAAAAACTTTGATGGAGTTCCGCTTGTTGTTGATGCAACAGCCGGTTTGGGCGAAGATTCTATTTTACTTGCGGCAGCAGGCTTTCAGGTAAAGCTTTTCGAGCGGGACCAGGTAATTGCAGCACTGCTGGAGGATGCTTTGCGAAGAGCAGGAGAAATTCCTGAATTGGCTGATATTGTTGGAAGAATGGAGCTGTTTGCAACAGACAGCGTGGTAGCCCTTTCCAATCTGTCTGTGTTTCCTGATGTGGTTTTATTAGACCCCATGTTTCCGGCCAGACAAAAGAGCGGATTAATTAAAAAGAAATTTCAGCTTCTGCAGAAGCTGGAGCGGCCCTGCAGTGACGAGGAAGTATTGCTGCAGGCTGCACTTGACAGTCAGCCAAGAAAGATTGTAATCAAGAGACCGCTGAAGGGACCAAACTTAGCTGACAGAAAACCGGATTATTCGTTGAAGGGAAAAGCGATAAGATATGACTGTATCGTTTTGCCACCAAGAATATAGGAGGAATGGAAAATGGATGTATACAAAAAGTGTCCGATAATGGAGAACGAGAATTTCTTATTGAGACTGGTGAAGTCGGAAGATGTAGAAGATTTATGGAATGTATATAGTGACAAAAGAGCTGTTCCATTCTTTAACAGCGATAATTGCGACGGTGACGATTTTTATTATGAAACGCTGGCCCGCATGGAAAAAGCTGTGGAATTCTGGACATATTCCTATGACAATGGCTGGTTTGTCAGATGGTCCATTGTGGATAAAAAGATGGAGGAAGCGGTTGGAACATTGGAAGCTTTTTATCGTGGGGCAGAGGATTTCTATGACGGTTATTGTTTATTTAGAATAGATTTTCGAAGTGATTATGAAAAAAGCGAAGTGATAGAAGAATTGTTGAAGCTGATAGAACCTGATATGTATCTATACTTTTCCTGCGACAAGTGTATGACAAAGGCGATTCCACAGGCAACAGAACGTTGCACTGCATTAAAAAAATGCGGGTTTGAAAAATCTGAGATACCATTAATTGGTGGAAATGATAGAAAAGAATATTATGATTATTGGGTGAAAATGAAATAGTTAAATTTTTCTATAATACAATTTTTAAAAAGAATTTTCAAAAGATAAAAAAATACTTACATCAGGAAAACATTTATGCTATACTACCCAAGGGAAACTAATATGCCTGAATTACCTGAAGTGGAAATTATTAAAAGAATTATTGAGCCGCAGATAGAAGGTCAAATCATCAAGACAGTCGATATCAGAAATGCGCAGATTATTGCCTATCCAGAGGCTGATGTATTTACAAAAGTGCTGACAGAACAAGTAATTAGTCATATGAGTCGAAGAGGAAAATTCTTGACTATTCATATGAAAAATGGCGATCAGTTGGTATTGCACCTTCGCATGACAGGTCAACTACTTGTTATGCCGGCAGAGGAGACAAAAGAGAAACATACGCATTTAATTCTTGCCTTATCAGGTGGAAACCAGATAAGATATATAGATGTTCGCAGATTTGGAAGGTTTTGGTATTTGAAAAAGGACGAGGAAGATAATCACACAGGACGGGATAAGCTGGGAATCGAACCAACCGATGAGAGACTGTCTGCGCTGTACCTTAAAGCCAAACTCGGAAAAAGAAAGAAGCCTATTAAAGAAATGCTTCATGACCAGTCTATTATTGCTGGAATCGGAAATATTTATTCGGATGAAATATTATATGCGGCAGAGATATATCCAGAGAAAAAGTGCACTGAGTTAGAAGATGATGAGTGGATGCGCTTAGCAGAGAAAATTCCTGAAATTATTGCCTGGGGAATTGATACCAATGAAATGACTCCGGAAGAATACCTGGCAGGAAAAGGGAAAGAATATAGCAATATTCCAAATTTAAAGGCTTATGGTCAGGCAGGAAAACCATGCTCAAGGTGCGGAACCATTATGGAAAAGATGACGATAGGAGGACGAAGCAGTACGTATTGTCCAATGTGTCAGAGGAATACTGTATTGTTTTAGAGTTGATATGAAATTAACAGCCATTCCTGGTGCCAAAGCTATTGCGTAAAAATGCGGTGAATTCAACTGCTGATTTAGTCGGATTATTTGGAAGAGCCACACCGAGGGAGCGGCTAACAACAGGTTCTAAATTTTTGACTGATACATCATGAGTAAGGTGATTTAGACTTAGTTCAGGCATTGCAGTTACTCCTAATCCCTGCTCCACCATAGAAAGCAGTGTGAAGTCATCATCACAGTTCACACGTATTTCATTTTGAGGTGTGTAAGTAAAGTATTTATCCAATGCATTCATAGGCGCCATGATAAATGGTAAGGAAAAAAGTTCTTCATGCGAAATTTGATTACTAAATTTTGATTTATATTCCAAAGGAAGGACTGCATAATAGGGATCTTGCATAAGGGGATACCAGCGAAAAGCATGTAATCTTTCTACATCGCCTAATGCTAAATCAATATCTCCGTTTAATAGCCAGTTTGAAATAATATCGGTTCCTATTTTAATATCAAATGAGACATCAGGATGCTCTCCTTGATATGATTGCAGAAGTTTTGGCAACCAGGTATTTGAAATACTTGAAAACGCGCCAATCCGAATAGGCGGAGTTTTTCCTTCGGACAACATTTTTGATTGTTGAAAAAGGCATTTAATACTTCTGTCTACATCTAAAATTGATGGCAATAGTTTTTCGCCAAGTTCGGATAGAGAAATGCCAGTATGAGTTCTGTTAAGAAGTTTACAATTTAATTCTGATTCAAGAGCGTTTACAGTCTGTGTTACAGCAGATTGCGTACAGTTTAATTCAGATGCAGCTTTGCTAAAACTGCCAGTTCTTATTGTTGCTAATAACACTTCTATCTTTCTATTATCCATAATAATTCTCCTAGTAATATTAGAAAATCTTATATCTGCATTATAAAGTCTTTCTTCTGCTGTATCAAGTTATAAGTTATAATCATTCTTAATTATACCGTCAGAAAAAGTGGAAAATGGAGATAAGATATTTTGATTGAAAGAAAAGGTAATACTGAATTATGCGGAAGTGCACTGGTACTTGCAGGCGGAGCAATGTGGGGAATCATAGGACCGTTTATCCAGATTATGTCAGGACTTGGAGCAAGTCCTTTACTGATCAGTTTTTTTAGAATGGCATTCTCTTTTTTAATCCTTTTTATATTTGTGCTTATCAAATATGGAATTAATGCACTGAAGGTAAATAAAATCCAGTTATTTTCGGCAGCATTATTAGGTTTGCTTTGCCATGGTATTTATAATGTTTTTTATAGCATTGCGGTGAAAGAAGCCGGAGTAACTATCAGTGCAGTTCTTTTAAATATTGCTCCGTTATTTACCGCTATATTTGCAGTTAGCTTGTTCCATGAAAAAATGACAAAACTAAAAGTGGTTGCATTGTCTGTTAATGTTTGTGGATGCATCCTTGCTGCCACAGGAGGTAAGATTGATTTTACTACCTTTTCTGTAATTGGAGTAGTGTGTGGCTTAGGAGCTGGATTCTGCTATTCTTTGACTGCAATACTTGGAAAAATTGCTGGAGAAGAAGGAAATGTATTTGTCTTTAGCACCTATAGTTATTTTTTTGCAATGTTATTTTTGTTAGTTTTTGGAAAACCGTGGAATGAAATTGCTATTGTGAATAATAAGCTTTTGCTAACTGGCTTTTTGTATGCGCTGTTTCCCACTGTTATTGCATATCTATTGTATTATAAAGGTGTTCAGTTGATGAAAGAAAGCAGCAAAGTACCAGTTATTGCATCAATTGAAATGATTGTAGCTGGAATCTTCGGTGTGCTGTTGTTTCGTGAGAGAATAAATACGTTTAGTATGGTGGGAATAGCATGCGTGTTTATATCCATTGTACTAATGAATAAAGAGAAACGAGCATTATAGAACGGCGCCACAAGAATAATAAGGAAAACCCTCGCATACAATGGTAAAAATGTATGATGAGGGGAACTCATTTGAAGGAATATATCGAGGAGAGGGCAATTGGGGTTGCAACTTATATCATTGAGCAGGGAGCGACAGTTCGTCAGACAGCAAAGCAGTTTGGAATCTCCAAGTCAACGGTACATAAAGATGTAACTGAGCGACTGATCATGATTAATCCGTCACTGGCGAAGGAAGCGCGCAAGGTGTTAGATATTAATAAATCGGAACGACACATTCGCGGGGGACTTGCTACCAAAGAAAAATATTTACATCAACACATCTAACAGCAATAATTTCCAAGAAATACCCCTTTGTCTATGGTACAATACCCATAGATAAAGGTGGTAAATATGAATACAAACGAGCAAAGACAAATCTTTTATGATAACGATTTACAAATCGAAGCCTATCAGCTGACAGGCATCGTTCAGAAATTTCCCAATCATTTTCACGAATATTATGTAATTGGATATATAGAAGGCGGATGCAGACATCTGTGGTGTAAGGGCATGGAGTACGATTTAAAGCAGGGGGATGTAATTCTTGTCACTTTTGGAATGAACGTGTTACAAAAGGAAAATCCGTGCTTGTTTATGAGTCAGCTTTTTGAACAGATGTAGATGTAAACGGCAAGTATTGTCCAGAAAAAAAGAAAATTATTTTCTGGTATATTGAGGCAAATAAAATCCAGCATTTTTGTATGTACCCGCGGAAAATTCCGGGGGATTATTTTATTAAAAATGCAATTTTTCATCAATATAAACGGTCTGAAGCCGAACTGGAATTTGCACATCTGTCAATGCATCGAAATTACTCTCATATACTCTGTGTCCATCCGTTTTCCAACTGATAGCTTTTCTCTGACATCTGTATTTTGTCCCAGCGCGACGGTAATCGGTCTGGGATTGCTGTAGTTGATGCTACGTTATCAAGGAAATAGATAATTATAGCGCAAAATATGAGATTATATCTCAAATATGGTTTGCAAAAAATAAAATAAGGGATATAATAAGAATATGAATGGAGGTAGATGAGATGCTAAGTCAATTTACTGTAAAAAATTATAAGAGTATACGAGATGAGATAACATTTGATATGCAGGCAGCTGCTATTTCAGAACATGAGGATAGAATAATTAAGGATATTGATGGAGAATTGTTTTTACCAGTATCAGCAGTTTATGGTCCTAACGGAGGGGGTAAATCTAATGTGCTTGAAGCATTGCATACATTGGATTCAAAAGTGTTGAGACCTCTCTGCGCTACTTGTGATAAATCTGATTGTGATATGAAAGTGCGTAAAATCCCTATAGAACCATTTGCGTTTTCTGAGAAAACGCGTAACGAACCAACAGAATTTGAAGTGTTTTTCAGAACGAAAATCGCAGAATATCGCTATATCCTTCATGTAAAACAGGACAATGTAATCTTTGAGAGTTTAGACCGAATCAAGATGGAAACAGGAAGAAGATCTGCGCTTTTTACAAGAGATGAGAATGCGGTGGATTTGAAAGGCGATTTTGGTAAATTCAAAATTAGTGAGGATTTATCAGCAACTTTACCACTGTTATCTTATCTTGGGATCACTTATAAGAAGAATGAAGTAGTAAGTGATGTGATTGATTGGTTTGAAGATTCAATTGATTTCTTAAACTATGGAAATCCATTTCAAGAACTTCGCACTGCAATTGCAAGTTCAGAAGAAATCAAAAAATTAGTCCTTAATATGATTAAGGAAATGGATTTAGATATTGAAGATTTTAGAATTGAAGAAAAAGATGATGATAGGATAGAAGTTTTCACAAAGCATGTAGTTGATGGATATAGTACGGAGTTAACATTATCTGATGAATCTAGTGGAACAAGAAAATTGTTTGGATTACTTCCATTTATCGCGAGAAGTCTTGTTGTAGGAACTACATTGGTAATTGACGAATTAGATGCAAAAATTCATCCAGTACTGCTGCAACATGTCATCATGATGTTTAATGATATGAGTATCAATAAGCATGGCGCGCAGTTGATTTTTACATCACATGATTTGTCTACAATGAATAATGATGTGTTCCGTAGAGATGAAATCTGGTTTGTTGCAAAAGGAAATCGTCAGAATTCAAAGTTGTATTCATTAGTAGAGTTTAAAAACAAAAAGGGAGAATCTGTCCGCAAAGACGCGAAGTTCGACAAGCAATACCTTGAAGGTAAATACGGCGCAGATCCATATCTAAGAAAAATCATAGATTGGAGTGATGTGAATGCCTAAAAAAGCCGGAATGGAGAAGTGGAAGAAAAAGCGTCGTCAGGAATACTTGGAACAAAAAGAATATCGTTACTATATCTTTTGCGAAGGGGAACAGACGGAACCACAATATTTTCAGGGATTCAAACGATACATTGAAGATAATCCAATCTATCGAGATATGGTCCTGATTGAAATTGAACCATGTGCGGTAGAGACGATGCGTGTTATTCGCAAAGCAGAGCAGTATGTTGCAGAGAATAAACTAAACAAAGGACAGATTTGGTGCGTTTACGATAAAGATAGTTTCCCAGCAAGCGATTTCAATGGAGTAGCTTTGAGAGCAGATGTTTTAAATCGGGACAACCCTGATATTCAATATCATGTGGCATGGAGCAATGAATGTATTGAATTCTGGTTTCTATTACACTTTGCATATTACACATCCAACAATCATCGAACAGAGTATATATCTTTCTTTAATAGTAAATTCGCAGAATTGGGGATTGGAAAGTATCAGAAGAATTTGCAGAATATATTTGAGATTTTGATGGAAAAGGGGAATCCAAAGTTAGCAATTCGTTATGCAAAACGGATTATGAAAGAGGGACAAGGTAAAACACCAACAGAGATTGCACCAGGAACGAAGGTGTATGAGTTGGTGGAGGAACTGGTGAAGTATTTACCAGAGGAGATACAAGAAAAATTTTGTGATTAAAAAGAAGGTACATTGCCTGCTCATGAGTCAGCTGTTTGAACAGATTACAACTGATGCACCAAAGCTTGAAAAGCAGGAAACATTCTATCTCCTACTTGAGCAGCTTTTTACGGAATATGCTGATTTTAACAAAAAAGAAGTTAGCATTAGCAAACTCAGACAAGCCGGAAAGAATGCAAATACAACAATCGAGATAAACGCAACTACGACAACTGAGATGGACGCCAATAAGACAACAGAGAGAAACATGAATACTCCATCCGAAATTTACGATATGCTCTGTAAATATATGGAGGATCACTTTGAAGAAAATGTTACTCTGGATCAGCTGGCGCAGCTCGCAGGCAGAAGCAAATATTATCTGCTTCGCTCTTTTACCAACACGTTTAAAGAATTTATTGGGGTTACGCCAAAGCAGTATCAGCGTATTTACAGTTAAAAACAAAGGAGAAATTTAGAAATGAAGCTACAAGAGAATCAAACAGGTGCGGGAAAGCAGGCAGTTAGCAGTAAGTCAAAACTCAATGGAAATGTGTTAGGTCATTTAGCTGCGGTTTTTACCATCATTGTATGGGGAACCACCTATATTTCTACGAAAGTACTGTTGAAAGATTTTGCTCCAATTGAGATTTTATTTATTCGTTTTGTAATGGGATACATAGCACTTTGGATAGCCAGCCCAAGGATGCTAAAGGTAGAGGAACGAAAGAGAGAAGGGTTATTTGCACTGGCTGGTTTATGTGGTATTACGCTGTATTATCTCATGGAAAATATCGCACTGCTCTATACGCAGGCGTCAAATGTCGGAGTCATCATTTCCGTTGCTCCTTTTTTTACCGCACTGATTACAATGATTGTTTTGAAGCAAAAGGGAGCAATTCACTTCTGGTTTGTGACGGGATTTGTTCTGGCGATGATTGGAATCGGATTTTTGAATTTTTCCAGTGTAAAAGACCTGCATCTTAGTCCAAAAGGAGATCTTTTGGCACTGGGAGCGGCTGTCGTTTGGGCAATTTATTCCAACCTTGGTAAAAGAATCAGTGAGTACGGATATTCCACCATTCAGACAACAAGGAGAACTTTCTTTTATGGTATGCTGTTTATGCTCCCGTTCCTTGGCAAAATGGGCTTTCATGTGGAGCTTACAGAATTAGCAAAGCCTGTGAACCTTGGAAACCTGGTATTCCTGGGGCTGGGAGCCTCTGCAATCTGTTTCGTGACATGGAATTATGCGGTCAGGGAGCTTGGAGCAGTAAGAACCAGCATCTTTATTTACCTGACGCCGGTTATTACTGTTGTCACTTCTGTCATAATTTTGCATGAGACTATCACAACACTTTCCATGATTGGAATTGTGCTTACACTGGCTGGATTATTTTTGTCTTCCTTAAAAAAGAAAGAGAAAAAATAGATTCTACATGTCGGTTCTCAGAGAACCGGTTGCATCAGCCTGACGAATCAGTCTGGTTGTGATGCAGGTGAGAACGACACAGCACATTGCCACTATAATATAGATGACCCAGGTTGTGCTTTTGAAAATATCATAGAGTCGTCCGAAGACAATCTGTCCAATTGGCATCAATGCCGTACTGCAGGCGGTAATGAGAGCCATACATTTGCCCATGTATTCCATTGGAATTTCCAACTGCATATAGGTCATGCATAAAATGTTAACCAGGGCTAACACCATGGCAAAGATGAAACCAATGCAGGTGAAAAGACCATAGGATAAATAGCTGGTGCCATTTTTACTTAATATTCCTGGAACTGCACATGCCCCCATGCCCAGAACTAAGAAAATAAGCAGGTAGAAATAGCAGTAGAGCTTCTGGAAAGGGAACTTTTTGCTGATGACTCCAAGCAAAAGTGCACCTACAACCATTCCGGCACCAACCACACCCTCGGAGATTCCATACATTTGGTCTGTTGCACCAAAAATCAGCTTTTCCATAAATGGAAGACCGACGGTGTATATAGGTGTTAAAAACAGATTAAAGCTGGAAGCAACCAGAATCATCTGAAAAATTACAGGCTTTTCATGATACAGATAAGAGACGGAATGTTTGATATCCTGAGCGAAGGTTTTTACAATGGGACCGTTCAGCGATGCTCTGGTATGGGGAATCTGCAGGAACAGCTCCATGATTGCAGAGGCAAAGAAGCTGACAATGTTTATGATAAAAACAGCACGGATTCCATACAGACCATAGAGGAAGCCTGCAGCAATCGGTCCCAAAAGACCAGTGAGTGAAGATACAATACTGACGACACTGTTAGCAGAGGCTAAGTTAGCAGAAGCTGTCACAGCTGGAATGGAAGCACGTACAGAGGGATCATAGACACTCTGAATAACAGCCATAACACACATCAAAACTGCAATGGGAATCACTGCATTGCCAGATACACCCATCATTTCGCTGGAGCCTGAAGCTCCAATTGTCTGTAGAAAAATTAAAAATCCCAGCAAAAATATTCCTGAAAACGTATCTAAGAAAACCATAATCTTTTTCTTATCAAAACGGTCTGCAAAGGCTCCACCGAAGGGCGCCAGGAAAATCTGTGGCAGAACGGACAATGCCAGAATCAAAGAAAAGATCGTGGCGGACCCTGTCAAATCCAAAATATACAAGGAAAGCGCAAATCTCTGTAAGCTGTTTCCGAAGAGCGAAATAAACTGCCCTACGGACATAATCGTAAAGTTCTTGTTAAAAAGTTTCTCTGAATTCATTTTTTACCTCCAATAATTTAACAATAAATATGTACTTTTACACAAAAATATAAATTGAACCAAAGTTCAGTTTCTAATTATAACACCGAAACTATGAGTGTCAATAGAAAAATGAACCAAAGTTCAGAAAAGTTTGACAGAAGCATAAAATAACTCTAGAATAAGATAAAAAGAAATATGAAAAATAAATGAGAAAAAGTATGTGAACGGCAAAGATAGTGATAAAATAAAATTTACAGGAGAGAGAAAGCAATGGAAAAGGAAGAACGGAAAATGCAGCAGCGTTCTATTGAGAGCAGGAAAAAAATAAATAATGCAGCCTATGAGCTTTTTGCTGAGAAAGGCTATTATAATACAAACACAAAGGAAATTGCCAGACGGGCAGGAGTGTCTGTAGGTAATTTTTATAATTATTATAAGGATAAGGGTGAATTGTATTGTGAGCTGGTAAACGAATATGCACAGGCTTCGGCCAATGCATTGTCTCAGCTGGCAGACAGTATGATTCATTCAGAAGAGCCAATTGATGCCTTTGCAGCTTATGTGGACGCACAGTTAGCACGTGCTGTAAATGCCGGGCGACTCTTTGGCGACTGTAATATGGTTGTTCATGACTACCCTCAGTTGGCAGAGACCTTTGACAAGGGAACAGAAGTAATTATAGCGGTATTACAGAATATGCTGGAGCATATGGAAGGAATCAGACACCGGGAATCCTATTCGGCTATGGCAAGGCTGCTCTATACGATGGTAAATGAAGCGTCCAATGACATTATGCGCTTCTCGGATGACGATTACAGACAGACCTATATTGATGAGCTGATTTGTGCAGTATCCATATACCTGTTTGGAAAAGAATGGAGGCGTAATCCTTGAATATAGTTGTAATTGGCGGGAGTTATTTTTACGGAAGAGTTTTTACCATGCTTGCATCGAAGGAGCATCAGCTTGTTCTGCTTAATCGCGGGACCTATTCCATGGAGCAGTTTGGCGTAAAGCAGATTCTATTTGATCGTCAGAAGCTGGAGGATTATGATAAAATACCTGAACAGTTAGCACAGATGATGAATCCTGAGGAAGGCTATGCAGTCGTGGATTTTTGCGGATACGGACCGGGAGATATCAAAGAACTGCTGAAGGTTTTGCCGGGAAAGGTTACACAGTACATTTTTATCAGTACCGTTGATGTTTATGAGCGAAATGGGCATTTGAAAAAGAGCGAGAGCGAGCCCCTGGAGGAGCGGATACTTCAGGGAGATGTAGGCGGCTATATTTATGGAAAGGTTTGTCTGGAAAAAGAGTTAAAGGAAGCAGCAGCTAACTATCAGATGCCATATACCATTTTGAGACCTGCAATTTTATATGGACCATTCAATTACGCACCAAGAGAAGCCTATTATATTGAACAAATTGTAAAAGGTGCTCCTGTCTACGAGCCGGAGCATGCACCGGGGCAATTCCAGTTCGTGTATGTAAAGGATGCCGCCAATGCAATTTTGAATGCACTGGGAAATCCGAAAGTATATAATGAAGCAATTCATCTTGCAGGAGAGGAAATCCTGACCTATCAGGTGTTCTTTGATGCATTGGAAAAAGTGGCGGACCGACCCTTTACAAGAGAGAAGGCTGCACTTGCAAATATCTTTCCCATGTTGCAATCGGGTGAAGCCTCTTTTCCATTTCCATTACTTTTGGAAGAATCAGAAACCTTTGATAATACCAAAAGCCATGAGCTTTTGAAGCTTTCTTACACACCCCTTATCGAGGGAATGCAAAAGACCTATACGGCCTTCAAGGGAGTATACAGTTAAATGTACTATACAAATAAAGATTTAAGAAAATTAATACTGCCACTGATGGTAGAACAGCTTTTAGTGATGCTGGTGGGCATGGTGGATACGGTCATGATTTCTGTCTGCGGAGAAGGAGCAGTATCTGCGGTTTCGCTGGTTGATACGGTTAACATCCTGATGATCAACATCTTTGGAGCACTGGCAACTGGAGGAGCAGTTGTGTCAGGACACTTTCTGGGACAGCAGAAAAAGGATGAGGCAAGCAGGGCGGCATGGCAGTTAATTCTATTTTCCTTTGTGTCTGCACTTTTAGTTACCATATGCTACCTGCTTGCCAAAGGCTGGGTTCTGGGAACCGTTTTTGGAACGATTGAACCGGAGGTCTATGAGTATTCCAAAGAATACCTGATTATCACAGCAGTTTCGATTCCGTTCCTTGCAGTCTATAATGCGGCAGCAGCACTTTTTCGTGCTGAGGGTAATTCCAAGATTACCATGCAGATTTCCATTCTCATGAATGTGTTAAATATCATCGGAAACTATGTGTTGATTTATATTATTCATATGGAAGTCAGAGGAGCGGCAATTTCAACGACCTTTAGCCGAATTGTGGCTGGCGTTGTGGGACTGTGGCTGATTTATCATAACAAAAAGGACATTCAGGTGAAGCCCTTTATCACCTGGAAGCTGTCAGGCTTTTATGTAAAAAAGATTCTCTACATAGGCTTGCCTAACTGTATGGAAAACAGCATGTTCCAGCTTGGTAAAATCATTCTTATGAGCCTGATTTCCACATTGGGAACATCGGCAATTGCGGCCAATGCAGTTGCGGCTTCCATTACCAACCTGAATATTATTCCGGGAATGGCAATTAACATGGCACTTTTATCAGTTACTTCCTATTGTGTTGGAGCAGGCGATACAGAGCAGGTGAAATACTACACCAAAAAAATCGAGAAACTGAATTTTATCTGCATGGGAGCAGCCTCGCTTTTCCTGTTTGTGACGGTAGATTTTATCTTAAAGGTCTACAATCTGACACCGGAAACCTTTGCACTGGCGGCACTGATTATCCGTTATCATAATGTCTGCGCGACACTGATCTGGACGCCGGCTTTTTCCTTGCCTAATACCCTCAGGGCAGCAGGTGATGTGGTTTATACCATGATTACCTCCATTGCGGCCATGTGGATATGCCGAATCGCGCTGGCGTATCTGTTCGTGTATCTGGGCTGGGGCATCATGGGTGTATGGGTTGCCATGACTCTGGACTGGGTAGTCAGAGGAGCCTTTAATGTGCCGAGATATCTGAGTGGAAAATGGCAGAAATTTTTCCTGGGCAGGGAGAAAGAAAAAGTGGCTAAAAACTAACCAAAATATGGGGCGAAACTAGTAAAAAAACACCTTTACAAGATTTCCTGTCATACTTTATAATGATTGTTATGTATTTGTTTCGAAAAAAACGAAAGAAGGAGACTTACAATGAAGAAGGAAACCGTCATTGTTTTAGATTTTGGTGGTCAGTACAACCAGCTTGTTGCAAGACGTGTCAGAGAATGTAACGTTTATTGCGAAATTTACTCTTACAAGACAGATCTTGCCAAGATCAGGGATATGAACCCAAAAGGAATTATTTTAACTGGTGGACCAAACAGCTGTTACGCACCGGATGCACCAACCTGCGGCAAAGAACTATTTGAATTAGGGATTCCGGTATTGGGACTTTGCTACGGCGCACAGCTTATGATGCATGTGTTAGGTGGAAAAGTTATCACTCCGGAAGTTGGAGAATATGGTAAGACTGATATTACAGTTGATACGACATCTGCTATTTTTGCAGGAGTTCCTGAAAAGGAAATCTGCTGGATGAGTCATTTTGACCGCATCAGTGAAATGGCACCTGGATTCAAGAATATTGCTCATACCGCTGACTGCCCAATCGCGGCAGCAGAAAAATCAGACCAGAATTTATATGCAATTCAGTTCCATCCGGAAGTACTTCACACCGTACATGGAACCGAGATGCTTCATAACTTCGTACGTAACATCTGCGGCTGTGCCGGAGATTGGAGAATGGATTCCTTCGTAGAGGATTCCATCAAAGCAATTCGTGAAAAAGTTGGAGACGGAAAAGTTCTCTGTGCCTTATCCGGTGGAGTTGACTCCTCTGTGGCAGCAGTACTTTTATCCAAAGCAATTGGTAAACAGCTCACCTGCGTATTCGTAGACCATGGCCTTCTTCGTAAAGATGAGGGAGATGAGGTTGAGGCTGTATTCGGACCAGACGGCCCATATGATTTGAACTTTATCCGTGTCAATGCCCAGGAACGCTATTTCAGCAAGTTAGCCGGCGTTACCGAGCCTGAGAAAAAACGTAAAATTATCGGTGAAGAATTCATCCGTGTATTTGAAGAAGAAGCCAAGAAAATCGGCGCCGTTGATTACCTTGTTCAGGGAACCATCTATCCAGACGTTGTAGAAAGTGGACTTGGCGGTGAATCTGCTGTCATAAAATCCCACCACAATGTTGGAGGGCTTCCTGACTGTGTAGATTTCAAAGAAATTATCGAGCCACTTCGCGACCTGTTCAAGGATGAGGTTCGTAAAGCCGGTTTAGAGCTTGGAATTCCAGAATACCTGGTATTCCGTCAGCCATTCCCGGGTCCTGGACTTGGAATCCGTATCATCGGTGAAGTTACACCTGAAAAGGTTCGTATTGTTCAGGATGCAGATTTCATCTACCGTGAAGAAATCGCAAAAGCCGGATGCGACAAGACAATCGGTCAGTACTTTGCAGCACTTACCAACATGAGAAGCGTTGGTGTTATGGGTGATGAGCGTACCTACGATTACGCAGTTGCACTTCGTGCAGTAAACACCATCGACTTCATGACCGCTGAAGCAGCCGAAATCCCATTCGAGGTTCTCCAGACTGTAATGAGCAGAATCATCAATGAAGTTAAGGGAGTTAACAGAGTATTTTATGATCTGACCAGTAAGCCACCGGGGACGATTGAGTTTGAATAATACACAGGAGCCTACAAATCCAGCATTTATG
>CAZUCI010000008.1:0-729 GCA_964619485.1 uncultured Lachnospiraceae bacterium
ATTGGGAGCAGCTGCACAGTTCGGTATTTTTACTGCATACTTTGGTGCAATCTTCATGGGCTTCAACGACAAAGCAGCAGCAGCAATCTCCATCATCGGTGGTGCAGACGGCCCTACCTCCATTTTCCTGGCAGGTAAATTAGGACAGACTGCTTTACTTGGACCTATCGCAGTAGCAGCATATTCTTATATGTCACTGGTACCGATTATCCAGCCACCAATCATGAAGCTTCTGACAACAGAAAAAGAACGTAAGATTAAGATGGAACAGTTAAGACCTGTTTCCAGGCTTGAGAAGATCTTATTCCCAATCATCGTTACGATCGTTGTGTGTGTAATTCTTCCTACAACAGCACCACTGGTTGGTATGTTAATGCTTGGTAACCTGTTCCGTGAGTCTGGTGTTGTTCGTCAGCTTCAGGAGACAGCTTCCAATGCACTGATGTATATCGTTGTTATTTTACTTGGAACTTCCGTTGGTGCGACCACAAGTGCAGAGGCATTCTTAAATCTTGATACTTTGAAAATCGTTGCATTAGGACTGATTGCATTCGCATTTGGTACCGCAGCGGGAGTATTATTTGGTAAAATCATGTGCGTTGCAACACATGGTAAGGTTAACCCATTAATTGGTTCAGCCGGAGTTTCCGCTGTACCTATGGCAGCACGAGTATCCCAGAAGGTTGGAGCTGAAGCAGATCCTACCAACTTCTTACTGATGCATGCAAT
>CAZUCI010000008.1:739-1796 GCA_964619485.1 uncultured Lachnospiraceae bacterium
ATGGGACCTAACGTAGCCGGTGTTATCGGTACTGCAGTAGCAGCCGGAACATTCATGGCTATCTTCGGTATTTTCTAAATCGAAGGAATTTCCGCAAGGCGGATTAAAATTGTAGATTAAATATGGAGGAAATAGTAATGGCAGAAAAGAAACCTGTTAAAATTACAGAAACTATCTTACGTGATGCTCATCAGTCTCTGATCGCAACAAGAATGCCTACCGAATTAATGCTTCCTATCGTAGATAAGATGGATAAAGTCGGATATCATTCAGTTGAGTGCTGGGGCGGTGCTACCTTTGATGCATCTCTTCGTTTCTTAAAAGAGGATCCATGGGAAAGACTTAGAAAGTTAAGAGCTGGATTCAAAAATACTAAATTACAGATGTTGTTAAGAGGACAGAACGTATTAGGATATCGTCATTATGCAGATGATGTTGTTGAGCACTTTGTTCAGAAATCCATCGCTAATGGTATTGATATCATTCGTATCTTTGACTGTTTAAATGATCTTCGTAACGTTGAGACAGCTGTTAAAGCCTGCAAAAAAGAAGGCGGACATGCTCAGATCGCATTATCCTATACATTAGGTGATGCTTACACAGAGCAGTACTGGATGGACATTGCAAAGAGAATCGAAGACATGGGTGCAGATTCCATCTGTATCAAGGATATGGCTGGTCTTTTAGTTCCTTATGAGGCAACTAAACTGATCACATCCTTAAAGAGTGCTACAGAGCTTCCAATTCAGTTACACACACATTACACTTCAGGTGTTGCCAGCATGACATACTTAAAGGCAGTTGAAGCAGGTGTTGATGTAATTGATACCGCAATGAGCCCACTTTCCATGGGAACCAGCCAGCCTGCAACAGAGGTTATGGTTGAAACCTTCAAGGGAACACCTTATGATACAGGCTTTGATCAGAACTTATTGGCAGAAATCGCTGATTACTTCAGACCTTACAGAGAAGAGTGTCTTGCAAATGGCCTCTTAAATCCAAAGGTTATGGGTGTTAATATCAAAACTTTATTATATCAGGTACCAGGCGGAATGCT
>CAZUCI010000008.1:1806-60108 GCA_964619485.1 uncultured Lachnospiraceae bacterium
CTAACATGGTTAGCCAGTTAAAAGAGCAGAATGCAGAAGATAAGTATGATGATGTATTAAAGGAAATCCCAAGAGTTCGTAAAGACTTTGGTGAACCACCACTTGTTACTCCTTCTTCACAGATCGTTGGTACACAGGCTGTTATGAACGTTCTTATGGGAGAGCCATACAAGATGGCTACAGGTCAGACAAAAGACTTATTAAGCGGAAAATATGGTGCAACTGTTAAACCTTTCAATGCTGATGTTCAGAAAAAGGTTATCGGCGATGCAGAAGTTATTACATGCCGTCCAGCTGATTTACTGAAACCTGAAATGGATAAGTTAGCAGAAGAATGTAAAGAATGGGCTAGAAGCGAAGAAGATGTATTATCTTACGCATTATTCCCACAGGTAGCTGTAGACTTCTTCAAATACCGTAAGGCACAGGAAGAAAAAGTTGATTTAGCAGCTGCTGACACTAAAAATGGTGCTTACCCGGTTTAATGACTGGAAGTAATTCAATTTAAGAATTTAAAGGACCTCTGGAGTTTTCAGGGGTTCTTTTTTCATGTTATAGGGGAAACAGCACCTGTCTGTTTGCATCCAGGCACGCTTGCGCTACATAAATACGTAGCGGCACGTAAGTCCGCAAAGGACGCGGACTAAGTGCCGACGTATTTATAAGTACCTGGATTGCAAACAGGCAGGTGCTGTTTCTGCAGGGTGATGAAAAAGGAATGAAAAGCTTGAGGCATATAAATTAAGCAAATTGAAATTCGTGTGGAGAAGGGAAATATAGGGAGACTACTTGACATAACTTTGGAAATAGGCTAACATAACATATGTTATGAATGATAAATTAAAGAACAGAAAATGATTGAATTGAAAGTTTTTGTTTTTATTGAGTGATTCGCAAATGAAGAGAGGGTTATCCATGGCCAGAAAAGTTAGTATTACAAAAGAGATGATTGTTAGCAGTGCATTTGAGATGACGAGAGAAGAGGGGCTGCTTGAGGTGACAGCCAGAAGGCTTGCTGCGAAGGCAGGGTGCTCTACACAGCCAATTTTCCGTGTATATCAGAGCATGGATGAATTATATGATGAAATATTTGGATTAGCAGCAACTTTTTTTGCAGATTTTTATCAGAATTATCCCAAAACAGAGCAGACCCCATTTGTAAATCTGGGACTTGCCTATATTGATTTTGCGGGAAAAGAGCCAAATCTGTTCCGCCTTTTATTTATGGAAGAAAAGAGACAGAAAGCCAGCCTGATTGGCATTTTAAATGGAAAAAACAATGCGTTATTTAAAGAAATATCAAAAGCAACTGCTGAGGGCGCAAAGGATGCAGAAGATATATTTATGAGAATGTGGATTTTCATTCACGGGGCGGCCTGCATGGTGATTACAGGAGATTATGATCTTACAATGGAGCAGACTAAAAAACTTTTGGCAGACTCCTTTCATGCATTTATAAAGTAAGGTTGTGCTATAAAGTGAAGCTGTGCTATAAAGCAGAACTGTGCAAAAGAACAAGCGTTGGAGTAAAGTATGAGCGAAGCAGATTACAGAAATGAGACAGCTGCCCCAGGGCAGGAGGAAGTGGATATTATTACCCGCATGAAGAATGGCTATGACAAAATGAGTAAAGGGCATAAGCGAATTGCAACTTATATCCTGGATCATTATGATCAGGCTGTTTTTATGACAGCAGCAAAGCTGGGGGAAGAGGTAGGAACCAGTGAATCTACTGTTGTACGATTCGCAGGTGGACTTGGCTTTGAAGGATATCCGGAATTCCAGAAAGCATTGGAAGCATGGATAAAAAGTGAATGGAATAATGTAGCCAAGGTCAATATGAAATATGGTAAGAGCACACAGTCTGAAATTTTGACCTCTGTACTGAATGCTGATATTGAAAAGATTGCTGATACATTACAGAATGTGGATGTTGATGCCTTTGAGGCCGCGGTCGATATTATTTCCAATGCAAAACATGTTTATGTGGTTGGACTGCGAAGCTGTGAACCTCTGGCTGATTTCCTGAGCTTTTACCTGACTATGATTCGTGGAGATGTCATTTTACTTAGAAGCACTTCTGTTACGGAATTATTCGAGCAGATGATCCGTGTGGACAAGGATGATGTGGTTATTGGAATCAGTTTCCCCAGATATTCCATGCGAACGCTTAAGGTCATGGAGTTTGCCAATGATAGAAATGCCAAGGTTATTGCCATTACGGATTCCATTCATTCTCCAATGAATTTATATTCCGCATGCAATCTCTGTGCAAGAAGCGATATGGTTTCCATTGTTGATTCCCTTGTGGCTCCGCTGAGCTTGATTAATGCGCTGGTAGTAGCACTTTGCCTGAAGAATCCTGAACAGGTAAAGGATAATCTGAAACAGCTGGAACAGGTATGGGGAAACTATCAGGTTTATTTGAATGATGAAATTGATTTTATAGATGAAGAGCCAATGCTGGACAAGCCTTTGGTGAGGAAAAAGAATGAGTAAAGTAATTGTAATTGGAGCCGGAGCTGCCGGAATGATGGCTGCCTGTATGGCTGCACAGAACGGTAATCAGGTTCTTCTATTGGAGAAAAATGAAAAGCTGGGTAAAAAAATCTACATAACGGGCAAGGGTCGATGCAATTTAACCAATGCATCTGATTTGGAACAGCTTTTTTCCAGTATTGTAACAAATGAAAAATTTCTGTACAGTGCACTTTATGGTTTTGATAATCAGACCTGCATGGAATTTTTTGAACAGAATGGGTTAAAGATAAAGGTAGAGAGAGGAAATCGTGTATTTCCTGTTTCTGACCACGCATCCGACGTCATTAAGGCAATGGAAAACGCTATGAAGCAGGCCGGTGTTAAAATAAAACTTTTTACGCAGGTAAAGAAATTGAAGGTGGAGGAGGAACACGTTTCCGGAGTGGTGGATACCAAAGGCAATTTTTACGAAGCAGATGCCGTGGTTGTTGCCACTGGAGGCTGTTCCTACCCAACCACCGGATCAACGGGTGATGGATATCGTTTCGCAGAGGACTGTGGTCATAAAATTGTTGAGCCTGTGCCGGCACTTGTGCCTTTGCAGATTCAGGAGAGCTTTTGCAAAGAGCTCCAGGGATTATCGCTGAAAAATGTTTCTGTTCAGATAAAGGATGACAGACGCTGCTACTATGAAGATTTTGGGGAAATGCTATTTACACATTGTGGAGTGAGCGGTCCTCTGATTTTAAGCGCAAGCAGCTATATCAGTAAGATACTGGAGAAGAAGCAGCTGACACTTTTGCTGGATTTAAAGCCGAATCTTTCCAGAGAGACACTGGATAAGCGTTTGCTGCGTGAGTTTGAGCAGAATCAGAATAAGCAGTTCAAAAATGCGGTAAGCAGCCTTTTCCCATCTAAAATGATTCCCGTCATGATTGCTTTATCCGGGATTGACCCTGATAAAAAGGTACATGAAATTACCAGAGAAGAGAGAACCGGCTTTGTTGCTTTGATAAAGGAAGTCAGAATGACGATTACCGGAACCAACGACTTTAAGGAAGCCATCATCACACAGGGAGGAGTCAGCGTAAAGGATGTAAATCCTTCTACCATGGAATCCAAAAAGATTACAAGACTTTATTTTGCAGGGGAAGTGTTGGATATTGATGCTTTGACCGGCGGATATAATTTACAGCTGGCATGGTCTACCGGACATTTGGCGGGAGAAAGTATTGAAGCCTGAAAACAGCAATACAAGAGAGGACGTAAATTCATGAGCTATAGTATCGCAGTTGATGGACCTGCAGGAGCAGGAAAAAGTACCATCGCAAAGAAAATTGCAAAGAAATTGGGATTCATTTATGTGGATACAGGAGCTATGTATCGAGCCATGGCCCTTTATCTGATTCGACAGAAAGTGGATGCTTTAGACGCAGCTGCAATCAGTGCAGAATGTGAGCATGCGGATATTTCCATCAAATATGAAAATGGAGAGCAGGTTGTTTTATTAAACGGAGAAAATGTTAACGGATTGATTCGTACCGAAGAGGTTGGCAGAATGGCCTCCAACAGCAGTGTAAACGGAGATGTTCGTAAAAAGCTTGTCTCTCTGCAGCAGAAGCTGGCATCAGAAGCAGAGGTTATCATGGATGGAAGAGACATTGGAACCTGTGTGCTTCCCAATGCTGATGTGAAGGTATATCTGACAGCGAGCAGTAAAGTGCGCGCGAAAAGAAGATATGATGAGCTGACAGCCAAGGGAGAAGCCTGTGATTTGTCAACTATTGAAGCTGACATTATTGAGCGTGATCAGCGTGATATGAATCGCGAAATTTCACCGCTGAAGCAGGCTGAGGATGCAATTTTACTGGACTCTTCGTATATGACAATTGATGAAGTGGTGGATAAAATCATCAGTTTTACACAAAAATAGAAAGAGGAAGAAAAGTGGAAGTAATCAGAGCAAAATCTGCAGGCTTTTGTTTCGGGGTGAAGAGAGCTGTGGAACAGGTTTACGAGCAGATTGATACCGGAAAAAAAATTTACACCTACGGACCGATTATTCACAATGAAGAAGTTGTCAAAGACCTGGAAAAGAAAGGTGTGACAGTACTTCAGGATGAAAAAGATTTAGAGGCAGTTACAGAGGGAAGGGTTGTCATACGCGCCCATGGTGTGCCTAAGAAAATTTATGACCAGATTGAAAATCGAAAGCTGGAAATTATAGACGCCACCTGTCCTTTTGTAAAAAAGATTCATAGAATTGTGGAAAAAGAAAGTGCAGCCGGAGCACAGATTGTTATAATAGGAAAAGATACGCATCCAGAGGTCGAGGGCATCAAGGGCTGGTGTCATACGCCGGCAGTTGTTGTGGAATCCAGAGAACAGGCGAACGCTTTGACGCTTGAAAAAGGACAAAAAGTGTGTGTGGTATCTCAAACGACATTTAACTACAATAAATTTCAAGAATTAGTTGAAATTATTTACAAAAAAGGTTATGATATTAATGTTGTTAATACTATATGCAACGCCACGGAGGAGCGCCAGACGGAAGCTGCTCGAATAGCTGCGGATGTTGATGCGATGATAGTGATAGGCGGTACTCACAGTTCTAATACGCGGAAGCTGTATGAAATCTGCAGTGAGAAATGTGAGAACACTTTTTTTATACAGACACTGGATGATCTGCATATGGATCTACCGGATGCAGCATCTAACGTGGGAATTACCGCGGGGGCTTCAACCCCAAATAATATTATTGAGGAGGTTCAAAATTATGTCAGAATTAACTTTTGAACAAATGCTTGAAGAATCATTAAAACCTATTAGAAATGGAGAGACCGTTGAAGGAACAGTAATCGCTGTAAAACCAGAAGAAGCTGTTTTGAACATTGGATATAAATCTGATGGTATTCTTACCAGAAACGAATACACCAATGAAGCAAATGTTGACTTAACAACTGTTCTGCACGTTGGTGACAAGATGGATGTCAAAGTTGTCAAAGTAAACGACGGAGAAGGTCAGGTTCTTCTTTCTTACAAGAGACTTGCTCTTGAAAAAGGAAACAAGAGAATCCAGGAAGCTTTCGACAATCAGGAAGTTTTAACTGCAAAGGTTGCACAGGTATTAGACGGCGGCTTAAGCGTTGTTGTTGATGAAGTAAGAATCTTCATCCCAGCAAGCCTTGTATCAAACGTATATGAGAAAGATCTCACAAAATACGCTGATCAGGAAATTGAATTTGTAATTATAGAGTACAACCCTAAGAGAAGAAGATACATTGGTGATCGTAAACAGCTCTTAGTTGCTAAGAAAGCAGAAATGCAGAAAGAATTATTCGAGAAGATTCACGTAGGTGATGTTGTAGAAGGAACTGTTAAGAATGTAACAGACTTCGGTGCATTCATCGACTTAGGTGGAGCTGATGGATTATTACACATCTCCGAAATGAGCTGGGGCCGTGTAGAGAATCCTAAAAAAGTATTTAAAGTTGGCGATGTTCTCAAAGTATTAATCAAAGATATCGACGGAACAAAGATTGCTTTAAGTCTTAAATTTGATGATGCAAACCCTTGGAAAGACGCTGCAAGCAAATATGCTGTAGGAAACGTTGTCAAAGCTAAAGTTGCAAGAATGACAGACTTCGGTGCATTCGTAGAGTTAGAGGTTGGTGTTGATGCATTATTACATGTATCCCAGATTTCTAAGGATCATATCGAGAAACCATCTGATGTATTAAAGGTTGGCGACGAAGTTGAAGCTAAGATTGTTGATTTCAATGAAAATGACAGAAAAATCAGCTTAAGCATCAAAGCTTTATTTGCACCAGAACCAACAGAGCAGGAAGATGATGCTGATGTTGTTTCCGTTGACATTGATAAAGTAATTGCTGAGGAAAGTGCAGAATAATTATGCCAGTGTTTGATTATGAGCAGTTTAAAAAAGCTGTCTATGATCTGACCAAGATTGACTTAAATTCTTACAAAGAAAAACAGATGAAACGTAGAATTGATACCCTTATTGCCAAGAATGGCAAGCAAGGGTATCAGTCATATGTAGAGTTAATTCAGTCAGACAGGGAAAAATTTAATGAATTTGTCAATTACCTGACAATCAATGTGTCGGAGTTCTATCGTAACCCCGAACAGTGGGATTACATGGATAAAACCATTATCCCTCAGCTGATTGAAAGGTTTGGTAAGAATCTGAAAATATGGAGTGCTGCCTGTTCTACAGGTGATGAACCATATTCTCTTGTTATGGCTTTATCCAGACATCTGCCATTAAACCAGATTACCATTTATGCGACTGATATTGATAATCAGGTTTTGGAAAAGGCTCAGGCTGGATTGTATTCTGGAAAGAGTATTGCGGGAGTTCCTGAGGACCTCAAAAAGAAATACTTTGAGGCAGTTGGCCCCTCCTTTAGAATCTCTGAGGAAATCAAGAAAAGAGTTAAGTTTCAGAAGCACAATCTGTTAAAGGATGTTTATCCAAAGGATTGTCATTTCATTGTATGTCGTAATGTGCTGATCTACTTTACAGAGGAAGCCAAAGACGAAATCTTTGTGAAATTCCATGATGCCCTGACACCTGGAGGAGTCCTCTTCATCGGAAGTACAGAGCAGATTATCAATTATAAACAGATTGGGTATTTGAGAAAAGACTCGTTTTATTATGAGAAGAAGTAAATATGAATTAAGTCAGAAGCTCCTGGTGTGAACCGGGAGCTTTTTTGTGTGTAATGTGCTTGTGCTGCTCGCTGAGCGTGCAGCACATGGCTATGATTTTCTTTAAAATTGTTATGATTTTTTTTACTTAGACAGAATTTGTCTTGGTGAAATGGCATAATGAAATTAAATTGAAACTGGATTGAATGTTAAATGGAATAGCACAGAAGAGGGGAAAGACTAATCTATGGAGAAAAAATATCAAGAACGTGTGGAACTTCATTGTCATACTTCCATGAGTGAAATGGATGGAGTAACATCACCTAGACAGATTATTGAATTCGCCGCAGAACAGGATATGAATTCTGTTGCCTTTACAGATCACGCAAATATTGAAGCTTATACTGAAATTGAAAGTGTGATTAAACTTTACCCAGAAATCAAACCAATATACGGAATAGAAGCATATGTTGTAGATAATCTTGACCCGATTGTAAAAGGGAATATTGGAGAGCAGACATTTTGTTCTGATGTTGTCATAGTTGATTTGGAAACGACAGGACTGAATGCCAGATTAAGCGAAATAATTGAGATTGGAGCGGCAAAGCTTCACCATGGTGAAATTACTCAGAGATTTCATTCTTATGTGAAACCAGAAAAATCTATTTCAGCAGAGGTTAGTGAGTTAACTGGAATTGATGATACAAAATTATTAAATGAAAAATCTATAAATGAAGTATTTCCAGAATTTTTAGAATTTATTGGAAATGAAATCGTTGTTTTTTACAACGAAAGTTTTTGCTTTGACTTTTGTGCTGAGACAGCTAAAAAGCTGAAAGTCTCGTTTAAAAATAGTCGTATTGACACCCTGGAGTTAGCTCGTTTGTTACTTAATCTTAAAAAGTATACTTTGAATCAGGTGGCTGATGAACTACAAATTGCTCATACGCAGAGAAAAAACATAATGGATGATATTGTTGTTGACACAAAAATATATTTGAAACTTATTAAGATGTTGAAAGACAAAGGCATTGTTCATATGCATGAGATAAATAGTATTGCATGAAGAAAATGAAAGCGCATAAAAAGAATTGTGCGAACAAAAATGACTGAATAAAGAAGCCAAATATTGTCCCTCTGTAACTTAAGAGTTATTTAATATTTCTCTGTTAGAATATAAATAACAAATGAAGAAAACGGAGGGATTTTTTATGTTTCGGGGTTATGCAAAAAATATTTTGGGGGGATTGCTTTTAGCAGGTGGATTATTTGCCGGGACGATGGGGATGTCCCAGGAAGTAAGGGCGGCAGAACCGTTTGCCAGTACACCTGATCAGGCTCAATATCAGGAGGCAGTCGATGTACTTGGTGATGTGGAGGAATACTATGTAGATGCATTGCAGGTACAGATGAGTTTGCCATCAGATTGGACTGTCAAAGTGGATGAGGCGGGGTCAGACGGTTATCTTACGGCAACTACGCCGGTTGGAGAATCGTATATTTACACAGACGAGCTGGATGCTGATTTATGCGCAGAGATTGAAAATTTATCTGAGGCATCTGAGGAATTGAAACAGAAGGCAATGGATGCAAAAAAGGATTATATTTTCACACAGCCAGTAACCATTGAGGGAGAACCAGAGGCGGATCTTGTGGAATTTCACGGAGTTACCTATGTGGCAATCAAATATGATGCAAGTGGATTTGGTAATCATTTTACGCAATGGGATTTTATGACCATCATTGATGGGAGAGATATCAATATTGAAAATTTCGCAGCAAATGTTTTAACAGATCAGGCAAGAGAAGAAGCCTATTCTTTATTTAAGGCAGTTGCCGAAGGAACTTTATTTGGATCTCAGGAGATGGTATCTGCAGCAGCAGAGGAAATGAGAGCAGATGTGGGAGCAGTGGGTGAGGTCGCTGCTGACAATACGCAGAAAACTTCTTTTTTGCAAAAGAAAGTGTCTGCTAACTGGCTCTGGATTTTCTTGATTTTACCTGTTTTAGCATTGATATTTGGCTTAAAAGTGTCCCCAAAAGGGGAATGGCAGGAGGATTTTTTATCATTGCCAATTTCTAAAGGGTTACTTGGAATTTGTGCAGTATTAATTGTTCTGCATCATCTTTCACAGCAGCTGGCTGAGGCGGCAGGACCAATGATGTTTTTGGAGGATATAGGTGTTTGCTTTGTCGGCATGTTTTTCTTCTTCTCAGGATATGGATTGTATAAGAGTTTTCAAGAGAAGCCGGATTATTTGAGGGGATTTTTGGGAAAAAGGCTTCCTTCCATTGTAATTCCATTTTATGTATGTACCTGGATTTTTGTAATAGAAGAGTTAGCGTTAAAAACATCATTTTCAACAGGTGAGTTAATTGCCTACATTACAGGTTGGTTTTTGATTAACTCTCATATGTGGTATTTAATCGAAATTGCTGTTTTGTATATTGCATTTTTCCTGATTTTCAGATTCATCAAAAAGGATTCTACAGCATTGCTGGTTATGGGGATTTTTGTAGCATTGATGACTGTAGGAAGTCTGCTGTTAGGACATGGACCATTTTGGTTCCAGGGAGAATGGTGGTTTAATACCAGTATGCTGTTTGTAGTGGGAATGGTCATCTGTAGATTTGAAAAGCCTGTAGCCGCATTCGTAAAAGGGCATTATCCGTTGATGTTAATTGGAATGGGGATTCTGACATCGGCGCTTGGCTTTTTGACAAAGTTTATGTTAGACAATGTTTCCTATTGGTCAGAGTATGCTTATTCGGATGGAAGAATGGCTTATGGAGACAAGTTTTTATGTTTAAGTGTACAGCTTCCCTTTGTTATCTGCTTTGTACTGTTCATGCTGACGCTTACAATGAAAGTGCAGTTCAAAAACAAAGTAATGGATTTCCTTGGAAAGATTTCTCTGGAGTTATATTTAATTCATAATCTGTTCTTACAGCTCTTTGCAAGTAACGTGAAAATCAATAACTCAGTTTGTTATGTGGTGATTGTTTTGGTGTGCTCAATCATGGCAGCAACCATAATTCATTTGCTTAATCAGGCACTTATAAAGCTGATTAAAAAATAATAATGTATATTTTCATCTGTTTGCTCATCTAAATGTATATCTTCATAGAAACACCCTCTACTGTTTGAGGGGCAGGCACTTATAAATACGTCGGCACTTGGTTCGTGTTCTTTACGAACCTATGTGCCGCTACGTATTTATGTATCGAAAGCGTGCCGGTCACACAAACAGTAGAGGGTGTTTCGCGTTAGAAATTTTATTTTGAATGAGCCAACATATCCAAAATATGCAATGCATACTGTCTGAAAATCTCAGGCTGTTTTTTCATTTCATCAGTCAATTCAAAAAAGCAGATATCATCTTCATAATCCCTTTTAAAAATCGGTGAGAAAATCACATCCCACTGAGGAAGATACAGAGCTTCCTTTCTTGTGTAGCAGGTGGAGGCCTTTGCCTGAGTACGGTGATTTTTATCTACAAAAGATGCAACTGATTTGTGCAGCGCCAGGTCTTCCTCCGGAAGATAGTAGTAATCTTTATAGTTTGCATAGAAGTACTTCATTTCTTCGTGGTAAAGAGGTACCTTCAGAAAGCCTTCACGGCTTTCCGCACTGAAATAGCAGTCTCTTTTTCTGATAGAAAGCGGCTGTGGAAAAGCAGCGCGAAAACGAATTTTCATCAGTACTTCATCTCTGATTTCACCGGCTTCAGAGCAGTAGTGATTGGCCTGAACCTTTACAACCTTGAATGGCTGTAAGAAAATATCAGCATAGGAAAGGATTGGAAGCAGTGCAAGCATTCCAATCATATCATCATGGTTGTGCAAAAGCAGAAGCTTCTCTGCTTCTTTATCCTGGCTTTTAACATAATCCTTGTAAATTTCGATGAGCTGTCCGCCATTATACTGATCCTCACGTTCAATACCAAGAAATTGCTCAACAGATTTCTGCTTACAGTTTTCAAGGCACAGGATGTGTTTATAGGTGGACACCCGTTTGAAGATATCCACACCCTCCATGGAATCAAAGGGATGTGTGAGGGAAAGCTTTTCGGCCTTATGCTTCATATAGGGCAGGTCAAAGGTGTTACCATTGTAGTGAATCAGAACTTTTTTGCTTTTACACAGTTCAAAGAAGGCAGAGAGCAGTTCCTTTTCCTCGCTGGGGTTCTCTGCAAAATATTGTAATATGACCGGGGCGGCTCCTTTAAAGTAAATACAGCCGATTTCATATAGACTCGATGTTTTAGCGGAAAAGCCTGTGGTTTCAATATCTACAAATAAAATATCCTCCAAAGGGGCAATCTGCTCCAACGGATAGGAAAGATTATATTGTTCTAAGGTTTCTTCTATGATTTTCATGGTTTGTCTCCCAAAGGTTGATTTCTTCCTGGCAAGTAGTCTTTTGTATGTCTTTTTTACTCTTAGATATCATATCATATTTTGAAAAGAAACCAAAGATTGAATTGTGTCAGAATCAGACAAAAAAGTTATTTTTTTATCAATAGTAGGTGGAAAAAGGGCAAAAAAAATAGTATAGTATTAGTAATGCATTGTATACACGAAGGATGCAATCCCAATACAAAACTATTGAGAAGGAAGGGCAGTTATATGGGAGCAAAAGGAACATTCTTAGGTGGTATCCATCCTTATGATGGCAAGGATATCAGCAAGGACAAGCCGATTCGGGAAGTACTTCCGAAAGGGGATCTGGTTTATCCGTTATCCCAGCATATTGGAGCACCGGCGGTACCGGTGGTAGCCAAGGGAGATCATGTATTAGCAGGCCAGAAAATTGCGGATGCAGCTGGTTTTGTATCAGCACCGATTTATGCCACAGTATCAGGAACAGTAAAGGCTATTGAGCCCCACCGGGTGGTAGTGGGTGATAATGTGAATTCCATCGTAATTGAAAATGATGGAAAATATGAAGAAGTAGATTTTGGAGAGTGCAAACCACTTTCCGAGCTTTCCAAAAAAGAAATTGTAGAAAAGGTTCAGACTGCCGGCGTTGTTGGTATGGGCGGGGCAGGCTTTCCAACACATGTAAAGCTTTCACCGAAGGAGCCTGAGAAAATAGAGTATGTCATTGCTAACTGTGCCGAGTGCGAGCCTTATCTTACCTCTGATTACAGAAGAATGGTCGAGGAGCCTCAGAGCGTGGTAGACGGTCTTAAATGTGTGCTTGCTCTATTTGATAATGCAAAGGGTATTCTTGCAATCGAGGATAACAAGCCGGATTGTATTAAAATTATGAAGGATTTGGTGAAGGATGAACCGAGAATTACGGTAAAATCCCTGAAGACCAAATACCCGCAGGGTGCTGAGCGTCAGTTGATTTATGCTGCAACGGGAAGAAGTATCAATTCCAGTATGCTTCCGGCAGATGCAGGCTGTATTGTAGACAATGTAGATACTCTTGTCGCAGTCAATAATGCTGTTCGCTTCAACAGACCTTTGATGTATCGTATTGTTACAGTTACAGGAGATGCCATCGCAGACCCATGTAATTTTAAAGTCAGAATTGGAACGAACTATCACGAGTTGGTTGAGGAAGCCGGTGGATTTAAACAGGATCCGGTCAAAATTGTTTCCGGTGGTCCAATGATGGGATTTGCTATTTTTAATTTGGATGTTCCAACGACGAAAATAGCATCAGCGCTGCTTTGCCTGACGAAGGATGATGTGTCGGATTCTGAGGAGAGTCCATGTATCAATTGCGGCAGATGTGTGGAGGTTTGTCCGGGAAGAGTTGTTCCAAGCCGTCTTGCTGATCTGGCAGGGCGTGGAGATAAGGAAGGCTTTGAGAAGATGAACGGCATGGAATGCTGTGAATGTGGCTGCTGCAGCTTTGTTTGTCCCGCAAAGAGGCAATTGACACAGCAGATTAAGTCCATGAGAAAAATGGTCCTTGCAGACCGTAGAAAGAAGTAGGAGGAGAGAACGATGAATGAACTTATGAAAGTATCGTCAAATCCGCATATTCGTTCCAAAGCTACCACCAGCAACATTATGTTATGGGTGATCATTGCTTTGTTACCAACTACTATTTTTGGCGTATACAATTTTGGCTTGCATGCACTGCTTTTGGTTGCAGTTACCATTGCATCCACAGTGCTCAGTGAATTTATATTTGACCTGATCTGTCATAAAAAGAACAGCATCAGAGATTTATCTGCAGTTGTCACAGGCTTACTGTTAGCCTTGAACCTTCCATCCAGTGCACCATGGTGGATTGGTGTGATTGGTGGTGCTTTTGCAATTATCGTTGTAAAGATGCTTTTTGGAGGCTTGGGACAGAACTTCATGAACCCGGCACTGGGCGCAAGATGCTTTCTGCTGATTTCCTTTACCTCTATCATGACCAATTTTAACTGTGATGCTTATACAGGAGCGACTCCGCTGGCAGCACTTAAAGCAGGAGAGCCGGTGAATGTTTACAGCATGGTAATCGGTAAAACAGCCGGAACCATCGGTGAGACAAGTATGGTGGCTATTGTAATTGGTGCATGTATTTTAATTATGCTGGGGATTATCGATTTAAGAATTCCCGGAAGCTACATAGTTTCCTTTGTTATTTTCCTGGGATTATTTGGAGGTCACGGTTTCAATCCTGACTTTATCGCAGCCCATTTGGCAGGTGGCGGTCTGATGCTCGGAGCATTTTTCATGGCAACGGATTATGTCACAAGACCAATTACCAAAAAGGGCCAGTACATGTTTGGTATTTTATTGGGTGTTCTCACCGGTATTTTCCGTATTTTCGGAGCAGGTGCAGAAGGTGTTTCCTACGCAATTATTATTGGAAATATGCTGACACCTTTGATTGAGAAGATTTCACTTCCAAAGGCATTTGGCAAAGGAGGTAGAAAAGCATGAAAACTATGTTAAAGGATGCGGCAATTCTTTTCCTGATTACCTTAATTTCCGGTTGTCTCTTAGGTGCCGTTTATCAGGTGACAAAGGAGCCAATTGCAAAAACTCAGGCTAAAGCAAAAGAAGATGCCTGTAAAGAAGTATTTGCTGATGCGACCTCTTTTGTTTTAAGAGATGACATTACAGAGGCAGATGCAACAAAGGTTGTCACAGATGCCGGTTTTAATGCTTCTGTCAACGAAGTATCGGAAGCAGAGGATGCAGATGGCAATGTATTAGGCTATGTCATTACGGTGACAGACCATGAAGGTTACGGTGGAGATATTCAGTTTACCATTGGTATTAAAAACGATGGAACCGTAAACGGTATTTCTATTTTGAAGATTTCTGAGACTGCTGGTCTTGGAATGAATGCAGATTCTGTATTGAAACCTCAATTTGCAGGCAAAAATGTTTCTCAGTTTGCTTACACCAAAACAGGAGCGGCTTCTGAGGATCAGATTGATGCGATTTCTGGTGCGACCATTACAACAAATGCAGTTACCAATGGTGTAAATGCAGGTCTCACCTATTTCCAGACGAAACTTTCGGAAGGAGGAAACGCAGATGAATAAAAATATGGAACGTCTTTATAATGGCGTTATTAAAGAAAATCCTACCCTTGTACTTACACTTGGTATGTGTCCAACCTTAGCAGTTACCACATCCGCAGTAAATGGACTTGGAATGGGACTGACAACAACAGTTGTATTAGCATTATCCAATGCAATTATTTCACTGCTTCGTAAAGTGATTCCGGATAAAGTTCGTATTCCGGCGTTTATTGTAATTATTGCTTCCTTTGTTACCATGATGGAGCTTTTGCTGGAGGGATTCATTCCAGGTCTTTACAGTGCCCTGGGAATTTATATTCCACTGATTGTTGTAAACTGTATTATCCTGGGTCGTGCGGAAGCATATGCCTACAAAAATCCAGTAATTCCATCCTTCTTTGATGGACTTGGAATGGGATTTGGATTTACAGCTTCATTAACTATAATTGGTATGCTTCGTGAGCTGCTTGGAGCCGGAGAAATATTTGGATTCCATATTATGCCGGCTGCTTATACACCAGTGAGCATCTTTATTATGGCACCTGGCGCTTTCTTTGTTCTGGCAATGCTTGTGGCAATTCAGAACAAGATTAAAATCGAGGGCGAGAAGAAGGGCAAGGATATGAGTAAAATCGGTTCCGGATGCAGTGATGATTGTATGAACTGTAAAGAAGCAGGATGTTCTCACCGCAAGTTCTATGATACGGATGCAAAGGAGGTAGAGGCAAATGACTAATTTGATTCTGATTGCACTTGGTGCAGCACTTGTAAACAACGTAGTTCTGAGCCAGTTCTTGGGACTCTGCCCATTCCTTGGCGTATCCAAAAAGGTAAATACAGCAGCTGGTATGGGAACAGCAGTCATCTTTGTTATTACACTGGCATCTCTTGTGGCTGCAGTTATTTACAACTTTGTATTGGATCCTCTTGGACTGGATTATTTGAAAACCATTGTCTTTATTCTTGTTATTGCAGCTCTGGTTCAGTTTGTTGAGATGTTTTTAAAGAAATTTATGCCATCCCTCTATGAGGCACTGGGTGTCTATCTGCCACTGATTACTACCAACTGTGCAGTACTTGGTGTAGCACTTACCAATGTTCAGGATTCCTATGGTATATTGGAAAGTGTAGTAAATGGTTTTGCTACCGCATTTGGATTTACAATTTCCATTGTGATCCTGGCAGGTATCAGAGAAAAAATTGAATACAATGATATACCGGCTCCTTTTAAAGGCATGCCAATTGTATTGGTAACAGCAGGACTGATGGCCATTGCTTTCTGTGGCTTTTCAGGACTTTTATAGGAGGGATAAAAGATGGATTTTACTGGAATTCTTATTGCGGCAGCCCTCGTTGGCGGCATTGGATTATTTATCGGCCTCTTCCTGGGAGTCGCAGGTATCAAGTTTAAAGTCGATGTAGATGAAAAGGAAGAAGCAGTACTTGCTGCACTTCCGGGTAATAACTGTGGTGGCTGCGGATTTGCCGGCTGTTCCGGGTTAGCAGCAGCTATCGCAAAAGGGGAGGCAGAGGTTGGAACCTGTCCTGTTGGTGGAGAACCGGTTGCTAAAAAGATTGCAGAAATCATGGGTGTAGAAGCTTCTGACAGTACCAAAATGGTTGCTTTTGTAAAATGTCAGGGCGACTGTGATAAAACAAAAGTCGATTACGATTACACCGGAGTGGAGGACTGTAATATGCTTTCCTTTGTTCCAAATGGTGGACCAAAATCCTGTAATCAGGGCTGTCTTGGTTTCGGAAGCTGCGTTAAGGCCTGTCCATTTGATGCAATTCATGTAGAAAACGGTGTTGCCGTAGTTGATAAGGAAGTTTGTAAGGCCTGCGGTAAATGTGTTGTGGCTTGTCCAAAACATTTGATTGAGCTGATTCCTTATGATGCGAAGTATGCAGTGGCCTGCTCCAATACAGAAAAAGGACCAGTTGCCATGAAAGCGTGTGATACAGCATGTATTGGCTGTACACTCTGTGCAAAGAACTGTCCGGCTGCGGCAGTGACCATTGAAAGCTTCAATGCTCATATTGATCAGGAAAAATGTACCGGTTGTGGAACCTGTGCTGAGAAATGTCCAAAGAAAGCAATTAAACAGTTGTAAGAATTTTATTTTGTCACATACTAAAGTAAAATTAGTATGTGACAATTTTTAAGGAGAAAAAGATGAAAAGTAGCATTGCATGGGAAAAATACAGTGAAAAACAGTTAGCAAAGGTTAACCAGTTCGCTGATGATTACCGCATATTTTTAAACGAAGGAAAAACAGAACGGGAATGTGTAAGTACAATAGTAAATCGAATTGAAGAAGAGGGCTATGTTGAGTTAGCCAAGGCTATTGAAAAAAATAAGAAATTAAAGCCTGGTGACAAGGTTTACGCTGTGAATATGGAAAAGTCTATTGTACTTTATCATATTGGAACGGAGCCTATCGAAAAGGGCATGAATATTCTTGGAGCTCATATCGATTCACCAAGACTGGATGTAAAACAGAATCCCCTTTATGAGGATGGAGATCTGGCTTATCTTGACACACATTATTATGGTGGCATCAAGAAGTATCAGTGGGTTGCAATTCCACTTGCTATCCATGGTGTTGTTGTGAAAAAAGATGGCACAACGGTAATTATCAATGTGGGCGAGGAAGAGGATGATCCGGTATTTTTTGTCTCTGATCTGTTGATTCATCTGGCAAGTGAGCAGATGGAAAAAAAGGCGAACAAGGTCATCGAGGGTGAGGCCCTTGATATTGTTGTGGGAAACACACCACTTAAGGGTGAGGAAAAAGACAAAATTACAGCAGGTGTGCTTTCGATATTAAAAGAGCAGTTCGATATTGAGGAAAAAGATTTTGTATCCGCTGAGTTGGAAGTAGTTCCGGCAGGAAAAGCAAAGGAGGCAGGATTTGACCGCAGTATGATTTTAGCCTATGGACAGGATGACAGAGTCTGCGCATTCAGTTCCCTTATGGCGATGCTTTCCATTAAGACACCAGCAAGAACAGCCTGCTGCTTACTGGTTGATAAAGAGGAGATTGGCAGTGTCGGTGCAACAGGCATGCAGTCCAAATTCTTTGAAAATTCTCTTGCAGAGGTGATGGAATTAATGGGTGGTTTTAAAGAGCTGACACTTCGAAGAGCACTGGCTAACTCCAGAATGCTTTCCTCAGACGTCAGCAGTGCCTTTGATCCTTCCTATGCAGCAAGCTTTGACAAAAAGAATGTGGCATACCTTGGACATGGTATGGTATTTAACAAGTTTACCGGATCCCGTGGAAAGTCCGGTTCCAACGATGCCAATGCAGAGTATCTTGCCTTTATCCGCAAGATTATGGAGGATGAGGATGTTTCCTTCCAGACCGCAGAGCTTGGAAAAGTAGATTTAGGAGGCGGTGGAACCATAGCTTATATTCTTTCACTTTATGGAATGAATGTAATCGACTGTGGTGTTGCGGTTATGAATATGCATGCACCGTATGAGGCAACCTCCAAGGCAGATTTATATGAAGCGAAATGTGGTTATACTGCTTTTTTACAGGCAGAATAAGTGATGGAAGGTCTGAAAAGACAGTATAGTAGAAAAACGTGTTTAAAGCACAGAGGCTGGATAATAAAGTAGAAAACGGTGTTTAAAACACAGAAGCTAGATAATAAAGCGGTGTTTAAAACACAGAAGCTGGGAGAAAATATATGGCAGTAGTTACAATAAAAAAAGGTGAAGGCCGAGCATTAAAGGCCGGTGGTCAGTGGATCTTTGATAATGAGATAGAATCCATTATGGGAAGATTTGAGAACGGGGAAATCGTGACGGTTCATGACTTTGATGGATATCCTTTGGGAAAGGGCTTTATCAATCAAAATTCTAAAATCCGTATCCGAATGCTAACCAGAAAAGCAGACCAGGAAATCAATGAAGAATTTATCAAAATGAGAGTGCGAAATGCCTGGGAATACCGTAAGAAAACAGTAGATACCAGTAGCTGTCGAGTGATTTTTGGAGAGGCCGATTTTCTTCCGGGAATTGTCATTGATAAGTTTTCAGATGTCCTTGTTGTGGAATCGCTGGCACTTGGAATAGATAAGCTTAAGCTAACTATTTTAGATGATTTGAAAGAGATCCTGGCAGAGGATGGAATTGTTATTCGTGGTATTTATGAACGAAGCGATGCCAAGGTTCGTCTTCATGAGGGAATGGAATTATTTAAGGGATTTATCGGTGAGCCATTTGACACCAATGTCCAGATTGTAGAAAACGGCGTGAAATATATCGTTGATGTAAAGGATGGTCAGAAGACCGGATTTTTCCTGGATCAGAAATACAACCGTCTGTCTATTCATAAACTATGCCAGAATGCAAGAGTATTGGACTGCTTTACCCATACAGGCTCCTTTGCTTTAAACGCCGGCATTGCAGGCGCATCAGAGGTAATCGGTGTTGATGCATCGCAGCTGGCTGTTGATCAGGCAACAGAAAATGCGGCATTGAACGGACTTTCCGATAAAGTGAAATTTATCTGTGAGGATGTATTCGAGCTGCTTCCGAGATTGGAGGAAGAGAGACAGAAGTACGACGTGGTTATTTTAGACCCTCCTGCTTTTACCAAGTCCAAAAATTCAGTTAAAAATGCAACAAAGGGATACCGTGAAATTAACCTTCGTGCCATGAAGCTTGTGAAGGATGGCGGATTCCTGGCAACCTGTTCCTGTTCTCATTTCATGACCTATGAGTTGTTTACTCAGACCATTGGCCAGGCAGCAAGAAGTGTACATAAGAGACTGCGTCAGGTGGAGTTCAGAACACAGGCACCAGATCATCCGATTCTCTGGGCTGCGGACGAGTCTTATTATTTGAAGTTTTATATTTTCCAGGTCTGCAACGAGTAGTGAGACAGACAAGAAGGAAAAAGTGAATTTGACCAATAAGTAAAAACAGTGATGAAACAAGCTATCCGAATACAAGGATAGCTTGTTTGCTCTCTTATAACAATTCCAGTTTTTTGAGCACTCTGATTGAATTTCCAATAATGCAGCCACCTCCAACGCCAAACATGGCAATCAGCGTTCCTGGAACGAGACTATGCATCTCATTCAATTGCATGAAGCGAAAACCCAGGTTAAGTGAAAGAAATAAGAATACTAAAAAAGCAATATTTACCTTGATGGTATTTTTTAATTCTTTTTTTATGATATTTTTTTCTTCGGCAGAAATAATGGATAATTCTTTGTAAGCAGCTGTTATGGCTGTGTCTTGAATGTCTAATAACTCGGCTAAAGAAATATTCAGTGCCTGTGCTATCTTTTCTAATAGTTCAAAATCTGGATAATTTAGACCGCGTTCCCACTTACTGACCGCCTTATCGGATACATTTAATTCTGTTGCCAACTGTTTTTGAGTCAGGCCAAGTTGTTTCCTTTTTTCATTAATTCGATTACCAAGTATCTGTTTGTCCATTGAGCACCTCCTTCATGTCTATATTATATCTTTTTATGCACAAGAAGGCACTCCACCTGTGGTAGAATCGACAAATTCCATCATTAATTACATTTTTATATTAAACTGTGATATTGTTATATCTTCTTTATTTAATTGAATTTACACCATTATATAGGATTTTATCTGTTGCCTATGTTGCCGGGGCATAAATTACCTTAAAAATGACTCCTGTGCCCCGTAGCATTGCTAAAAACAGGTTTACATAACACTTTTTGGGCATAGGATTGAAGAATGTAAGTATTTATGCCCCATTTTTCAAAAATAACGGGGCACAGTGGCGCCCGGTTAGGATATTTGAATCATGGTAACTTAAGGCACAGTGGCGCCCAGACTGGATGTTTAAAATCTTTGAAGTTTTGTGAAGATATGCCGGACAAAATATGAGTTTTGGCTATATAATTTACAACTTAGCAGTCCATAGATGCATCTTACAAGGAGTTCTATGGCTTTTTTTTATTAATAGTGCTATATAAATATTAGATAGAAAAACTCGAACACACAGAATGTGGTTTGACAGGGAAAAATAATAAAATAATCATGGAGGATGAAATGGCACATCAGGATCATATTATCATTAAGAATCTTCATCAGAATAATTTAAAAAATATCTCTTTGGAAATTCCAAAGGAAAAGATTGTGGTTTTTACCGGGGTGTCCGGTTCTGGAAAGTCCAGTATCGTATTTGATACCATTGCAGCAGAGAGCCAGCGTCAGATGAACGAAACCTATACAGCATACATGAGGGGCAGACTTCCAAAGTTTGAGAAGCCCAGAGTGGAAAAAATCGAGAATCTTTCGGCATCAGTAATTATTGATCAGACAAGGCTTGGTGGAAATGCCCGTTCTACAGTTGGAACAATCAGTGATATGTATTCAGCGCTCAGACTTCTCTTTTCCCGTATTGGAGAGCCGACAGTGGGACCTTCTTCTTATTTTTCCTTTAACAATCCAAATGGGATGTGCCCGGAGTGCTTTGGAATTGGTAAGGTAATGACGCTTGATATTTTACCACTCATCGACAGTAAGAAAAGTCTGAGAGAAGGGATGGTGGATTTGCCGGCCTTTCATATAGGGAATTATTATTGGAAGCAGTATACGGAAAGTGGGTTGTTTGATCTTGATAAAAAATGGGGAGATTATTCGGAAGAAGAGCGCCGCCTTTTACTGTATGGGGCGAGAAAGCAGGGAGAGCCAAGAGTGGTCAAGCAGGTGGAGGGAATTCATAATATGATGAGCCGGCTGCTGCTGAAGCGTGATCCATCGGAAATGGGTGAGGCATCCATGAGACGTCTGACCAATTACGTGAAACAGACGGAATGTCCGGTCTGTCATGGAAAGCGTCTCAATGAAGCAGCACTTTCCTGTAAGGTCTGTGGATATAACATTTATGAAATGTGTAATCTGGAGTTTACAAAGCTTTGTGAAATTCTTCAAACCATAACGGACCCAAGAGGTGCCTCTATTACGGACAGCCTCATTACAGCTTTGAACAGAATGATTGATATTGGACTTCCATATTTGTCTCTAAACAGGGAATCTGCGACACTTTCAGGTGGTGAGGCGCAGCGGTTGAAGCTGGTGCGTTATATGGGAAGCTCCCTGACTGGGATGACCTATATTTTTGATGAGCCAAGTACAGGGATGCATCCCCGTGATGTGCATCGTATGACCAGGCTTTTGAAAAGTCTTCGGGATAAGGGAAATACGGTCTTAGTGGTGGAGCATGATAAGGATGTGATTTCCATTGCGGATGAGGTGATTGACGTAGGCCCATTCGCCGGAAAAAATGGCGGAGAGATTCTCTATCAGGGAAGCTATGAAGGTCTTCTGTCTTCTGGTACATTGACCGGAAAAGCTATGCAGATGCAGATACCAGTCAAGAAAAATCCAAGAAAACCGAAGGAATTTCTGCCGATTCGTGATGCTGGAATTCATAATCTGAAAAATGTTTCTGTGGATATTCCACTCCATGTACTGACAACGGTGACGGGTGTTGCGGGCTCAGGGAAAAGTTCTCTGATTCGTGATATATTTGCCAGACAGTATGAAGATCGAGTGGTATTGGTAGATCAGTCACCGGTAACTGCTACTGGCCGTTCTACGCCAGCGACCTTTCTGGGTATTTTTGATGAGATTCGGAAGCGAATGGCAATGGAGAATGGCGTAGGAGCAGCACTGTTTTCATTTAACAGTAAAGGAGCCTGTCCTGTGTGTAAAGGACGCGGTGCAATTGTAACGGAACTGGTATTTATGGACCCGGTCACCACAGAGTGTGAAGCATGTGGAGGCAAACGCTACAGTCAGGAGGCTCTTTCCTACACCTATCACGGGAAAAACATGGTGGATATACTTGAACTGAGTGCAGCGGAGGGAGAGCAGTTTTTTAAAGACTGCCCTAAGATTCGCAGGGCTCTTCATGCCATGGTGGAGGTTGGACTGCCATACCTTTCACTGGGACAGCCACTTTCCACGCTGTCCGGTGGAGAGCGGCAGAGAGTTAAGCTTGCCAAGTATCTGGATCAAAAGGGAAACATCTATGTGCTGGATGAACCGACCACCGGGCTGCATGCTTCTGATGTGGCAACTATTATGAAGCTCCTGGAGTCTCTGGTGGAACGTGGAAATACGGTTATTGTCATTGAACATAACATGGATGTGGTGAAGCTGTCTGATTATGTGATTGACATTGGTCCGGATGGGGGAACCCTTGGCGGTGAGGTCGTTTTTACAGGGACGCCACAGGAAATGATTGATCACAGTGAGACTATTACTGCCAGATATCTTAGAAAAACAGTATAGATTATTTAGGAATTTTGTGTTAAGGAGGAAGTGCATAGACAGTAAGGACGTGGAAGGTATTTTGTTTGATGAAAATGAAAGGTGGCACGAGCTGAGAATTATCTGTTTCTAAGACTAATTGTTGTTGTTATCCAAGCAGAAACAAGGCAAAGCATGGACACAAGATTGAAAATTCCAATTGCGGCGAACGATTCATCCGATGTAAATATTTTCCCTAAAATACATCCCGTCACACAAACAATCATGATGGACACTGTTAATACTGCACTAATAATGCGCTCTTCCTTTGAGGCTTTTGTGCTCTTCCTGATAATATTTATCATATTTTCCTCCGCTCTTTTCTCATAATCTTCATTTTTAAGTTTTTCACCTGATAGCAGTTCATTTACCGATATGTCAAGTTCCTCACATAATGGTAATAACAAGGAAACATCTGGAAAACCATTTCCAGTTTCCCATTTAGAAATTGTTCTGTTGCTTATTCCCAATTTTTTCGCTAAAGCTGTTTGGGTATATCCTTTTTTCTTACGTTCGTCGGCTATAAATTTACCTGTCAAAATCTGATTCATAGCTGGCCTCCTTTCACCTTCACCTTCATTATCATCTATTTCAAACGTAGTGTATATCAACGCTTCAGAGAATAAAGGAATTCCACGTTACGTAGATGTGTAACTTATTCTACTTTTAGATAAACACGTTTTTCAGACTCTATTAATCAACTTGATTATAACATATTTTCTTTCAAATCATACTATTGAATCCTGTGGAAAATAGAGCAGAAAATCAGATATAGTGGTTAATAAAAAAACGTTATTGACAAGTTATTAAAGATTGTGTACAATTCATCTTATAAAGATTGCGAACAATTAAATAGAAAACAATCAAAAGGAGAGAAAGATGAATATTTACGATTATGAAGTAGAAAAAACAAATGGAGAGAAGTTAAAACTTTCTGATTACAAGGGGAAAGTAATGGTTATTGTGAACACCGCAACCGGATGCGGCTTTACACCACAGTATGAACAGCTGGAAAATATGTATGAAAGCCTTCATGAGAAAGGACTGGAAATCATTGATATTCCATGTAACCAGTTCGCAGGGCAGACTCCGGGAACGGATGAGGAGATTAGTGAGTTCTGTACGTTGAAATACCATACGCAGTTTCCACAGATGAAAAAAACGGATGTAAACGGAGAACAGGCACTGTCACTTTTTTCTTTTCTGAAAAGCAAGCAGGGGTTTCAAGGCTTTGGAAAGGGAGTAAAAGCCATGGCAATGGCAGCTATGCTGAAGAAGATTGATAAGGATTATAAGAATAATCCGGATATTAAATGGAATTTCACCAAATTTGTTGTGAATCGTGATGGGGAAGTAGTTGCCAGATTTGAGCCGACAGCGGATATGAAAGAGCTTGAGCAGTGTGTAGCCTCCCTGTTGTAGAAAAGTAAAATGACAATGCACAGGTGCAATGTCATTTTATATAATCATATGGTAAATAAAAGCAATTACTGAATTAGCCGGTAATTGCTTTTATTTTTTTGCAATCTGCTCCAATATCGTTTTATACATTTTTGCCGGTTCAACCGGTTTGGCAAGATGAGTATTCATACCGACTTTTAGGCAGTTTTGAACATCTTCCTCATAGGCATTTGCTGTCATTGCAATAATGGGAACAACAGCAGCGTCTTCACGTTCTAACGCACGGATAGCCTTCGTGGCTTCCAGTCCATCCATAACAGGCATTCTCAGATCCATTAAAATTGCGTCATAATAGAATTCACTGGAGTTACGAAAGGCATCGAGCCCTTCCTGTCCGTTGGAAGTATGTGTCACAATGCAGTCCACCTTTTTTAAAAGTCTTATGGCGATTTGAGCATTTAAGGGATGGTCCTCAACCAACAGTATCTTTTTACTGTTTAACATGGCTAGAGTAGTATCAAGCTTGAGGCTGTTGTCTGACTTGACAATGTCAACAGCATTTTCATCAATGACAGGATAGACTAAAATAACAGTAAACCGTGTGCCTTTGTCAATCGCGCTTTCAACATATATTTCGCCGTTCATCAGCTCCACCAGTTTTTTTACAATAGACAGCCCCAATCCTGTTCCTTCACTCTGTGGTACAACAGTTCGCATTTCCTGGGAAAAAGGCTTAAAAAGCTTGTTTTTGACAAAATCATCACTCATGCCGCAGCCGGTGTCAGTGATTGTATATTTGATTTTTGAGTATTCGCTGTCCCTTTGAACCAGCGTCTGTGTAAATTCCACAGTACCACCACAGGGAGTAAACTTAATGGCATTGGACAGAAGATTAACGAAAATCTGTCGAATACGAATGGGGTCTGTTTTTATGTATTTTTGGATAGCCACCTGCTCGATTTTTACCTGATAGCTGATGTCTTTCTTTTTGGCCATTGGCTCAATAATTCCATTTACACTGTCCAGCAGTTCCCTGGCAGCAATGATTTCAGAGGTAAAGGTAAGCTGACCACTCTCAATTTTCTGATAGTCAAGCGTTTCGTTGATCAGTCCAAGCAGATACTGCCCGGAGGATTTGATTTTGTTGATATTGTCGTGTAAAACTGCAGTATTGTCCTCATCATTGCATAATTCAGCCATGCCAAGTATTCCATTCATTGGAGTTCTCATATCATGACTCATCTGTGACAGAAAAGCACTCTTTGCATGGTTTGCCTGTTTGGCCTGCTCGGTTGCTTCTACGAGGCTGTTATTTAATTCCTTCAGCTCTGCATTTGCCCTTTCAAGCTTCGCAGCACTTCGAATACGAAGAGAGAGTATTGCGATAAGTCCGGCAATCAGGCAGGAAAGAAGAAGGGTTATTAAAATGAACCATGTACGATATTTATACAGATATTCCCGAAAGGACAGCTGATACTGGCTGGAAACGGTATATTTTGTGATGATATTTGTTTTGTCATTTGTTCCGATGCTGTCCAGACATTTGTTGATAATAGATAACAGCAGCGGATTTTCTGATTTTAATACTGCCATATCTATATCCTGACGAATGCCTGTAGATGTAAGCACAGTTAATGACTCATATCGAGGTTTTTGAAGCAGCGAGCTGCTCATGTAGGTGTCAAGCAATGCAAAATCTGCGGAGCCGTTTAAAAGTGCATCGAGACAATCCAGTTTTGTGCCTGCAAAAGTGACAGTGGCATTGGGATACATTTTTTTCAGTAATTGTTCCCCATTAATAAAAGCGTTGGGGATTACAACTCTTACAGCATCATCCGGATATAAAGTACTTCCCTTGATTGCAACAAAGGAAATGGTATCACTAAACATCGGATCAGTAAGAATAATGTCAGGAGAGAAGGTTGCAAATTCTGATTTTGACAGACCATTGAAGATTCGTACACCGGTATCTTCGTTCATATAGTCAACAGCTCGAATGGTTTTGTCAACGGCTTCGTTTGTAAAGGTCAGACCGCTCAATTGTGAAATCATGTCAAGTAAATCTACCTGAATGCCATAAAGATTACCGGCTTCATCAATATCACACCAGGGGAATCGGTCTACCTGATTTCCAACAGTAATCGTTCCGGCAGAAGCAATGTATTCCATTTCTTCTCTTGTAAAGGAGGGGATTGTAGTAACATCCGAGCTTCCAAAATAGTTCTCATATAAATCGTTTGAAAAGGAGGGGTTTGCAATTCTGATTTTGGTCATTGCACGATTAACTTCGGAAAGCAGCTGAGAGTTTCCGTGTTTTACAATGATATAGAATGGGTCGGAGGAAATATCGCCAATCGTTTTATAGCCGGTTATTTCCTTCATTCCGGCGTTGAAAACAGCATCCACCTTACCGGCGTCAAGTGCTTCAAAGCACTCGGCTGCTGTTGCATAATATTTGAAATTAAAAGAGAAATTATTTTCAGCTGCATAGGTCTCAAATTTACTGTTTGCCAAATCTTCTCGCAATGCAGCAACTGTCATTCCATCAAAGGCAGTAAAGTCGTCAAAGTAGAATCTGTTATCATCCTTTCCTGCATAGAGCTTACTGTTTTCATAGCCCAGTGGCTCGTCTGAATAATCATATATTTCATCACGCTCAACTGAATATTGTGCAGTGCAGACCATATCGATTTCACCGTTTTCAAGCATAGAAAGGAGATTGTCCCAGTTACCGTCAACAAACTCATAGTCCCAGTCGGTGTACTTGGTTATTTCATCAAGATATTCAGATGCAAAACCGGCGTAATCACTGGCTATTTCTGAGTTATTTAAACCCGGAACATCATATTTCGCAACCTTTATTGTTTTTTCTTTCGCAGATACGGTTGTGGAAAAAACAGGCAGTATTGTAACGGCTATGACAATCAGAAATAAAAGTGCCTGAATTTTTCGCATTCCTCTTTTCATTTTTTCGCCCTTCCTGAGACTTATGCAAGCTCAAATTAAGTTCAATATTGTCCCACACGCTTCAACGAATAGCATATATATAAGTATATCTCTTAATTATGACAAATTCCATTGATTTTCTATAAAAATATCTGTTCATCTTGTATTGACAAATATATAGATAAGTAATATATTACCAATATAAAGGTAACATATTACTTACAAGGAGGAGCTATGGAATATAAATTCAGTAATTCAACAGGAATGTCAATTGATATGGGAAATATGGAAAACACTTTTTTCCTGGTCGGTTTATTAAATGAATTTATGAATCGGTTTCAAACGGTTGGAGACCGCTTTTTTAAAGAAATGAGTTGGAAACAGTGTTTTGTTTTAATCTGTATTCGTTTATTTGAAGAACCGCCGACATTAAAGGAGCTGTCGGAACTGATGGGAAGTTCCCATCAGAATATAAAACAGATGCTGTTAAAGCTGGAAAAGGGTGGATATGTAGAATTTGTTCCAGATGAGACTGATCGCAGAAAGCAAAGGATTGTTGTAACTAATAGAGCGGAAGATTTTTCCCAAAAGTATGATGCAGCCAGTGCGGAATTTATGAAAAATCTTTTTGAAAATATTGATGCAAAAAGCCTGGAAACAACGGTGGCAACAATTATACAGATGGATAATCAGCTGAAAAAAATGGATATTCCAACAAGAGAGGGAGGAAGCAAATGTTGAAAACAATAGTAATTTATCAAAGCTCAACGGGTTTTACAAAGCAGTATGCACAGTGGATTGCAGAGGAATTGTCCTGTGAAGCAATCGAATTAGCAAAGGTAACCGGCAAACTGATAGAGGATAATGACAGGATTATCTTTGGTGGATGGATTATGGGGAACATGATTAATGGATTAGATAAAATCAGGAAAATGAATCCAAAGGAGCTGGTGATTTTTGCAGTAGGCTCCACGCCCCAGGAAATCATAAATGTAGAAGAGATAAAATCAATTAATCATATCAATTCAGATGAGTCCTTTTATTATATGGTTGGTGGTTTCCGGTTTGAAAAACTGAATTTCATGGTGAGGGGAATGTTAAAGGCGTTAAAGAAGCAGGCTGAAAAAAAGGAAAATAAAACTGCACAGGAGCAGTATATGGCTGATAAACTGGGAACGTCCTTTGACCTGTCGGATAGAAAATACATCCATGATCTGGTAGGAGAAATGAGATGAAGGTTAAACAGGATTATCTTATCATTAAATAAAGTTGTTGACAAAAATCAAATAAGAGCGTATATATAACTTATAGACCGACGGTCGGTACACCGAGGAGCGCATATGAATAAAGAAGCAAGAATTGTAAAGGAATATGACGAACGACGCAGAGAGATTATAGAAACTGCATCAAGATTATTTGTGCAGAAGGGCTATGACAAATGCAGTGTAAATGATATCTTAACAGCAATCGGTATCGCAAAAGGCACCTTCTATTATTATTTTAAATCAAAGGAAGAGGTGTTAGATGCTGTTGTAGGTCAGGCAACCGAAATAATACGTGACAGGGTATCTGAAGTGGTAAAGAGAGAAAACCTGAGACCGGATGAAATGATGCTTCAGATTTTTTTGTCAATGAGAATAGAGGATGAGATGACGGATGGGATGTTAGACGAGATTCATAAGTCAGAAAATGCGCTGTTTCATCAAAAATCACTGGTTCAGACGGTCGATATGATTGTACCGGTATTAACGGAGGTTGTAGAGAAGGGTGTAGAGGAAGGTATTTTTACATGTGCTTTTCCAAAAGAATATATGCGAATTTTCTTAACATCTACATTAACGCTGATGGATCAGGGGATATTTCATGTAGCACTAGAGGAAGAGCAAACGCAGATGATTTCATTGATTTCTCTTTTAGAAATGATGTTGGGACAGGAACCGGGCAGTATTATTAAGAAGGTTCAGATGTATTATAAATGATAATAGGGACATAAAGTCCTTATTATTTTTAAATAATTACAGACCGACGGTCGGTCTAGATACATGCAAAGATTTGGTTAAAGAGTAACACTATTAGAAAGGAAAGGTCGAATTATGTACCGGAAACTAATGAAAAACGAATTAATAAAGAATCCTGGAAATAATCTGATTCTGATGCTTTTAATGACAATATCAGTGGCTATAGCCGTGTCTGTATTTTTGATACTGTCACAGCTGTTTGCCTCTATTACTGGCTTATATCAGGTAGCGAATCCGCCGCATTTTCTGCAGATGCATAAGGGTGAAATCAATCAGCAGTCGGTGGATTTGTTTAACAGTGAATACAAGGACCTGGAGCATGCACAGACGGTGAAAATGATTGATGTATATGGAAGTGATCTGTTGGTGGAAGGAGGTCAGTCTTTTTCACTTTCAGACTGTAGACTGGATATCAGTCTTGTGAAACAAAATGAAAGCTATGATGTCCTTTTGGATGAGAATCGCAATGTAATAGAGTTGAATCCGGGCGAAATTGGAGTTCCGGTTATCCTGCTGGACCAGTTTGATATTAAAAAGGGTGATATTATACGTCTCCGGTATGGAGAGCAGGAGAAAAAATTTGTTGTGACAGAGTTTGTCTATGATGGACAGATGAACTCCACATTATGTTCTTCTACAAGATTTTTAATCAGTAATGAAGATTTTGTGCTGCTGGATGGAACCGCCGGTGAGACAGAGTATCTTTTGGAAGCATATTTTACAGATAAATCCATGGCTTCCGATTATCAGAGCGCATATGAGCAAAGTGAACTGATGCTGCCGAAAAATGGTCAGGCAGTGACCTATCCAATTATTTTTCTGCTCAGTGCAATGACAGATATTATGACTGCAATTCTTTTGTCATTCGGTGGAATTATGATTACGCTTGTGTCTCTGCTGGCACTTCGCTATACGGTTCTGGCAGCAATGGAGGAAGAGGTAAGAGAAATAGGTACCATGAAGGCCATTGGAATTCCAGGGGCCGGTATTGTGAATCTGTATCTGTTCAAGGTACGGATTTTGATGATTGCAGGGTGCATGTTTGGTTATCTGCTTGCAATCTGCTTTAGCCAGTTACTTATGGAACACATGAAGCGCACCTTTGGAAAGCAGACAATGGGCGCCCAGAGCTTTTTCACCGGGATATTGATTGCATTGCTCATGTATGTCGTTGTTCTTCTGTTTACAAGAGCAGTACTGAGAAAAATTAAAAGGAGTTCAATAAAAGAACTGCTGATTTTAGAACATGGATTTGGAAAAGAGTATCGGGTAAAGAGTCATATGCATCAATCGAAGGTCATTCCCGTCAATTTTCTGATTGGATGCAGTGAGGTAAGAAAGGGATATGGAATTATTGTGCTGCTGGTGTTTTTTTCAACAGTGTTAATTGAAATTCCTGGTCAGGTGACATCGACACTTCAGAACGATCGTTTTGTAACCAGTATGGGAAGTCCGCTTACAGATGTAATGCTTGAGGTAGAACAGGGGTCAGATGCGGATGAGCGTAAGGAAAGTGTGGGACAGATGCTGGAAGCGGAGCAGGAGAGTGGAAAAATAAAAGCATGTTCTGTTATTAAAACTGTTCGGCTGCAGGCAGTTGATACAAATGGAGAATTACAGGGAATTCATGTCGATACAGGGGATTTGGCAGGAGATGGACTTTCCTATCTAACAGGAGGTTATCCGGAAAAGGAAAATGAAATGGCCCTGTCTGCACTGAATGCGGAGGAGCTTGGAAAACAGACAGGCGACACGATAGCTGTAAAAGCTGGCGAAGAGCTCATGGAATTCCGGGTGAAGGGAACCTATCAGGATGTTACCAGCGGAGGGAAAACCGCGAAAACACCTTATAATTTTAGTCAGGAGGCAGCGGAAAAATATACATTTCTGGTGGATCTGAATGAAAATGTTGATGTGGAAGCTCAGCTTGAAGTCTGGCAGAAGCAGCTTGGCAAGGGATATGTAGTGGAAGATATGAAGATGTTTATCGGCCAGACACTTGGAGGAGTGATTGACCAGTTAAAGAATGTGCAGTGGCTTCTTTTTTTACTTGGAATGCTTGTGACGGCTGTGATAACCTCACTTTATCGTAAGCTTCGTATGATCCGTGAAGCGGAGCAGTTTGCATTGAAAAAGGCGTTAGGCATACCAAAGAATGCTGTAGTTATTCAGGAACTGTACCAGATCATGATTGCAGGTTTCACAGGGATTGTGGCAGGAATTATTTTTACGGGAGTATTAGGGGATAGAATTATTAGTACAGCGTTCAGTGCTTTGGGAACAGGTTTATCGAAGATTGAATCCACAGGAATGCCATTATTTCAGGCTGTGGGGATTCCGGCAGGATTAAGCGTTATACTGATTGTTGTCACGCTGCTTTCCTGCCAGGAAAGATTAAAAGGAAAGACGAGGATAAATGGTTGAATATGATAGAGGTTAAGGAAATCAGTAAGGCTTACGAGAATAATGAAATATTATCAAAGATTACGCTTAAGGTTCTTAAGGGAGAATTTGTAGTAGTAATGGGACGTTCCGGCTGTGGAAAATCAACGCTTCTTTACTGTATCAGCGGAATGGATCAGCCGGATAAAGGAAGCATTCTGCTTGATGGTCAGGAAATTACCACGATGGGTGAGAAGGATATGGAAAAAATACGGCTGAAAAAAATGGGCTTTATTTTTCAAAAGACCAGCTTTTTAAAAAAGCTGTCCATTGAAGATAATATTATTTTTCCCGCATTTCAAATGGGGCAGCTACCAAGGACAAAAATTGTAAAAGAGGCAGAAGCGATGATGAAAAGGATGGGCATATCAGAAATTGCAGATATGGACGTTCACAAGGTATCCGGCGGACAGCTTCAAAGGGCAGCAATATGCAGGGCAATGATCAATCATCCGGATATTCTTTTTGGAGATGAGCCGACGGGTGCGCTGAATTCAGCGGCGACCTGTGAGGTTATGAATCTTTTAAATGGAATTAATGCAGAATGCAATACAACGGTACTGATTGTTTCCCATGACAGTAGAGTCGCAGCACGTGCAGACCGTGTATTTTATATCGAGGATGGTAATCTGAAGGATGAGTGTGTTCTTGGAAAGTATCAGGAGAAAAATAGCAGGGAACGGGAAGAACTGGTACAAAAGTGGCTGGGACAGATGAATTTTTAGATTTAATTTTCCTAGGGGAATTCTAATCAAAAATATGTTGAAATAACACACAGAAAATCCTATAATAAAAAGAAAACGGACCAAGAAAAGTGGTCTTATCAGAGATGGGATTAAGCAAGGATAAACTGATTTGACGCATCAGAATATTCTTGCTTTTTTAGCTTCGCAAATCTTCTTACTAATAGATAAATTGTCCGGCAACAGCGTGAAAGGATGAAGAAACAAATGAAAAAAATGGAGCCTGAAACGGAAACTTTTGAATATGATGATCTGTTAAATGCAGGTGTGGGTGGCTTTGCCACGTATTTGTATGAAAACAACCTTTTAAAACCTTTGTATACCAGCGAATCAGTCTGCAAGCTGCTTGGATATTCCAGAGAGGAATATGAACAGGCAATTGATGGAAATGCACTGAATCTGATTGTGGATACGGAAGAGCGGGAATATGTTAATGCTGCAATTCAGGAGGCCGTTCGAAAAGGAGTTAACTTAAATACTCTGTTTAATATGAAGCACAGGGAACAGGGAGAAATTTTGATTCATGTGAATGGACTTTTCGTCAAAGAAGAAGATCGGATGCTGCTCAAGGTTCTTTATACTGTTGTTGCTGAGGAAGCAAAAATGTATAAGGAGGTGGCAACTCATACTACAAGTGGATGTTATGTAGTATCTGAGGATTTTGATGTTCTCTTTTTGAATAATAAATTAAGACAGATACTGAGTGGAGCAATAAAGGACAATGTTGTGGGGAAAAAGTGTTATAAAGAATCGCAGATGAGGGAATCACCATGTCCAACCTGTCCTATTTTGACCAGTCATTCGACAGAGATTCAAAGCGATAAGCTGGGACATACTTTTAAAGTGAGCGCTCAGGAAAGCAGCTGGTATGGTTCAAGGGCACATATTGTTTATCTGGACGATATCACAGAACAGAAAAAGACAGCATTTGAAATTGAGCAGATTTATAATAATATTCCGGGGGCGGTTTTTCAATGTAAGTTTGATCCAGACTGGACTGTGTTATCAGCCAATGACGGTTTTTATCATTTCCTTGGATATACCAAGGAAGAATTTACACAGCTGGGAAATATCATGTCTGCGGTAATCTATCCGGATGATCAGAAAATTATGGCTGGAAAGGTACGGTCACAGTTAGTTGATGGAAATAAGTTTTTTGAAAATGAAAACAGGTTAATTTGCAAGGATGGAACAGTGAAATGGATTTCCATTAAGGGACAGCTTTTGGAGCTGGCGGATGGAGGACAGTATTTTTATTGTGTGTTTGTGGATATAACAAGAGAGAAAAAAGAATCTGCGCGGGTATATGAAGATCAAAAGCGTTATCGAATTATTCTGGAGATGCTTGGTATTGCATACTGGGAGTGGAGTAAGGAGGAGGGAGTATATTCCTCTGAGAGATATGAGGATTATGCAATCAGTGAAATTGGAAAAGGAGAGCAGCAGAAAGGCTTTCCTTATGATTCCTATGTTCATCCAGACGACAGGGTGCTGTCTGATGCTTATATGAAGCTTGATTTTCAGGGGACCTTCTGTAAAAAGAGTGCAACACTGCGGGCCAAAATGAAGGACGGAACCTATCAATGGACAGAAATGTTCTCTTATGCTGAAAAGAATCAGAATGGAGAATTGATCCGTATCATCAGTATTATGCGAAGTGTGGACAAGGAATGGAAAAAGCAGAAGAAACAGCTGGAATTGGCTTTGAAAAAGGCAGAGGCAGCAAATGAAGCAAAAACTGCATTTCTTTCACGTATTAGTCATGATATGCGTACTCCTTTAAATGGAATACTCGGTTTGACCACTCTTTTAAAGGAGTATGTTGCGGACGACAGAGCTGTACATGATTTGTCGGAGCTGGAATTATCAGGAAAATATCTGTTAAATCTGATCAATGATACTTTAGATGTAAGTAGAATCGAGAGCGGAAAGCTGGAATTGCATCCGGTGGTGTGTGATGGGCAAACCCTGTACAATAATGCACTTGAATTAACCAGGGTAAATATGAAGTCAAAGCATCAAAAACTGGTGGTGAATACGGGGGATTTGTTATTTACATATATCTATGTAGATGTTGCACGAATTCAACAGATTGGAATGAATGTGATTGGAAATGCAATCAAATTCTCTCCGGAGGGTGCAACCATTACAATTTCCATCAGGAATATTTCTGTGAAGGATGGGGTTATTACAGATGAAATTGTAATCGAGGATAATGGAATTGGAATGAGCAAGGAGTTTTTGCCACATATTTTTGATGCTTTTTCACAGGAGGATGCGACAAGAACAAGTAACAGCCAGGGAACGGGACTTGGAATGTCCATTACCAAGAAGCTCCTGGAGAAAATGGGTGGAGATATAACGGTAGAGAGTGAATTGGGTAAGGGTTCAAGATTCACCATTACGTTAAAAATGGATATTGCCACGGATGAACAGATAGAAGAATATAAAAAGACCAGGATAAGTTCAGACACAGGAATTGAGCTGTCAGGCAGGAGAATTCTATTGTGTGAGGATCATCCACTGAATACGAATATTGCCACAAGGATGCTGGAAGCAAAGGGAATGGTTGTGGAGCATGCTGGAAACGGCAAAATTGGAGCAGAAATGTTTTTGCATTCTGTGGAAGGCTACTATGATGCAATTCTTATGGATATCCGAATGCCGGTTATGGATGGAATAGAGGCTGCAAAAGCAATCAGAAGTCTGCCAAGAAGGGATGCGAGAGTCATACCAATTATTGCCATGACTGCAAATGCCTTTGCTGAGGATGTTGCACAGACTAAGGAAGCGGGAATGGATGCACACCTGAGCAAGCCGATTCAGACAGATTTACTTTATGAGACTCTTGGCTCTCTTCTCAGGATAGAGCGCAGCTACAGAAGGAAGAGAATTTTAATTGTAGACGATATCGAAATAAACAGAGAAACATTAAGGACTGCATTGGAGGAATCCTATGAGATTATGGAGGCTGAAAACGGAGAACAGGCACTGGAAATCGTCGAGCATACACGGGGAATTGATTTGGTGATAACAGATATTCAGATGCCGGTTATGGATGGAGTAGAGCTTATCCGGAAAATTCGTGAAAACGACAGCTTTCGACATATTCAAATCATTGCCAACACTCAGTTTGGAGATCCGCAGCAGGAAGAAGAATTATTACTGCTTGGTGCCAATGACTTTGTATATAAGCCAACGACACCGAAGATTGTGGAAATCAGAGTTAAAAAAGTATTGGAGAAGGGCTGAACAGGCTATGATTACAGAAATATTAGCGGCATTTGGAATTGGTTTGGGATTGACCATTTATGATGAAAATAAAAAGAGAAAAGCGCAGAACCAGGGAGCAGATGCAAGACCGGATACAAGGCAATCTTCAAAGGCTGATACAGCTAAAAGGAGAAAACAATATTCTAAAGTGGATATGTCTATAGAGAATGCTTTTTCCAGGGTGGATTTAAAGCACCTGAGTAGAAAAGAATATTTTATGATTTTGACGCTGTATTATATGAAGTATGAAAATCAGGTATTTCAGGAGGAGCACCTTTTGGAAATTGACAAAAGGTTCAGAAACCAGTTCGATGTCGTAGAACTGCGAAGAGATCTGCGAATAGCCAGAAAGGCAATCAGCGAAGGCACCGATCCGTGGGAGTATAAGCCTGCTCCTTCGGAGGAGAAAGAGGAGGCGGAAAAGTCATATTATTTTCTGTTGAGTAAATATTGGAAAAAATATGAAAACCAGGTCTTTCAGGATGCCTATCTAAAACAGATTCAAGCCAGAGCACCTTTCCGTCGGGAGTTGTCAGAAATAAAAAGAGATTTGAGGCTTATCAGAGAGGGACAGGGAGAAAAAATACCACAAAAGGAAAACGAAAAGGAAAACGAAAAGGAAAACAAAAAGGAAATCCCAAAAGCAAACAAGGGTGACTGGAATGGACAAATTGTTATGGATGCCTGCATAGATCAATATGTTGCATCTCTGATGAATACGGAATGTGTCATTGATGAAATTATCAGTGACAATAGTGAAAAAAATCAGTTTATAAAAGAATTTCTCTCTGATAAATGTGAAATGGCATATGTTCTTGATATATGGATGGATTCGAAATACAAGTCTTTCCGCTTTATTGAATTGGATAAAAATGATATTTCCTTCCAAAAAGTTATTTTGGATAAGGGGATGATGCTCTGCGTAGATTTGAAAGAAAAGGACCATTATCAGATGGCACACCTGCATATTATTACAGCAGATAATAAAAGGGGTAAAGAAATCATCATGGGTCGAAGTCTGGGATTTACCATGAAGCAGGAGAAGTGGAAGCAGTTCACCAATGCGTTTAATATGTTTAGGCTTGGTCAGATGGCTGGAACAAATCAAACGCTGGAAGAGATTGGACATTCCTTAAGTATGATTAATGTTCAGGGATGGACAAAGGATAAATAAGAGAAGTACGAGGGGAAACAGATATGAACGAGATGTTTTTTCAGGATTAGCAGTTTCCCCTGGAGGTATTGTACTTACTTTTGCCATTGAGTATTATTGTGCAAAAAAATAAAAATAGTTGATAAAACAAAAAGTTTATGTTATTCTAAATCAGTAGTAATCGTAATACTACATATTCTTGGCAAATCCTGCCATAAAAACGAGTCATTCAGGCTTGTAGAAATTCCTATTATTCATTATAATCAAAGGAGAAAATGTATGGAAAATGAAAAAACAATTGAAGAGCGTTATCGTGAGCTGATTGAGCTTGTGCCACAGAATATCCGCGAGGAATTTGAGCGGATAGAGAGAGGCGAAATTGTACCACAGATGTTTTCGGACAGGGGAGCAAAGAAAATCCTTGACCCGGATGTCCACCCCGACAGATTATCCAGAGTTCTGGAATTGATTTACCATGAAGATATGTTTACACATCAGATGTTATTATGCTTCAGTATTCGGTTATGGAGGGTGAAAAGAAATTCGATATGGATTTTTCAGAAATACCTATGACCTATGGTGTGGTATTTATGAAAGAGAGTCCATCACTTTTCAAGAATAGTGAGAGCTTTATTCATTACAAGAAGGACGTAACAGATACGGGCATCGCATTACCAATGCTGGCAAAGATTGTTTATATTGAATTGGATAAATGTCTGTATATGCTTCAGGAAAATACATGTCCAGAAAAATATAAAGAATTAGGCTGTTGGCTTGCATTTATGGCGGATGTTAACAGCGAATATGCCATTAATTTAGCGAAAACCAGAGAAGAATTTGGCGCCATTAGACAGGAACTTTACAGCATGTCAAAGAATAGAGAGGAGATGTTGGGAATGTTAGCAGATAAGTATGGAGAAGCTATCCGTTATTCTGAAATGCAGGAGGCAAAGCGTAAAGGCCGCGCAGAGGGAATTGCAGAAGGAATTGCAGAAGGAGAGGTATTAAAAACAATTGAGCTTATCCAGCGCAAACTTCAAAAAGGGAAACCGATAGAGATTATTGCAGACGAGCTGGAAATAGAAATATCTGAAATTCAGGCAATTGCAGATGTGATCAGTATTTGTCCACCTGGCTGCGACAGGGAAGAAATTTACCGAAAACTAACGGAAAAGTAATAAAAGCAGAAAGGACAATCATATGATTAAAGTTATAACAGGAATTAGAAGATGTGGAAAGTCCTATTTAGTTTTCAAATTGTTTAGAAATTACTTGTTAGAAGAAGGTTTGTTATAAATAATCTTTCATCTTTTCCCTGGATAATACAAAGTGATTTAGACGGGCTGTTAACAACCCGTCTTTTGTCATTTTACTTAATTCATTTGACAATGCGCTGCGATCCAGATTGAGATAATCTGCTAATTGCTGTCTGTTAAATGCAATGTCAAATTCATAATTTCCATTTTTGGCAGCTTCATAGGATAAATAAGAAAGAAGTCTTGCTCGAATTGTTTTAGCTGCTGTATGAAAGCTGCGTCTGGAAAGATTAAGATTCTTCTGTGCAGATATAGTTAATAAATTTCGTATCAGTTTATTATGATGTGAACAGCTGTTGCTGCATGTGGAGAATAATCGAAAAACATCCAGATATAGAACGCGGGAATCCTCAATGGCAACGATATTTACCATAAGTTGTTCGCCGGGAATACACGCATAGGTCTCTGCAAACACATTTCCAGGGGTAAGCATATTCAATATTGTTTTATTTCCCCATAAATCATCATTTTCTATAGAAATTTTTCCGGAAACAAGAATTCCAATGGAAGAAATCTGATCCCCCATTTTGTAAAGGAATTCTCCCTTCCGATAGTTTGTTTCCTCTGCTAAAATACAAGGGAGTATTGTTTTAATTTCGGTTTCTGTAAGACCTTTAAATAATGGTGTTGAGGATAAAAAGTGAATATTCATAATAAAATCTCCTAAAATGTTGTTATAACAACAGATCCGCTGCGAAAATTATGACATAATGCATTTACCAAGTCAATAAGTGCTCATGAGAGAATTTAAACAAGAGCCGTGGATAAGATATAGATTAGTATGGAGGAAATGATATGATAGATAAGGATATGAAGAGAAAGCGAATTGATTTATTAAAGAGTTATCTAAAAAGATTAGGACAAGGAGAAGCATTTGAACAGGTAAGAGCTGATTTCGTTGCAAACTTCAGTAATGTGGATGCAAATGAAATTATGAGAGCTGAACAGGCAATTCTTGCGGACGGAACACCTATTCAGGAAGTACAGAAATTATGCGATTTGCATTCTGTGTTATTTCATGGTAAGACCAGAGAAGAGCAGATTGCAAATGCAGAAGGTGCAGTGGATGCTTCTGTAATCCGTGAGGAAAGAGCAACAAAGACAAAAGCACTGGTTGAGACAGCAGGACACCCTTTACGCCTGTTTAGCATGGAAAATCAGGCACTGGAGCTTGTTTTGAAAGAAGCGAAGGATGCGGTTACTAAGGAATGCGCCAATAAGGATCATTTGGAAGCTTTACGCAGTCTTGCAATTCATTATGCAAAAAAAGGTGACCTGCTCTATCCGCACTTAAAGGTTCGCTATGGAATTTCCGGGCCATCGGATGTGATGTGGACCGTAGATGATGAAATACGTGATGAGCTTTCTGCGCTGGCAAAAATGGATGTTATGGATCAAAGCTGGCAAAAAAGATTTGAAGCAGTGTTAATACGAGCTGATGAGATGATTTATAAAGAAGAAAATATTCTGTTTCCAAATTGTGCAGTCAATTTTACAGAGGAGGAATGGATTGGGATTTATCAGGATCAGAAGGATTATGCACAGTGCTTTGATGTAAAGCCGGAGCTTTGGACCATAGCAGAGAAAAAAAAGGAAAAAGTAAATGCATCTTTTTCTGAAAAGGAAATTGTTATGGCAGGCGGACATATGACGGTAGAACAGTTGACGGCATTATTGAATACGATTCCGTTGGAAATTACTTTTGTGGATGCTGATAATATCAATCGCTTTTTCAATGAGGGACCCAAAGATTTCAAGAGACCGGGAATGGCCATTGATCGAGAGGTGTTTTCCTGTCATCCACCAAAAGTAGAAACCAGGGTTAGACACATTATCGATGAATTCCGGGCAGGTACATTAGATGAAATTCCTATTTGGATGGAAAAGAACGGAAAGTGCATGCTTGTAAAATATATGGCAGTCAGAGATAAGGCTGGTCAATACCTTGGAACATTGGAGCTTGTTCAGGACATGAGCTTTGCAAGAGAACACTTCGCATAATATTTTTCAATAATATTTTTCAATATAAATTTTTATGAATTAATGCTTGAAATTCCATTTTAATTTTGATAAGCTAAGAAAGCTGAAAATCAAATAAGAAATTTATGCACGACACATGTGGTACCTGAAGGTATGTAAATCTGATTACGGAACTTAATCGAAATCCGATTTCTACCAAGGGTATAGCATGTGTTTTTTTTGTACATATATTAAAAATGCAAAAATCTCTTTATTAACTGATTTTCGAAAAAAAAGAAGGAGCGTATTTTATTATGCCAAGAAATCAATTTCAAAGGATGGTTTTTGCCTTCCTAACCGTAGTAGTCACTGTTCATGCCTATGTATTTTTCAGTCTCTATGTCGTAAATGGAACAACCCTGATGGAAGTCAATCAGGCAGACAGTGTGATTCACGCAATTGGAACCCAGGGCGGCGTGTATATGTTTGGACGATTTCTGCCAATCTGGGCGGTTATTATCATTGAGTTTTGTTTTGCTTATGTTTTAGAAGTCATTATGGGAAGCCCATGTTCCTTCAAACTGGCCTGTAAAGTTTTTGATCCGGGAAAAGATCATCCAATGCTGTTTGAAACAGCAATTATTTGTGCGACGGTAGCCTTGATGTGTCCGGCAATGAGCTTTATTGCAGCGTGGCTTTATTATCCATATTATGCAGGCTTTAATATCTGGACGCTGCTTGCAAACTGGCTGAAATTAGTATGCTTCAATTTCCCATTTGCATACTTTACGCAGCTTTTCTTTATTCAGCCGCTGATCAGGACTGTTTTTAAATTCCTGTTCCGCAAGGATATTGCAATGAGAATGCAATAAAATTTTTCCTTGAAAAAAATGAAATCAAAAGCTATAATATGAAACATCGAGTGGCAAAAAGCGTAAATCCAGATTAAGGATTTGCGCTTTTTCTTTGTGCAGAAATGTTGAAACTGAATTTTTACACGCAGAAATTGTCATGAGAAATGAGGTTGTGGCAGCTTTCCGAAAAAGACTCCAATGGCAACAGGATAAGGAGAAAATGTGCAAAAAGAAAAAATAGGAAACAAAATGGGGGTTGTAGATATCAAAAAGCTCATGCTGAACATGGGAATTCCAATGGTATTATCCATGGTGTTACAGGCCTGCTATAACATTGTAGACAGTATGTTTGTTGCAAGGATACCTGATTTAAATGGTGTGATTCATGCAGGTGAATACGCTGTAAATGCTTTGACACTTGCGTTTCCTGTTCAGATGCTGATTGTGGCATTTGGAATTGGAACCGGTGTTGGTGTCAATGCTTTGTTATCAAAAACTCTGGGAGAGAGAGCTCACGAGAAGGGAGCAAAAGTCGCAGGAAACGGTATTACACTGGGAATTATTATTTATCTGGTTTTCTTTGTATTTGGAATAACCGGAATTGATACCTATTTAAAAAGTCAGACCAAAGATCCCATTATTCTGGGAATGGGTCATACATATCTTACAATATGTACCTTACTGTCTTTTGGAATGATACTTTTTTCCATTTATGAAAAATTGCTCCAGAGTACAGGGAAAACAGTGTTTTCAACATTGGCACAGATTTTGGGTGCAGCAACCAATATAGTTCTGGACCCGATTTTAATATTTGGTTATTTGGGACTTCCGGCCATGGGAATAGCAGGTGCGGCATATGCGACTGTCATAGGGCAGGTGGTATCACTTTTGGCGGCCATGCTCTTTCATTATCAAAAAAATAAAGAGGTGAAAGCCGGAATAAGGTATATGAGGCTGCAAATCAGCATCGTAAAGGAAATTTATATAATTGGATTACCTGCAATCATTATGCAGGCATTGATGTCTTTTATGACGTATGGAGTAAATATTATTCTTGGAAATATATCTGCAGCAGCAGTTACCGCATATGGTATTTTTTATAAGGTGCAGCAGTTTATCTGCTTCGCGGCATTTGGACTTCGGGATGCCATTACACCGATTGTGTCATTTAATTATGGTATGGGAAGTAAAAAGAGGGTCAATGAAGGCATTAAATATGGCGTTGGTTATATTGAAATTATAATGCTGGTCGGTCTCATTGCATTACAGATCCTTGCGCGTCCATTGGTCGGGGTTTTTGGATTATCAGAAGAAACGGCAGGACTTTGTATATATGCAATGAGAATCATCTCAACCGGATTTTTGTTTATGGGAGCAAATATAGCGATACAGGGTGTGTTTCAGGCATTGGGCTGTGGAATGAGTTCTTTGGTAATTTCGGTGCTGAGATTACTGGTGATTCCATTGCCGGTGGCATTTTTATTATCTCGAATGGAGCAGGCAGGAACTTTTGTCTGGCTGTCATTTGTCGTCGGAGAGCTGGTGGCATTTGTGGCGGCATTGATTCTCCTGGTGAGAGCAAAGCGCAGCATTATTAACAATATGGATTAGAAGGGTGGCAAGCATATGAAAAAAGTAATTACAATCAGTCGTGAATTTGGAAGTGGAGGCAGAACCATAGCAAAGCAGGTGGCAGAAGAGCTGGGATATTCCTTTTATGATAAGGAGATTATTGAAAAACTGGCGGAAAAGACCGGACTTTCCCAGAAATACATTGAACAAAACAGCGAATATGCAAAGGGGCATAACATTTTCAGCTATGCGTTTATTGGCAGAGATGCCAGTGGAGCATCTGTTGAAGATACCCTGCAGAATGCACAGAGAGAGTTGATAGAGAATCTGGCAGAAACAGGAAGCTGCGTGATCGTTGGACGATGTGCAGATTATATTTTAAAAGACCGCCCGGATTGTATGCATGTGTTTATCCATGCCGGGGAAGAAATCAAAGCAAAGCGTATTGTGGAATTATATGGAGAAACAGATGAAAATCCGGTAAAAAGACTTCGGGACAAGGATAAAAGAAGAGCAGCTAACTATAAATATTACACAGACAGGCAGTGGGGAGTTGCCAAAAATTATCATCTGAGCCTGGACAGCGGAGAATTCGGGATAGATGCATGTGTGAAGATGATTATTCAACTGGTAAAAGAAGGACAGACTCACTAATGAGAAAAAATATCATTTGACATTTTTGCAGCTTTACTATATGAAAATTGTGCTATGATAAGTTTGATACAACTAACTTGTCAGGAGGAAAAGCAATGGTAAAGACTACATTGAAAATTGACGGAATGATGTGCGGTATGTGTGAGGCACACATGAATGATTTGATCAGAAATCTCTATCAGGTCAAAAAGGTTTCATCTTCCGCTTCAAAGGGTGAGACTGTGATTGTAAGTGAAGGAGAGCTTGATCTGGATTTGGCAAAATCGGAAATCAGTAAAATCGGATATTCGTTATTATATGCAGACAGCGAACCCTATCAAAAAAAGAAAATGACAAATGAGCAGTATAAGCAGTTGTCTTTAAAGGAGTTTAATAAAGCGGCAGAGAAATTTGATGATAATGATCCCAGTATTTACAATCTTTGCAGAAAGGATTATCCGGATGTATATGGAGAGGTTATAAAAGAACCATTCAAAGATTTGCTGGATGCCGGCTGCGGTACCGGTGAAATGATTCATTTATTTAACAGAGATTGTCCAGGAAAAAATTATACAGGAATCGATTTGTCAGAGAATATGATTCAGGTTGCAAAAAGAAAAAATATAGAAAATACAGAATTTGTGGTGGGAGATTGCGAAAACCTTCCATTTCAGGAAAATTCCTTTGATGTAGTGACCTGCTCCATGAGCTTTCATCATTATCCTGATCCGTTAAGCTTTTTTGAAAGCCTGAACAGGGTATTAAGACCGGGAGGAAGGTTTATCTTAAGAGATATGGCAACAAGTTCAAAAATCATGATGTGGTTGATCAACCGCATTGAAATGCCGATTGTGAATACGCTTGCCAAAAAGGGAGATGTTCATTGCTACACAAGAGAAGATATTCAGAAGCTGTGCGAAAAAAGCGGGTTGACTTTGGAAAAGTATGAGATTCGGAAAGGATTCAGACTTCACTGCGTGGTAAGGAGTTGTTGAGAAATGAAATTCAGAATAGAACATGAGATAGAGCTGCACAAGGCAAAGGGGGAATGGAAGGATTCCTGGAGCATAGACATCAAGCCCTTTGATGAGGAGCATGAAAGTCTGTCCTTTGATCTGATTGGCTGTCCGATTGTAAAGTATGCACAGGAATACGGATATATGGAATTTATGCCGGCAATATGTGGTTCTGATTATATAACAATCAGACAGCTTGGAGTGAAGCTGATCAGACCACAGATTGTAGCAGATGGTTATGAACGGTGCCTTTACACTTATGTTTCGGAAAAAAACGAGACGGATTTCCTTACAAAACAAAGGGCTGGTTCATAGAAAGGTTTGTAGAAAAGAAAAATGAAAGGTTTGTAGGGGGGTGTAGAAAAGTAAAAAAATAATTGACAGGTGAAATAAAATAGTATAACATAACAGTGTTATGAAAGATAACACTGTTATGTACAGAGCAGAATAATCATTTTGTGTTTTTGATGGGATAAGGTGTCTGGAATGAAAAACGAGAAAGAAACGAAGCAGCTTCTTTTGGAAAGTGCAAAAAAAGAATTTTTAGAAAAAGGCTTTTCTCAGGCTTCCCTGAGAAATATCTGCAAGGAAGCGGGCGTCACAACCGGTGCACTGTATTTTTTCTTCAAGGATAAAGAGGATTTATTTTCCAGTCTTGTGTCGGAGCCGTTAAATCAGCTCGCTTTTTACATGAAGGAGCATTACAGCCAGGAAATAGACAAGGCAAATCATGGTGAAGTGGAAGAGATTGGAAATGATGGGGATATAAAAGCCTCACAGCTGGTGATACATTTTATGTATCAAAACTTTGATGCAGTTGAATTGCTTTTGACGAAGAGCCAGGGAACGATATTTGAACATTGCATTGATCAGTTTGTTGCAATTACAGAGGAGCACTACCGCCAGCTGGCAAATGCAATGACGGACAAAAAAGGGATAGAACCTCTGGATGCATACATGATTCACTGGATTGCACATATGCACATTGACATGTTTGTTCATATGCTGACCCATGAACGTTCAGAGGAAAAAGCGCAGAGGCATGTGCAGGAGATTACAAAATACCTGATTGCAGGATGGAATGGAATGTTTTAAGGCTATGGGATTTCCCATAGCTAAAAAAATACATTCTACATAACAGTGTTATGTAAATGATAAAAAATATCAATAAGAAAACAGCAAAAAAAGAAAATAACAAAAAAAAGATGATTAATAAGAAAACTGCCAACAGTAGAAGCAAATAAGCATGGAAAAAACAGGAGGAGTATGAAATGTATTTAACAGTCAGGGATTTAAAAAAGAGCTATGGTGAAAACGGAAGCTACATGGAGGTACTAAAGGGGATTACAACCGGCGTAGAGCAGGGAGAGATGTGTGTCATACAGGGAACCAGTGGCTCAGGCAAGTCCACACTTCTAAACTGTATCGGGGGATTGGATACCATGGATTCCGGCTCAATCTGTGTGGATGGACAGGAAATCTTTGGCATGAGCCAGAATGATTTGTCAGAATACCGCAGGGAAAATCTTGGATTTTTCAGTTTTACAATCTTGTTCCGAATTTGACAATTAAGGAAAATGTGCAGGTTTGCGAGTATCTGACAGGAGAGCCTCTGGATGTAGATGAGCTTCTGGAAACATTGGGACTGACGCAGCATCAGAATAAATTTCCATCCCAGTTGTCAGGAGGACAACAGCAGAGATGCGCCATTGCCCGTGCTCTTGTAAAAAATCCAAAGCTTCTTTTACTGGATGAACCTACCGGAGCGTTGGACTCCAATACCTCGAGAGATATTTTGATTCTTCTGGAGAAAATCAATCAGAAATATGGAACGACCATGCTGATTGTAACCCATAATAATTCCATCAAAAACATGGTTCATCGTGTAATCCGAATCAAGGATGGTTTGATCAGTGAGGAATATTTGAATCAGACAAGAGTTCCGGCAGCAAAGCTGCAGGATTTATAGTGGCAATCATCACATGGGTTAGGAATGGAGACTAAGATGCAGAAGATTTTACAAAAAAGAGTGCTTCGTGATTTGAAAGAAAATTTTCCACGTTATATTGCATTGGGAGCATTAATTATTTTGAGCATGTATATTGTGGTAAGTCTGGTCGGAGCAGCGGAAACCATTATCAATGGAACGAAGGATGAAGCAGAAATACATAAACTGGAGGATGGCGAATTTGGTGTTTTTGTTCCGCTGTCGGAGGAGGAAGAGGAGCAGCTGACCAGGGAAGGAATTCAGCTGGAAAGGATGTTCTATCTGGATTATACTGTTGCGGATTCCGGTACAATCCGGATTTTTCAAAACCGTGAGCGTATCAATCGGATTGTCATTGACGAGGGACGCCAGGCAGAAGAGACCGGGGAAATTGCTCTGGAAAAGCGGTACTGTGAGGAGAATGGATATGAAATCGGCGATACGATTATCCTTGCAGAACAAAAGCTTACGGTTGTGGGAATTGGTTCGACACCGGATTATGAGGCCTGCTATGAGAGTCTGGGGGACAGCTCTATTGACAGCAAAGCCTTTGGAACAGGGTTTGTTACGAAAAAAGAATATCAGGTGTTACAGGATACGGGAAGCAGCATTTTGTCGGAACAATATCAATACGCCTACAGACTGAATGATGCGATGACAGACGAGGAACTGAAAAAGAAGCTGGAAAAATATTCCGTGAATCCAGAGGAAGTGGAGGATGCATATTTTAGAGAATATTGGGACCGAACCGCAGGGAAGGTCGAGGACTTTACAGATGGGATAGAGGAGCTTTCCGATGGAATGGAGGAGCTTACGGATGGTCTGGCAGAATTAAAAGCTCATAATGATGATTTGTCAGAGGGCGCTGCGAAGCTCTTGGATGCATATTTACAAAGTGCTTCTGAGAGTCTGAAGGAATATGGACTTTCAAAGGAGCTTACAGAGGAAAATTTCGAGGAAATTTTGACTCTGCTTAAGAGTAAATCAGACAATCCATTTCTGAGAATGAAATTAAACAGTGTCATGGAAGAACTGAGTCAGCTAAAGGAATATAAGGATGGCGTAAACACATATACGGACGGAGTGGCCGAGGCAGCGGATGGAAGCGTTGAGCTTTCAGAGGGAACAGAGGAGCTTTCCGATGCGACAGAGGAAATTGAGGATGAGCTGGGAATCGAGTTGAAAAATCTGACCTTCTTTTTGAAAGCGGCAGACAATCCAAGAATAGGAGCGGGTGCGGATGATCAGGTAATCAATAAGGTGGCAGGGCTTGCAGCTGGTGTTATTTTGATGGTTTTGTTCACCTATGTTATTTCCGTATTTGTGATTCATAGAATACAAAAAGAGAGCAGTGTCATAGGGGCCCTCTATGCCCTTGGGGTAACCAGGAAGGATTTGATGCTTCATTATCTGATGCTTCCGGTGCTTGTCACCTTTCTTTCGGGTGTGGCAGGAACACTTCTGGGCTTTAGCAGGATTGGCATCAGATATCAGATGGGAGACTGCTATGGTTATTTTTCTCTGCCGGAGTTAAATGCAGTTTATTCTCCATATTTGCTTATCTATGGAATGGTGATGCCTGCTGTTGTAGCCGTTGTGGTAAATTGTCTTGTTATTCAAAAGCACCTGTCCAGGCCGGTTCTTGCCTTGATGAAAAAAGAGGAAAAGAGCGGAAGGGTGAGCAATCTGAACCTTGGAAGCATGGGCTTTATACAGCGCTTCCGCATTTGCCAGATGCTTAGAGAGGCAAGAACAGGCTTTACGGTACTGTTTGGAATGTTTATCTCCCTTTTGATTATGATGCTTGGCATTGACTGCTATGTGATGTGTCAGCATATCAGTACAGAAAATAAGGCAGATACCAGATATGAATACATGTACACCTATAAATATCCCACAGAGGAGGTTCCGGGGGGAGGAGAAGCCAGCTATGCAGAGACGCTGAAAAAAGAAATATATGGATACAATCTTGATGTCACATTGCTTGGTATAGATGAGGATAATCCTTATTTTGATGTTGAAACCCGTGATGCTAAAAATGAGGTGGTTATCTCATCGGCGATGGCACAGAAGTATCAGCTGAAAAAAAGAAAACGACGAGTTTAAAGATATTCATGTTTTGATCGTTGATGATGACAGGGATGCCTGTTCCTACTGCGGAGAGGTACTGGATCGAATTGGAGCTGTGCATGAGACTGCCTATTCCGGCGAGGAAGCACTGGAGATGTTAGGTGACGCCGAGGATAAGGGAAATGCATATCAGCTTTGTCTGATTGACTGGAAAATGCCAAAGATGGATGGATTGGAGCTGACGAAAAACATTCGTGAAATTTTTGGACATGATACCATTATTGTGATTTTGACAGCCTATGATTTAAATGAAATTGAAGATGTTGGTATTCAGGCAGGAGCTGATTATTTCATGTCGAAGCCTCTGTTCCAGTCAACTATTTTTAATGCACTTATGAAAATCAAGAATGGTGAAAGTGCTTCTCTTTCCAAGACCAGCGAGGGTGAGCATAAATACCCGGGCAGAAAGGTATTGATTGCAGAGGACGTTGCCCTGAACATGGAGGTTATTGTAAGTCTTCTGAAAATGTCTGATATCAGCGTAGTCTGTGCTGAGGATGGTAAGCAGGCAGTGGATCTGTTTGTGAAAAATCCTGCTGAGACCTTTGACTGCATTTTGATGGATATCAATATGCCGGTGATGGATGGATACGAAGCAACGAAGGCTATTAGAGCAAGTCTGAAACCGGACGCAAAGACGGTACCAATTTATGCCATGACAGCAAACGCCTTTTCCAGTGATGTTGCAGAGGCCTTAAATGCCGGAATGAACGGTCATATAGCGAAGCCGATTGAAATCGCAGTTTTATATAAAACCTTTGATTCCATATTTGAAAAATAAGTTCAGGCATTTCAGACGCTGGAAATATTCAAGACATTTCTGGCTATGGAAATATTCCTGTTTGTGGAGCAATATAATTTATGCTATAATATATCGAAATGCGGTTTGCTAAAGAAGTAAAGTGGCAGCACAATACATTTTTTGAGGAGAAGAGATCATGAAAAGAGCGATTATTACAGTACTTGGTAAAGACACCGTTGGAATTATTGCAAAGGTATGTTCCTATCTTGCAGAACGTCAAATTAACATTTTAGACATTTCCCAGACAATCGTGCAGGGATATTTTAATATGATGATGATTGTAGATATGAATGCGTCTACTGTTCAGATTGATACTGCAGTTGATGAGCTGGCTAAGCTGGGCGAGGATATTGGAGTTATGATTAAGATTCAGAGAGAAGATATTTTTGATATGATGCACCGGATTTAAAGGCAGGATGCACCAAATTTAAACGCCTATTTTTAGCAAAAGAAAAACAGGAGAGCAGACATGATTAATATATATGAAGTAAACGAAACAAACAAAATGATAGAAAAGGAAAATCTGGATGTACGAACCATTACATTGGGAATCAGCCTGTTAGATTGTATTGATGCAGACCTGGAAAGCTGTAAGAAGAAAATCTATGACAAAATTACAACAACGGCAAAGGAGCTTGTAGCCACAGGAGAGGAAATTGAGAAGGAATTTGGTATTCCGATTGTGAATAAAAGAATTTCCGTTACTCCCATTGCCCTGATTGGAGGAGCGGCCTGCAGAACCTCAGAGGATTTTGTTGAAATTGCAAAGACCCTTGATGAAGCAGCACACAAGGTTGGAGTAAACTTCCTTGGAGGTTATTCCGCATTGGTGGCAAAGGGTATGACAAGGGCAGATGAACTTTTAATTCGTTCTATTCCACAGGCTCTGGCTGAAACAGAACTGGTATGCAGCTCTGTAAATCTGGGCTCCACCAAAACTGGTATCAATATGGACGCAGTAAAGCTGATGGGTGAAATTGTTGTTCAGACAGCAGAATATACGAAAGAAAATGATTCCCTTGGCTGTGCAAAGCTGGTTGTTTTCTGTAATGCACCGGACGATAATCCTTTTATGGCAGGCGCGTTTCATGGAGTGACAGAAGCAGATAAGATAATTAATGTGGGTGTTTCTGGACCTGGTGTCGTTAAAACTGCACTGGAAAAGGTTCGCGGTGAAAGCTTTGAGGTTTTATGTGAGACAATTAAAAAGACGGCATTTAAGGTTACCCGTGTGGGTCAGCTGGTTGCCAAGGAAGCATCACGTATGATGGATATTCCATTTGGAATTATCGACTTGTCTCTGGCACCAACTCCTGCAATTGGAGACAGCGTTGCGGATATTCTGACTGAGATTGGGGTGGAGCATCCTGGAGCACCCGGAACAACAGCTGCACTGGCTCTCTTAAATGATCAGGTCAAAAAGGGCGGCGTTATGGCTTCCTCCTATGTGGGCGGACTCAGTGGTGCCTTTATCCCGGTCAGCGAGGATCAGGGAATGATTGATGCAGTAAACTGTGGGGCACTTTCCATTGAAAAGCTGGAGGCCATGACCTGTGTTTGCAGTGTTGGACTTGATATGATAGCAATTCCAGGAGATACCAAACCGACCACAATCGCAGGTGTAATTGCAGATGAAATGGCAATCGGTATGGTTAATCAGAAAACAACAGCAGTGCGTGTGATTCCTGTGATTGGAAAGGGCGTTGGAGAAACAGTTGAGTTTGGCGGTCTTTTAGGATATGCGCCAATTATGCCTGTAAACTCCTTCTCCTGCGATAACTTTGTCAATCGTGGCGGAAGAATCCCTGCACCAATCCACAGCTTTAAAAATTAATACATTTGCCTATACTTTTAAAATTTTACGGGCAAATTCTTCCTTGGCAGGATGCTTATATTTCATTGAAACAACCGCAGAATAGAGATTGGTTGCGGCCAGATCTCTTTTAAACTGCCTTTGTCCAATAGGATAAATTAAGCTTTCTGCCTCTTTCATTTTGGTGATGAAAGGAATAGAAGAATTCTTTTTCAAGGCTCTTTGCAGAGAGGAGATGTTTTCTCCCATACCGAGAACCTTTGCGTAAAAGACATAACCATTATCCATGTATAAATTGACATCCTCCTTGGTAATATCAAGAAGAATATGAAAAAGACAGCGGCTGATTCTTGTAAAAGTGACTTCCTTGCTTTTTAACAGCTCACAGAACATATCGTAATCATATAGCTGGAAGAGGTAGTTATTAATCTTATCAGAAATTTCTCGTGTCACATCCAGATAATCGGTGTAGCCCTTAGACTGCTCGCATAAGAGCTTGTATTTTAACATTGCAGAAAAATCCACTGGGAAAATCGGGAAGGTTCTCCCAAATTCCTCTTTCATAATTTCGTAGGATGCGGCAGGAAGCTGTCCCTTTACGTTGCTTAAGTCAGAATTTGCTTCTATGGCCTGGCGCACAGCAAGAGCGGAGCTGAATTGATTGTTTGAAAATTTGTAGCTATGGTAATCAGCACCCAGTCTTTGTATTGTAAAAGGCGTGATGGAGCTCTTTTGCTTGATAATAGCCTTGATATATTCGATACCCAAAATATTATTAGGATAATTAAGAATGTTTTCATAGGAGGCAAATCCATTCAGGGTCCCCTGAAGAGCGGCTTTCCTTGCAATTGGAAAAGTATTTCCGTTGCGAAGACTGTTTTTTAGAACAGCCTTATAGTCACTTGTCTCATTGACCAGAGCAGTTGAAACGTGCGTCAATTCCTCGATATTACCACATTCGCTTCCAAAGCAGACGGTGTCCACACAGCCGAGGGCATCAAGGAGTGCAATGGCACCCTGGGCAAAATATTCAGCACCTCCGGTTGCGTAGCAGAGTGGAAGCTCTAAAACCAGATCAGCACCACTTGCAAGAGCCATCTGTGCACGGGAATATTTGCTGATGATAGCAGGTGTGCCACGCTGGGTGAAATCGCCGCTCATAACAACAATGATATAATCAGCGCCTGTCTGCAGTCTTGCCTGCTCAATCTGATGTTTGTGCCCGTTGTGGAACGGGTTGTATTCTGCAATGATACCTGTTACTTTCATTCAAAGTGCCTTTCTATAATGAGACAATTATGGTTTAAATCTTTATTATTATAATAAAGATACCATTTTTTCGTGCCCGGTACAATATTTGATTTATAAAAATGACAGGAGAACGGAATTTTTAAAGAAAAATTGTATTTATCGAAAAACATGTTTTATAATCTTGTGGTTCAAAAATGAATGCATTATAATAAAAAACAAGGGACAGGGAAAGGAGAAATAACGGTATGTCATACATAGATGTTATTAAGGAAAAAGCGAAAGCAGATAGAAAAACGATCGTACTGCCTGAGACAAATGATAAGAGAACTTTGATTGCAGCTGCACATATCCTGGAAGAAGGAATTGCAGATATTATTATGATCGGAAATGAAGAAAAGATTATGGATGGTGCCCGCTGGCTGGAGGTTGAGCTGAATGGGGTCACAGTGGTAGATCCGGAGAAATGCCCGAAATTTGATGAATATGTCCAGCTTTTATACGAAACAAGAAAAGCAAAGGGAATGACAGTTGAAAAAGCAACGGAAATTTTGAAAAATGATTATCTTTCCTTTGGTGTTATTATGGTAAAGGCGAATGATGCAGATGGTATGGTTGCAGGCGCATGTCATGCGACAGCAGATACCCTGAGACCGGCATTACAGATATTAAAAACCGCACCGGGAGTAAAACTGGTTTCAGGTTTCTTTATTTTAGACGTTCCAAACTGTAAATATGGTGAGAACGGTACCTTCCTGTTTGCAGACTGTGGATTGAATCAGGACCCGAATGCAGAAGAGCTTGCAGCAATTGCAGAGTCCTCCGCGAGAAGCTTTAAGAGCCTTATCGGTGCAAAACCAATTATTGCCATGCTTTCCCATTCAACGAAGGGAAGCGCAAAGCATGCACTGGTCGACAAAGTGGTTGAGGCAACCAAGATTGCAAAGGAACAGTATCCAAATCTGTGTGTAGACGGTGAACTACAGGCTGATGCAGCACTTGTTCCTCATATTGCCAAATCAAAGGCACCTGGAAGTGAAGTGGCAGGAAAAGCCAATGTACTGGTATTCCCAAATTTAGACTGTGGTAATATTTCCTATAAATTGGTACAGAGACTTGGAAAAGCGGAAGCTTATGGTCCGATGCTTCAGGGAATTGCCAAACCGGTAAATGATTTATCAAGAGGCTGTTCCTGGGAAGATATTGTGGGTGTTGTTGCACTGACAGCAGTTCAGGCCCAGCTGGTATAATTTTGAAATTTTAATATTTTGATATTTTTAATCAGATGTAGAAAAGGAGCTGGTACACTTTGCTGAAGAATCAGGAGTGTACCAGCTCCTTTATGGTTAATGCGGTAAAGAAATATCCTGTCAGATAGAAACAGAGATAGTACATAAAGAACATGGCAGGGGCTGTTAAAAAGATAATTGGAAGCTGAACGGTGATTGTGACAATCAGCCATGCCAGCTCCTTTTTTCTTTTTATCACACAGGCAATAAAAGAAGCTAAGAGTAAGAGTATCGCCGGAATGCAATTATAAAATATGGGATATAAGGCATTGGTTTTTACATCGTCCGGGTAATAGGTCCGGCAGGCTAATGCCGTAATAATGCGCTCCCGTATTTTTTCACCAAAGAGAGGGTGCATGAAATAGTAATCAGCTTTATAATCCCTGCCGTAATAGACCAGAGAATAAACCGTGTCAGGAGTTGGTGCTGACGGATGATTAATCTCATTGGCATACAGCCCATTGGTGTGAGCAAAGGTCAGTAAGCGATAGTATAAAAAGTGATCAAAATTATTGAAAATGATACGGGCAGATGCGGCCATGAACTCGTGAAGCTGATCCTCCGGGAGAATATCCGGGATATTCCAGTACTGGCTGATGTTTCGAACGGAATGCTGTCTGCGAAGCATCTGAACATCAATAAGCTCATTGATTGTCATGATATCATCATAGGAGGAATCACCCCTGATGACATCCTGTGCAAAAATATTACCCAGTGGATTGATGACCAGAGAAATCGGGTATTTGTTGCTTCCTTTATTTGCAATTTTATTTGGGACCTGAAATACAGTAAAGGAAATAAGAACAACCAGAACACATAACAAAATTTGCTTCCAGGAAATTTTGTGGAATATCCATAAAAGAAAAGGTAAAAATAAAAGTAAGTAAACGTATTCACTGCGCCAGGCAAAAATGAATCCGCAGAGAATGCTCAGGGTGACAAGGGAGAGAGTGGACAGACATTTTCTTTTACAGGTAAAGAAAAGTGCCGACATCAATAACAAAAACAACCAGCTTGTCAAGGTCGCACGGAGCGTGAAGAAGCAGGCATCCACGATTGGAAGAAGCAGAAAGACAAGACGGAGTAAAATAAGCCTTTCATTTTTGTAGATTTGGTGCAGATTATAAAACAGGTAGCCATAAATAAGGCTTATAATCAGAATCTGAAAAAATGAGATACTTCCCATAGAGGGAAAGAAGATCAGACAGGCAATATAAAAAAGGCTGGTAATCCCGGTCTGCGCTGCGGAGAAGTCCAGGCTTCTAACAGCCTCCAGTGTATAATATTCGTCCCCCTTGAAAATGCCGGGCCATACGAAAAACAGCAGGAGCAGTAAAAAAATCAGGCAGGGCAGAACTTCTTTTATATAGGAAATAAACAGAAGATTTCTGGTAATAAAAAGATAGACCATTATGCAGAACAAGAGATATACACCATATCCAAAAAGAAGAGAAAGCCCTATGGAACATTTGGCTGTTGTGGTATAATAAGCTGGTACTGCAAAAATATTCTGAATCTGATGGTGCAGAAGAAACAGATGCAGTATATATAATAGAAGAGCAAGGGCAGCGAGAGCTGCTGCAATAAAAATTTTATTATTGATAAATGGTTTCTTTTCGTTTTTCATAGGAACTCCCATATGTGTTTTTATCGGATTATAACCCGAGCATGATTTATTATAGCATAGGAAAAGAAAAAGTATAAAAAAATTTTGTAATTTATTGACAAAAGGTATTTTGCCATGTATAATCGTTTGAGTGTGGATAGGAGTATGAAATGTTACTGAATCTTACAGACATCTTATCATGTGAAGGAAAAACAGAGAAAGTATCGGTAAACTATGAGGCAGATTTCTTTAAATCCAGAAATGGGCAGTTTAAAGTTCTGAAGAATGGACCGATTGATTTGACGCTTTCCAATGTTGGCAAGGGTAAGGCGAGGCTTGAAGGCCAGGGCGATTTATTGTTCCAGGCAAGATGTGACCGCTGCTTAACCAGAGTTGATGTACCTGTTTCCATTACACTGGAAGAGGAGTTTGATTTAGAGAATATAGAAAATCCTACCGATGTTGATGAGTTCCCGTTCCTTACGGGGTATCAGCTGGATATACAGATGCTCATTAACAGCGAAATTTTGATAAACTGGCCTGGTAAAATCTTATGCAAAGAGGATTGCAAAGGTATTTGCACAAAATGCGGTAAAGATTTGAACCAAGGGGACTGCGGGTGTGACACGTTCGTACCGGATCCTCGAATGGCAGTATTAAAAGATATCTTTAACGCGAATAAGGAGGTGTAACGATGTCTATCTGTCCAAAGAACAAGTCTTCTAAAGGAAGAAGAGATAAGAGAAGAGCAAACTGGAAGATGAGTGCTCCTACTTTAGTAAAGTGCAGTAAATGTGGCGCATTAATGATGCCTCACAGAGTATGTAAGTCTTGTGGATCTTACAACAAAAAAGAGATTATCAGCGTAAACTAATCCTGTATAATCAAGGCTTTCCGGGTTAATCGGAGAGCCTTTTTTTATTGCAGCTTTGCCTGTCAGTGCCGGTGGACAGAGACAGGTGGGATTCTTCCTTGATTTTTCTTCTTTATTTTAGTATATTTATATAAGGTATGGAGGTATACACATGGGAGAAATAGTCAATATTGCAGTCGATGCCATGGGCGGAGACAATGCACCAATGGAAATAGTAAAAGGCGTGGTAGAAGCCTTACAGGAATTTAAGAACGTAAAAATCTTTTTGCTGGGCAGGGAGGATGCGGTCAACGCTGAGCTTGCCAAATATGATTATGATAAAGAAAAAATCGAAGTAATCCATACAGAGGACGTCATTGAAATGGCGGAACCACCTGTAAATGCAATTCGGAAAAAGAAAGACTCATCCATTGTCAAGGGAATGAAGATGACAAAGGAGGGTATTACGGATGCTTTTGTTTCTGCGGGAAGTACAGGGGCGGTTCTGGTTGGCGGAACGGTTCTGGTGGGACGAATAAAAGGTATTGAACGTGCACCGCTTGCGCCAATGATTCCAACTGTAAATGGAGCTTCTTTATTGATTGACTGTGGCGCAAATGTGGATGCAAGAGCTTCACATCTGTTACAGTTCGCCCAGATTGGGTCAGTTTATATGGAGAATATCATGGGTATTAAGAATCCAAGAGTTGCTTTGGTCAACATTGGAGCAGAGGAGGAAAAGGGCAATGCGCTTGTAAAGGAAACCCTTCCACTGCTAAAGAACTGTCCTGATATCAATTTTACCGGCTTTATCGAGGCAAGGGATATCCCATATGGCAAGGCGGACGTTATTGTATGTGAAGCCTTTGTTGGAAATGTTATTTTAAAGATGTATGAGGGCGTTGGTGGTGCCTTGATCAGCAAGATTAAGGGCAGCATGATGCAGAGCCTGAAAACAAAGATCGGTGCACTTTTGGTAAAGCCTGCATTGAAGAAAACATTAAAGGATTTTGATGTGGACTGTTATGGTGGAGCTCCACTTCTCGGTTTAAACGGTCTGGTTGTAAAAACACATGGCAATGCCAAGGCAGTTGTGATTAAAAACTGTATTGAACAGTGCATTACCTTTAAAGAACAGAAAATTAATGAAAAGATAAAAGAACATATCATTCAGGAATAGGAAGGAAGTCTGTAAGTTGGAATTTGAAAAATTGCAGGAGATTCTGGTAAAAATTCTTGGGGTTGCTCCGGATGAAATTACTATGGATACGACTTTCGCTGAGGACCTGGGTGCTGATTCACTGGATTTATATCAGGTCGCGATACAAATGGAAGAGACTTTTGATATTCATGTTGATCTGGAACAGATTCGTGATATCGATAAGGTTTCTGAAGCAATTGCATTTATACAGAATGCGATACATTCATGAAGAAGCCCGCTATGGGCTTTTTCGTTGCTTATAATGTGCTGTGCATGGGAGTGCGCGGGATATTGACGAATATCAGAGGGAAGAAGAAAGCATGCAGGATTTAGAAGAAAAAATTGGCTATCAGTTTAAGGATAAGAGTCTGATTCGTCAGGCAATGACGCACAGCTCCTTTTCCAATGAACAAAAAATAAATAAATGGAAAAATTATGAGCGCATTGAGTTTTTGGGAGATGCTGTTTTAGAGCTGGTCAGCAGTGATTTCTTTTACCGGAAATATCCTCAGGAGACAGAAGGAAAGCTGACCAAAATGCGTGCCAGTGCAGTTTGTGAGCAGGCGCTGGCTATCACGGCAAGACAGCTGGAGCTTGGTAAGTACATGGTATTCGGAAAAGGTGAGGAGGCAAATGGAGGCCGTGAGAGGGAGTCCATTATTGCCGATGCAGTGGAAGCGACTATCGGTGCAATTTATCTTGATGCAGGGATGGAAGAGGCAAAGAAGTTTATCGATCGCTTTGTGTTGAATGATCTTGAGAATAAACAGCTGTTTTATGATGCAAAATCGATTCTTATGGAGCGTATTCAGGAGAAAAAATCAGGTGAACTGACCTATGAACTGTTGAGTGAGACAGGGCCGGAGCATGAAAAAACTTTTGAGATGCAGGCTATGCTTGATGGAAAGCCAATTGGCTATGGAAAGGGAAAGAGTAAGAAGCTGGCACAGCAGCATGCAGCCTATGATGCTCTGACCAGACAGAAAGACGTATAAAAGGGGTGCAAGATGTATTTAAAGAGTATAGAAGTGCATGGATTTAAGTCCTTTGCCAATAAAATTGTATTTGAATTCCAAAACGGAATAACA